>NZ_OZ244997.1:2118610-2421268 GCF_965223285.1 Candidatus Leptofilum sp. | reverse complement strand
CAGCCGTCAACCCTTCTACGATCTTTCTTTGGAAGATGAGTACAAGGATGAGCAGCGGGATACTAACCACAACGGCCGCAGCCATAATCTCACCAAATGGCTCTTGCCTGGCTACAAGACCCGTAAATTGAGCAATAGCCACAGGCACGGTTCGTGCATTTGGTTCAACCGTGGTGAAGGTCAAAGCGAAGAGATATTCATTGAAGGCGCCAATGAAAGCCAGCAAGCCAGTGGTTACCAGT
Source organism: Candidatus Leptofilum sp. (assembly GCF_965223285.1). Lineage (GTDB taxonomy): Bacteria > Chloroflexota > Anaerolineae > Promineifilales > Promineifilaceae > Leptofilum. The sequence goes on along the minus strand of NZ_OZ244997.1, from coordinate 2,421,026 downwards.
GCAGGCGCAGTCAGTGGGAGCAGAATCATGTAAAAGGTCTGGAATGGTGTTGCCCCATCTACCTGTGCCGATTGAAGCAGTTCCCGCGGCAACCCTTCAAAGAATGAGGTTAATACCCAGGCTGTAAATGGCAATGAAAAGAGCAGATAGGTGAGGATCATACTGCCAATGGCAGGTATGTTAAACGCCCTAATCACCCCGAAGAGCCCGGTTAACACCGAGACCGCCGGGAACATTGTCATTGCCAAGATGATGTAGAGAGATGGCGTACGCCCCCTAAACCGTAATTTACCGAGAGCGAAGGCAGCAAAGGCTCCGATCATCAGTGCCAATACGGTCGTTGTTCCGGCGACAATAGCACTGTTTAGTAGCCCACGCGTAAACACCTCATTTTGGAAAACGGCCGCATAATTACCAAAGTGGAATGAAATACTTTGATCCTCAACGGCACGGGGAATATACGTGGCAGGGGTCATCTGAAGCTGCGGCTCGGTTTTAAGAGACGAGTTGATGGCCCAATAAAAGGGAAATACCAAATAGATCACGACGGCGGCGAGTACAATGTAGAACCCGGCTCGTCTTAAAATGGCCATTGGATCGGCTTGTTTACTCATTTGTCACCCCCAGGAAGCGGATGTAAAGGAAAGCGAAAATGAAAATCAAGAAGAAGATGAGCACACTACTGGCTGATGAGTAGCCCATCGATTGATTGTTGACCAGTTCATAGTAGGTGAAGCTGGCTAACGAGTATCGCTTTTGCCCTAGAACGATTTGGAAAAGGTCGAAGACGCGCAAGGTGTCTAACGTACGGAACACAAGTGCAACCGCGATAGTTGGCCGTAACAGGGGGAGGGTGATGGAGAAAAAGGTGCGTAACGTTGAGGCACCATCAACATCGGCGGCTTCATAGATGTCTTTGGGGATAAGCTGTAACCCGGCCAAGATCAAGAGTGCCATGAAAGGCGTCGTTTTCCACACGTCAATCATAACCATCGCCGGAAGCTGCCAATTTTCTGCAACCAAAAAGGCGATCCGGCCATCACCCAGGCCTAAATCTTGAAAGACAACATTAAATAGACCCGTTCTGGTTGAAGTAAACATCCACTCCCAAATTCTGGACGATACGGCCGTAGGAATAACCCAGGGAACAAGCATCACCGCCCGCATCGCCCCGCGCCCTTTGAAATTGGAGTTCACCACTAGCGCAATGCCGAGTCCTAGAACTGTTTCCAGAATAATGGCAAAGAAAGTGAAGCGCACCGTGTCTATAAATGCGAGCAAAAAGTCAGGATCGGTTGCACCCAGCACATAGCGGGTGCCAAACCAATTAAATTGGGAAAGCTCACGAAAACGGCGTGGTTCACGCGGCAGAACCTCCAATGGAAGCACATATTCAGGTTCACCCGTATCTGGATCGATCGCAGGTTGACCTGTTTCCTCGTCGATTTCACGAGGCAATTCAGTAATAGTCATACTCAGCAGCCTGGAGTAGTTGTCAAAACCTACCCATTCCACTGGCTGGTTACTGGCTAGTTGTCGATCGGTAAAGCTGTTATAAAAAACTGAAAAGAGAGGATAAAACCCAATAGCAAAGAGAATGAGAAAGGTCGGTGCTAATAGCCAATAAGCCAACCGTTCTTCACTTTTAGCCAAATCGGAGGGTTGATTCTTTTTTGGCTTCTTCGGGGCCGCAGTTGCGTCTTGTGTGCTTATGGCACTCATAAGGAACCTCCAAGAACTGTTTGGACTGCATGATGACAGCCCAAAGCTGGCAAATGCACTGAGTCACGTCATTACCAAAAGAAGTGGTGAAGATAGTGTGGGGTGGCAGTTTCATATGCTGGCCAGCCCCACACTATTTACTAACTCAGTTAGAGTGGTATACCGATTGACCTATCTGATGAATCGATATGTAAGTGACTAATTGCCCATTTGCAAATAAATTGTCGAATTGGCAAATGGGCTCAAAGTAGCCGTTCGGAATTAACTCAGCGGTTTTGGAACCGAACGGCTACTAAGCTAGGTTTTTACGGAGAGCCTGTCTCAAAGCCGAGCAAATCTTCCAGTTCCAGCTCAAGTTCAGCCAATGCTTCATCCGCATCTGCTTCACCAATTAGCACAGAGTTAACGGCCGTAAAGAAGAGGGCTGATGTGTCGCTGTACTGTGGTGCGGTAGCCGTTGAAGGACGTGCCGCCGCGCTGGTGAACACGGGGAGCAGGTTAGCAAACCAGGGATAGGTGCCAATGACTTCATCATTCTCGTAGAGAGCCATGATAGTTGGAATACGGCTGGTCTCGAGCGCGTTTACTTTCTGGGATTCTTCGGAAGCAATGAAGAGAGCCAATTCGGCTGCCAATTCAGGATGTTCGCTGTACTTGGAAACAGCCAGCTGCCAACCACCCAAAGTTGCGGAACCTGAATCGGAGCCAGGACCTGCGGGCAGTGGAGCTACGTCGAAGTTGCCGGCAATGGGGCTATCTTCCAGGTTGCCTAGTGAGTAGGCGTACGGCCAGTTGCGCATGAAAGCAGCGTTACCAGCCTGCCATTGGTTACGGGCTTCTTCTTCAGCGTAGTCAGTCACACCAACCGGGGAGATGGTGCCAATCCAGCCCGCTGCACGGTCAAGAGCAGCAATAGCAGCATCGTTGTTCACTGTGATGACGCCTTCGGGGCTAACGATGGTGCCACCACCGTGAGAGTCGATCCACTCAAGCGCGTCACACGTCAAACCTTCGTAAGCGCGTCCTTGCCATACAAAGCCATCAAAGTCGGGATTGCCTTCACCACGTTCACCTTCCTGAATGGTGGCTGCCATTTCTTCCAGCTCATCCCAGGTTGCTGGCGGGGCATCATAGCCATATTTCTCAAGGAGATCCGTGCGGTAGTACAGCAGACCAGCATCAGTGAAATAAGGAATACCCACCAAGCTGCCGCCAACGGTGTTGTTTTCAACGATGGCCGGGAAGTGTGCGCCAGATACGTCGGCTGCGCCGAAGTCGTTGAGGTCAAGGAAGTGTTCTGCCAAATCGCCAGGCCAAATCACGTCAATCATAGCAATGTCCAGCTCTGGAGATTGGGCTTCAAAGATTTGCAGGTAGATACCCAACCGGTCTTCTACTACTTCACCTGCGGTGACAAAGTTAACCGTCACACCGGGGTTCATTGCCTCAAATTCTGCGATGACCCAATCCGTGTGTGCCTGGTCATTGGGGCCATTAACGTAGGCATTCAAAACGATTTCTTCACCTTCTGCCATTTCTTCGTCATCGGCCATTTCTTCATCTGCTGCTTCATCACCGCTATCGGCAGCTGTGTCGCCGCTGTCAGCTTCTTCTGCGGTGTCGCTATCACCGCCACCACCACAGGCAACCAACACCAGGACGAGGGCCAGCAAAATTGCCAGCAACTTAAAAGATTTTTGGTTTAACATATTTTCTTGTCCTCCTAGGATTTTGTGTCTAAACCAATTTATAAAATCTACTTTCCTTCTTTATGCTTCGCTCTATCTATAAACTCACCTCCTTTCTTTAGTTTCCGGTTTCTGTGAATAAAAGAATGATGGCTGGAGACGATCAGATGTGTATAGGCAATGGGGCGGTTGTGCCACGTTCGATAAGGGTTGTTGGTAGTAGGATTGTGTCGGGTTCGGCCGTTGGGTTATTAATCACTTTTAGAAGCATTTGGGCACCTAGTTTACCGGAGTCATATAGTTCTTGCCGAATTGTGGTGAGATGCAAATATTCAGCGATTTCAATATCGTCATAACCAATGATGGAAAGCTGCTCTGGGACGGCGATGTTGAGTTCTCTGGCGGCGCGCAGGGCACCAAAGGCTTGGGTATCGGAGTAAGCGAAGACGGCCGTAGGTGGTTCTGGTAATTGAAGCAGCTCGATCGTCATTGTTTTGGCAACTTCCCTAGAGAGTTCTCCTTGGCGATGATACTCTGGTTTGTAAGGAATATCTGCATCTGCCAAGGCTTGCCGATAGCCGCGATACCGGTCAATAACAGGTTGAAAGTTAAAAGGACTTTCGTGCATGTGGTCGCTGATATAAGCAATGTACCGATGACCTAAATTAATAAGATGTTTGGTGGCGTTATAGCCGCCTTCAAAATCATCAATGATGATATGGCTAAGTTCGGGGTGGGCGGCATCTACAAGTACCGTGGGGATGCCTGCATTTTGAAACCGCCTGACGACGTTGTTTTGTGGGACAAGCGACATGATAAGCAGACCATCTACTTTGTCACTCCGTGCCAGTTCCTTAAAGCAGTAGTCTCGTCTTTCTATGGTTTCAACGTTGTACAGTACAAAATCGTAATCGCTTTCAGCAAAGACGGTGTCTAAACCCCGAAAGCGTTCCACATAAGACGGCCGTACAAAAAAAGGCGCAATGACTGCTACCGTCATTGTTTTGCCCAAAGAGAGGCGTCGGGCAATAGGGCTGGGTGTGAACTCCAGCTCTTCAATAGCCGCCAGAACCTTCTGGCGCGTCGATTCACGTACGGCAGGATTGCGGTTGATGACGCGGGAAACCGTGCCGACACCAACACCTGCTTTTTTAGCAACATCCCTGATGGTGGTATTTGCCATCAGACTTCCTTTGCTTAAGGTTGACGAACGTTTTTATTGAGGATGAATAAGAATGAAATTTAGCTTTTCTCTTCCGCTATATGGTTTTGGAACCGTGGAACCGGTTCCAATTAGGACAAATATACACAATAACCCAATCACTGTCAAGCTATTTATTCATTTTAGCCAAATTAGCGTGTTTAACAATATGAGTTTTTTATGAGCCTCTGGTGGGGCCATTTTGATGAATTTCCCGGAAACTACCCCTTAATCACTAAAGCAGTTTCCGGGAAAATTTGTGGCTACGGCAGCTCGCCCGGATTTGGGAAGGGCCAATCACGGAAATCTACCGAGCAGTCGTTGGTGTCTTTATTTGCCGGGAATCGTTCCAGGGTGCGGTTGCTGCTGCTAACCAATGGGCAGGGCACCACCCCAGGGAAACTGCCTGTACCGTAGGCGATTGCATCGACAACTTGCCCGTTTGGATCGCGCAAGATGACTTCATCACCACCGTTGGCAAGCTGAAGCAAGGCTGCCGGATTGCCCCACGCCGGGTCGTCAATGAGGTCGGGCACGGCCGTATTGGTGCTAATAATCTCAAAGTCGGGGTTTATGTTGTATTCGGTAAAGAAGGCAGTTGCTGCTGTAGCCACCACAATGGTGCCACCTGGTGGAATCGTCGTGCCCGACGGGAAGCGGCGCACATCCTCAAAATCCGTTGTATTAACAGCATCACCCAGGCTGTAATTGCTTAAATTAATGGTTGCGCCTGTTGGGTTCATCAGTTCGATAAACTCAAAATCATCAGCCATGCCCGGTGGGTTATACAGCACTTCGCTAATGAGAACGTAAGTTGCTGGACTGACATAATTGTTGAGTACCAACGGCAAATAGACAACGTCTCCCCAATCCCGCTGGAACATCTCTGCCAGGTAGGCATATGCTTCGTTGGATTGTACCTGGAGCGCAAGTTCGCGGTTGCCTTTGCTGGATTGTTCGCTGCCGTTAAGGCTGCCCACGTGCAGGTACCCTTGGCCGCTAAGTTGCACCAGCACCATCTTATTGTGGATGCCTAGGCCGGTGGGATTGGCTGTTTTGCAGGCCAGATCAAGCACTTCGGCTTGGGCGATGCCGTTGACGTAGGTGCAAGTGGCACTGTTGCTGGTGGCGTCACCGTCATCAAACAGGCTGTCGAGCAAAATTTGCACAGAGGCTCCCCGTCGGGCGGCGGCTATATATGCTTCGGTGCGCAGGGCGGGGTCGTCCGTGGGATTAGAGGTGGAGCTGCCCCAGTACGGCCGTTCATCCAACTGTTGCACCAAAACGGTATCTCCCGCGCCTGCCTGAGCAATTAAACCCAGCAGCGAATCTGTGGTGCGCAGGCTGTTTTCTGGCGACTGCACCACTTCATAGCCAAAATTGCCGCTGAAAACGGTCGCATTCGGGTAGCGCACCGTGTACGTGATGCCGCCAGTTTCCAAATTAGGCATAAAGCCGGGGTCTGGCCCACCAATGAAGGCCGTGTTGGTGATGTCTACATGGTTGGTCAGATCGAAATCGGCGTCAAAGATACTTTGCACATGGGCCACAACCCCGGGCGCGTCGGTGACGAGCAGCACCCCGCGCCGCCCCCAGGTGCCATCCGATTTATTGTCGCTGGGCATGGAGTTGGGGCTGAGATTTTCACTGCTGATGATCACTTGCTGGCCGTCGATGAGGATAAATTTGGCGTGGAGGTATGTGTAGCGGTCGGCGATGTCGTTGGGGTCGTCGCTGATCATGAACCAGCATTCACCCCCGGCGGGTTCGATTTGTTGGCAGATATATTTTTCCTGCTCAGGTATGCCGCCAGGGGGTGCGCCTTCCAGCAAAATGGTGACGGCGACGCCGCGATTCAGGGCGGCAATGAGGTCGCTGGCAATGGCCATGTTCTCGAAGGTGTGGGTTTCAATGGCGATGCTGGTTTGGGCGGCGTCCAGGTGCAGCTTGAGCGTTTCGTACGCATTGTCTGGCGCGATGGCAACGGTAAGGGTACCGGATTGAGTAAACTTGGCGGTTTGAAAGTAGGTGTCTAAATTCCAACCGGGGTAGAGGACTTTACGGCCGTTCACCACATCCCCCGTGCTTTGCGCCCAATCCGCTGCCGTGTCGGTGTCGGGTACGGGTAGACCCGTCGTTTGGTTGCGCATTCGGTACAGAATTTGCCCCTTTGAGCCGAAGCCTGAATATGGTTGGACGGCCGTTCCGCTCCAGCCAGTTTGGCCAGTAGATCCATTTTCATATACCAATACATCTACAATTGCACTAAGATCATCTAATAAAACGACTTCATCACCTGTGTTAGTAAACCCAGGCCAAGCTCCTGTCGTGTTTGGAACAGTTGGATTCGTGTCCGTTGCTTCAAAATCTGGCAAGAACCCAAATTGGCGGGCGAAGGCAGCTGCTTCATCTGTTAGCCAAATCATTTCACCAGGGCTCAAAGTGACATTGTTGGGCAACGAGGTTAAGCCTGTGCCACCGTCAGTAAGTTCCCAATTGCTAATGTCAATGGTCGTGTTTGAAATATTGATCAAACGCACAGCTTCATCAGCATCTGGATTATTATCTTCAATGCCATCGTAGTAGACGGCATCAATCAATATGGTGGTGCTAACCGCGTTGGAATGGGGAGCCAGGGTGGCCCAGAGGATGAGCAAGGGGAATACGGCCGTAGCCAGCAAGTACACAACTCTTTTCGTCATCACATCCCTCCTGAATGGGTGATGGTTGAACGTAAAAACGTTCCTTGAGGTAACTATTTGATTGGTTTAACAGCAATTAGGGCGCGACTGCCCAATATTGGTGTAATCAACACAAAATTCTAGCCGATTACAGAAAAAGTTTACTCTTAGCATTGAGAGATGGCAAATTTCAGCAATCTTTAATAGACTGATGAAGGAGAGATTTTTAGCTTTTTGGGATTGTTTTCGTAAGCCCGAACAGCTTCTTCAACCGTTCCCGACCTTTAGCAATTTGGGTACTGCGCAGCCGCCAAGTGCCCACAATGCCATAGGGCAAAAAGAGAACGATGATGACGTAGACCGCCCCGAGCAAAAAGTTGGCGGCGTCGCCAAACCAGAGGTCTAGATAATATTCAAGCAGGCGGAAAACGGCCGCACCCACTAAGGCCCCGCTCAAGGTGCCGACTCCCCCAATGAGAATGATGAGCAGTGCGGCCACCGTCCAGCCCAGCCCGGCCACGTTGGGGCTTACGATGGGTTGGTGAATGGTGTGGAAGAATCCGGCAAGAACGGCCGTTAAAGAAGCCACTATCAACGCCACTAGCTTGAACAAAAAGGTGTTGTAGCCCAACATTAAAGCCCGGTCTTCATTTTCACGAATGGCAATGCAAACGCGCCCGGTGGGTGAATCCACAAAGCGACGGTAAATCAGGTAAACGACAAATGTGCTTACCAGCACTAGCAAATAAAGCTGGAACCGCGCTGTGTTGCTGTTGAGCCAATCTGGAGCAATCACCCCCTGCAATCCCACGTCTGCCCCCGTCCATTCCGTTAACTCACTGGCTTGCACCACAATGTGGAATACCGATGCCAATCCCAGCGTAACCAGCGCAAAGGTGATGCCTTTGACGCGCGGCAGCACAATGCCAAACAGCAACGCCTGCACCACCGCAACCCCAACCAGACCTAGCAACGTTTGCCCAGCCCCCCAACCGAAGCTCTTGAAGGCAATCCCCGTAAAATATGCGCCCGTGGCAAAAAACATGGCGTGCCCAAACGAGAGCAGCCCCGTCACGCCCAAAATTAAGTCATAGCTTAGGGCGTAAATGGCCAAAATAAACACCTCGATGAGCAAGCCTTGCATAAACTTGGCTCTACCCGCTTCATTTGCCAAAACATCTCCAAAAGATTGCCCTTCAATTAAGGCGAGCAGAAACGGGAAGAGCAGCAAAAAGATCAGCAGTCCCACCAGTCCGCGATTGGCCGAAAGCCAACGAGCCAGACTCGCTTTTTCAGGTGTACGGTTTGCCAGAGTAGATTGCATTCAAATTCTCCGCGCTTGTCAATACAGGATTGGCAGTCCTGATAAATAAGCTGAAATTTAATCGTATGCAGGCCTGCCAGTCCTCACATTATTCATTCCGCCCAAACAGCCCTTGCGGCAGGATGAGCAGGATAATCACCATGAGCAGCACGGTAGAGGCTGGCACTAGCGGTGGCGATGGCTTAAATGGCTCGGCCAAAAAGGGCAAGTTGATCCCAATTTGCCCATATTTGATGATGAACTGTTGCAGTAGGCCCACCAAAATTGCGCCCGCGGCCGCGCCAGGAAAGCTGGTTAAGCCGCCAATGGCCAAGGCGATTAGCGCCAGCAGCAGCAAGCGCGTGCCCATGTCTGTTGAGAGGCCAATGGACGGCGCTGCCAAAATGCCGCCCAATGCCGCCAGCCCCACGCCCATGGCAAAAACAAAGGTAAACACTTGCCGCACATTGATGCCCAAGGCTTCCACCATCTCGCTGTCCTGCACGCCTGCGCGAATAATCATGCCGATGCGGGTGCGCTGCAAAATGAGCCAGACCAGCAGCAGCACCACCAGACCGACTAAAATAATGAACACTTCGTTGTAGCTGCGAATACGGCCGTTAAACAGCAAAATCGTCGAGCATTGATTGGCTATCAAATCGCCAAAGTTGGTGGCGGGGCAACTGTCGCCGCTGCCGCTGAACAGAGCCGCTTTGGGCATCGTAAATTCTGGACGACCCCAAATGGCGCGTACCACTTCTACCACAATGAAGCTCAACCCCAGGGTGATCATCAATTGGTAGATCGGACGGTCGTACAACGGCCGTATCAACGCCACCTCAATCAATCCCCCAATCACAAAACCTAGCCCCGTCGCCACGCCCATCGCCACAAAAAAGCGAGCAGTGGTGCTAATGCCCAATAAAAAGTTGGTAATGTTGCTGTTGATGAAAAATGTAATTAAGCCAAGTGCCAGCAGAACGGCCGCCGTTACCAGCGTGCTGCGCGAAATATGATTGCTCAACGTGCCGCTTTGCCGCCGCAAACCAAAGCCAGCCACCGCCAACGCCAGCAGCGACCCGCCCAGCAGCGTACCAATCAATCCCAGCGGCCAGCCTGCCGACGGCGGCATTGTCGCCAGAACCAAATTATCTTGGCTCAGAGCCAGCGAATAAGTGATGGGACTTTCCGCATACACTTCCGGGTTCCAAATAGCCAGTGGAAAGCGAGCATATGCTACCCACAGCAGTCCCGCCCCCAAAATCAGTGCCAGCCAGGGCCAGATGTGCGTCTGCTTTTGCAAAAACGGCACTTTTTGAATCCAAACGCGCCATGCGGGCAGTAGCACAAAGCCCACGGCCGTCAGCAGCAGCGGGGACAAAATATCCACAAAGGTGTCTGGGCGTACAAACACCGTCCAGCCGACGTAGGCCCCTACCATAAACATCTCGCCATGCGCCAGATTCAGCACGTCCATCAAGCCCAAAATCAGCGACAGTCCCGCCGCCACCAGGAAGGTAATCATCCCCACGCTTAGCCCACGCAAAATGGTGATCAGCCAATCGTCTGTTTCCATGCCTTGAACGGCCGTAAAAAACACAAACCCCAACACAGCTAACGTAATCAACCGCGTTCTGTTTGCCCTCAACGTCCCTATTACATCTGCCATAATTTCTCCGGAACTTCGTAATTGGTTACCAATTACTGACCATCGTCACGCTGCGCCCAAATATCGGTGAATCGTCGCCTTATCCTGCACCAAATCAGTCATCAGGCCGTGCTGCACAGAATGCCCCTCATCAATAATCACATATCGCTGGGCCAGCCTGCTGGCTACCACAAAATTTTGCTCCACCAATAGCACCGTTGTTTCGGCTGAAAGCTGCTGAATGGCCGCCATCATCTGCTCGATCAGCACCGGGGCTAACCCTTCACTTGGCTCATCAATCAGCAGCAGTTCATTGTCTGGCACCAGGGCGCGCGCCACGGCCAGCATCTGCTGCTGCCCACCAGAAAGATTGGTACCAGGCAGCTTAATGAGCCGCTTCAAATCTGGGAAAAGCTCAAAAATAAACTGCTCTTTGCGCCCAAAATCACCTTTCTTGCGCTCTGCGATCCGCAAATTTTCCAGTACGCTCAAATCGCGAAAAATCGCCCGATGTTCCGGCACAAAACCAATGCCCATTGCCGCAATGTCAAAGCTGCGCCGTCCCTGAATGGGCTCCCCATTAAACAAAATGGAGCCGTCACGCGGCGGCGTCAGCCCCAAAATGGATTTTAGCGTGGTGGTTTTGCCTGCCCCATTGCGCCCGAGCAGTGCCGTAATGCTGCCCTTCGGTACAGACAGCGACACGCCTTCCAAAATGTGGAACTGGCCAATGTAAGTGTGAATATTGTTGACTTCAAGCAGATTCTTCATACAAATGACCCAAATATGCGGTTTGCACCGTTTCGTTGGCCGAAATTTCGGTTGGTGTGCCTTCTGCCAATATGCTGCCGTGGTGCATCACCGTGATCTTGTCCGACACGCTCATCACCACATTCATGTTGTGCTCCACTAGCATGACGGTTTTTTGTCCCTCCGCCTGAATTTTTTGGATGAGAGCCATGAGCTCCGGTACCTGTTCTGATGCCATGCCTGCCGTCGGTTCATCCAGCAACAGAATTTCCGGGTCTGGCGACAAAATCATACCCAGCTCCAGCTTGCGTTGTGCACCATGTGGCAAGGTGCGGGCCGGTAGCAATGCTTCATTTGCTAAGCCAACTTGCTCAATTACTTCCCAGGCACGTGTTTCATACTTGGCAAAGGCGCGATGGGAACGGAATAGCCGAAAGCTATCGTTGCCCAATGCCTGTGCCGCCAAACGAATATTCTCTAGCACCGTCAGGTTAGGGAAAATGTTGGTAATCTGGAAAGAACGGCCGATTCCTAAATGTACCGTCTTGTGCAGGGGCACATTGGTAATATCCTTGCCCCGCAGCAGTACCTTGCCACTGGTTGGCGGTATGTTGCCACTAAGGAGGTTGAAAAACGTCGTTTTTCCCGCACCGTTAGGCCCAATGATAGAGTGCAGCGTGCCCGCCTTTACCTTAAGGCTCACATCGTCCACCGCCACCAATGCCCCAAACTCTCGGCGCAAGCTGTGCGTTTCCAAAATGATTGAATCAGCCATTTTTGCTCCGTTTGCCGTAATCATTGTTCGGTAAACGGTAATCGGTTTAAGCTACCGATTACCGTTCACCGATTACGGATTACCGTTTACTAATTACTCTCCACTAAGGCTGCCTACAGGCAAATCACCACAGCGGTCTACCAACTCTTCTGGCAACAGACAAGGAACATCTGGCCGATTGGTGTCTACCAGTTCAAAATATTTGAATTCGGCGTCGTCCACGTTCAGCAGCGTTGCGATGTACATATCCTGAATAGCAACATGGTCTTCTGGCCGAATGTAGATGGTGCCTTTTGGCCCTTCAAACTCCATGCCTTCCATTGCGTCGATGAGTGCGGCTGCACTGGCATCACCACCCGTAGCCTTGATCGCATTTGCTACCAGCAGGGCTGCGTTCATTGCATCCGCATCAAACAGATCGGGGAAGGTGCCAAATTGGGCTTGCGTTTGCTCAACCAGCCAATCGTTTACCTCGTTTTCTGGGAAGGTGTAATGGTACAAAATGCCGCTGGTAGACCCAATGGCATTAGAGAAGAAAGCGGGCATCACGACGTTGTCTACGAAGCCAGCAGCCATCGGAATTTCATCCAGCACGCCGCTGTCGGTGGCAGCTTGCAGCAGCGGCACAAAGCCACCGCCAGCCCAGGTTACAATGAACGCCTCGGCGCCGTTGTCAATCGCGTCAAAGATCGGGTCCATGTAGGAGGTGAAGTCGGTGGTGTCGGCGGGGGCAAAAATGTCGTCGCCAACAAAGTTAGCCCCTTCCAGCGTACACGCATCCCGGAAAGCGGCGGCACTACCGGTACCAAAGGAGTAGTCTGGGGCAATTTGCACCAGGCCACTGTATTGGCTGGCCAGGTAAGCACAGATGTTTACAGCATCCTGGTAGTTGTTACGGCTGGTGCGGAAGGTGTATTCGTTAAAGGTGGCACCCGTGATGTCGTTGGCGGCAGCCGGAGCCACAACCAAAACCACATCGTTTTCACGAGCCAGCTCTTGCAAGGTGGCCGTGGCGCCAGAGCTTACGGTACCAACCAAAATGTCTACGCCTTCGACCTCAATTAGTTCACGACCAACGGTTGCGGTGTTTTCTGGGTTGCTTTGGTCGTCACGCAGATGAACCTGGATTTCACAGCCATCCATCATGTACGAGGTGTAGCCATCTGCCTCGGTGCCAGCTGCGCCCGTGGCGTATTCCATACCTAGGGGGAAGCCGCGCAGGACGTGTGCGCCGTAAATGGCCAACGCGCCAGTCGCATCGGTGATAAGCCCCACTTTAATTGGTTCTTCACAGCTGAGTTCGGCCATGGCTTCGTCTTCCATTTCTTCCTCGGCCATTTCCTCTTCTTCAGCCATCTCTTCGTCGGTGGCTTCTTCTTCATCACCACCGGTAACCTCTTCTACGGCCGCTTCTACCGTAGGAGCCACTTCTTCAACGGCCGCTTCCACAGTAGGTGCTACTTCTTCGACGGCCGCTTCTACGGTGGGGGCAATCTCTTCAACCGCATCCTGTACCTGCTCGGCCGCATCGTTGATCGCATCTTCGGTGGCGGCATCACAGGCAACCAGCACCAGAGACAGCATAAAAATCATTAGGGTAAGGTAAGTGATTCGACGTTTCATAGGTTTTTTCCTCCAAAAGATAAAACAAATGGTAAAAGGCACATTTGTGCCGGGTAAACGATTTTTATTTGGTTCATGCCATACATTGCTCCTTAGTGCTGGTGGTTAGTAGCTAGCTGTTTGGACAAACCACTAGCCACCAGCAACTACTGCTTTTGCAGAAAGTTGGTGACGATGCCGACGGCCGTTTCCGGCTGTTCTATCGGGAAAAAGTGACCAGCTTGCGCGATGACGGCCGTTTCTGCGCCAGAAATCTTCGCTGCCAATAAATCTACATTGGCGGGTGGCACCACCTTGTCTTCATCTCCAGACAAAATGAGCGTCGGGGCAGTGATTGCCGACAGCTTGTGCTCAAAACAGGCCGCTTCAGACATCAGAGATAGGCCCACACCCATTTGCGCCTGATACCCAACCGGGTCGATGGGATTGTTGGCGCGGAAAGCGAGCCACTCTTCCACTACCGCTGGCTGGCGTTCGGCAAACCCTTCGGCGCAGCTAATGAGGATGCCGTTGCGCAGTCGCGTTTGCGGGTCGCTGGTCATGTCCATGAGCACAGCGAGGGCTTCTTGCGTGACGGGCACGTGGCGCGGCCCGCCAAAGTTGGTGGCGGATAAAATCAGGTGGGTCACTTTCTCTGGATAGGTTAGGGCAAATGCTTGAGCCACAAAGCCACCCATTGAATGCCCAAAAACGGCCGTTTTCTCAATGCCCAATTCGCCGAGGAGTCCAGCTAAATCATCCGCCAGCAGTTGGGCCGTGTAGGGTCCGGCGGGCTTGTCGCTTTCCCCCACGCCCCGGTTGTCGTAGCTGATCACCGTGAAATTCCCGGTCAGACCCGGCACCATTTTGTGCCACATCCAGCGACTGTAGCCCAGCCCGGCCACTAAAACCAGCGGCGGCCCGCTGCCCTCCATTTCGTAGGCGATTGTGATGCCATTTGCAGTTAGTTTTGCCATAATGTCCCTTATTTTCTAATGTGTGAAACGTGACAGTCACGCCTCACGTTTCACGCCTCACGTTTCACGCTTCCCGTTCCCAAATACAGTTTCCTTGAGTTCTGCTTTGATTACCTTGCCATAGGGCGAGTAGGGCAAAGCGTCGGTGAAGATGACCCGCTTGGGGATTTTGTAGCGGGCCAGCTTGCCCTGGCAATGTTGGAGCAGCTCGGTTTCGGTGAGGGAACGGCCGTTGCTCAATACCACCACCATCACCCCAATCTCACCCCACTTTGCGTCTGGCTGGCCGATGAGGGCTGCCTCGGCCACCGCCTCGTGGGCCACAAAGATGGCCTCTACTTCAGCAGCATACACATTCTCGCCCCCACTGATGATCATATCCTTGAACCGCCCGGCAATAAAAAAGTAGCCGTCCTCATCCTGCCGTGCCATGTCGCCGGTGTGGAACCAGCCGTCGCGCAACGCTTCAGCCGTGGCTTCTGGGTTTTTCCAGTAGCCACTGGTAACGTGCGGCCCTTTGATGAGCAGTTCGCCCGTTTGGTTGGTAGGGACGGGACGGCCGTTTTCATCCACCAGCTTCATTTCACTATGGAAAATCGGTTTGCCCACCGTGCCCGGTTTCTTCACAGGATCGTCATCGTTCATGGTGAAGCAGTTGGTACCTACTTCCGTGAGGCCGTACCCTTGGCGGAACGGCTTGCCAGTGGCCTGTCGCCATTCCTCGATGAGCGACACCGGGCAGGGCGCCCCCCCGCTGATAAACCAGCGGATGGCACTGAAATCAATCTGTGCCAGTTCTGGCGTGTTGAGCCACATTTGGAAAATGGTGGGCACGCCTAGCAAAACGGTGCATTTGGTTGCTTCAACAACGCGCAATGTTTCTACAGCATCAAACTGTCGCAGCAGCACAATTTGCCCGCCCACATAAAACAGCGGCGTCAGGAAAACAAACAGCCCGCCAGAGTGGAACATCGGCGTAAAAATGGGCGAAATATCGTCCTGCGTTAATCCCCAGCTAATGACGGTGTTGATGGCGTTCCACACAATTTGGCGGTGGGGAATCATGGCTCCCTTTGGCTTCCCGGTGGTCCCAGAGGTGTAGAGAATGCAGGCGGTGTCGTTGGGATGGAGAGACGGCCGTTCCGGTTCCCCATCCTCTGCCTTAGCCAACTCATCTTCATAAACCCAGGCATTGGCAATCTGGGCACCTTCCACACTTACCAGATGCGCCACTTGAATGTTGGGCAGCATCTCTGCCAGGGTGTCTGTAAATTCTGGCCCGCAAATAAGCAGTTTGGAGCCGCAATTTTGCACGATGTAGGCCAGCTCATCGGCCACCAGCCGCCAATTGAGCGGGGCAAAAATCGCCCCGATTTTGGTGGCCGCATACAGCAAATCTACATACACCACGCTGTTGTGCGCCAGCAGCGAGATGACATCCCCCTTTTGCACGCCGAGTTTTTGCTGCAAAAAGTGGCAGGCGCGGTTGACCCGCGCGTTGAGTTGAGCAAAGGTGTAATCTTGCCCACTGGCGATCTCGCGCAGGGCGATGCGGTTGGGGGTTAATTCGGCTCGTTTGCTAAGTAAACTTGATGCGTCCATAGTTGGGGAGATTAGAAGCACCCCAATCTCCAATCTCTAATCTCCTGTCTCCTCTAAAAAGGCTACAATTTCCTGTGCCAAAACTTCTGCGTTTTCGCCAAAGAGCATGGTCATATGGTTGCCCGGCACGGCGCGGTAGCGGCAGTTACCCAACGCGCCGACTGTCTCTTCCGCTTGGGTGGGCGGCACGACGGGGGGCGTGCCCGGTGCGCCAAAAGAGCCGGGGGCGTGCAGCATGAGGGTGGGCTGCTGCACGCGGCCAAAAATCTCTTCCCACGGTTCGTTCAGACCTTTGTCTACGGCTTCGGCAATGTTTTCTGGCTTAGAGCGTACCCGAACGGAGCCATCGTCGTAGGTTTGCACATCGGCGCGGTAGTAGTTTTCTACGGCCGTATCCCAATACCCTTGCCAATACGCCGCACTCTTTACCCCGTCCCGGTACGCTTCCCAGGAAGGAATCCGCTGCTTCAGCCTGTCCAGCGACGGCTTGATGAGTTCTCTAACGCTGGGGTGCATAAAGCCAGAATCCATCACGATGCATTTGCTGACGCGCTCAGGATAGTTAGCTGCCAGGTAGCAGGTGAGCAGTCCGCCGTAGGAATGCCCGGCCAAAATCACCTGCTCTAAGCCCAGATTGTCCATCAGCCCCAAAATGTCGGCAGCGTGTTCGGCCATGCTGTAGCCGGTGGCGGGCTTGTCGCTTTGGCCGCGCCCGCGCAAATCTACCGCCAGCAGCCGATTGGGCAAGCTGCTGGCCGCCAATCCATCAAAAAAGTGGGCGTTGGCCGACAGCCCGTGCATGACGATGATCGGCGGCTCGTCCCCAGGGTGGTCCAGGTAGTGGAGGATGATGTTGTTGGTTTGGGTGTATTTGTCCATTCTTTATTTCGTATTCCGTGTGTAACAACCTCCGGGAGGTTTGAGCTTGCATTTAGGCTTTAGGCCAAACCTCCCGGAGGTTTATCTAAATCTCCGTTCCTTTGTCTGCCCAATAAGGTTCGCGCATGACGCGCTTGAGCGTTTTGCCCGCCACGCTACGCGGGAAGTCGTCCATGATGACAATGCGGCTTACCTTCTGGTAGCGGGCCTCAACCCGATTGTTGACCCAATCACGCAGGGCGTCCTCGCTGATTGCGCCCGGTTCATGCAGGATAACGGTGGCCATGGGGGTTTCGCCCCATTTGTCGTCTGGTATGCCGAAGACGGCCGTTTCCCTTACCGCCGGGTGCTGCACAATCAACTCTTCAATATCGCGCGGGTACACATTCACCCCGCCAGAGATGATCAAATCTTTTTGCCGATCTACTAAATAAAGGAAGCCATCTTCATCCACATGCCCCAAATCGCCGCTGTGTAGCCAGCCATCACGGAGGGCTTGGGCGGTGAGGTCTGGCCGTTTGTAGTAGCCCGCCATGGTGATGGGGCCGCGCCCCACAATTTCTCCCACCTCGCCAGGGGCGCATAGCTTGCCTGCTGGGTTCACAATTTTCATTTCGTACAGCGGCGGCGGTGCGCCTACGCTGCCGGGCTTGTTGGGGAAGTCGTATTTGTCCAAAATGGTGACAAAGCCTTCGGTGAGGCCATAAAGTTCATAAAACCGGCCAGGCAAGTGGCGATCCAGCTCTTCTTTGTGTTCCAGATGCAGCGGCGCGCCCACGGAGCAAATCATTTCGAGCGACTGCATTTTGGCGGGGTCAAAATTGGGCGCGTGCATCATGGCAATAATTTGGGAAGGCACCATGAGCAGGTGGGTTACTTTTTCTTGCATCACCGTTTCGATGAGTGCCTGGGCATCAAAGTAGGGGTGCAAAATGTAGGTGCAGCCCTGGAACATGGCGGGCATGAGGGTGAGAAAGGCACCGTTGAACACGAGCGATCCGGTGTGTAGAATGACGCTCTCTGGCGTGATGCGGTACGCCGTGGCGAAGCCGGTGCAGTAGGCAGCGCGGATGGCGTGGGTATGGACAATCCCTTTGGGTAGCCCGGTGGTGCCGCTGCTGTAGATGATGTTGTAGGGGTCTGTTTCGTGGACGGCCGTAAATGGGGGTTCAGTGTCGGAGGAAACGGCCGTTAGCGCCTGATAATCCTGGTGGCTGTCCAGCTCGCCATCAACCACAATGAAGTTTGCCGAGGGGATATTGGCTAATTCACCGCGAATTTTGTCCAGTTGGGGGGCAAACTCGGCGTTAGTGACTACGGCCACGCTGTCAGAATCGTTGAGCAAGCGGCTGAGGCCGCTGCCGCGCAGCATGGGGCTGAGGGGCACGACCACCACACCCAGCTTGGCCACTGCCCAAAAAAGCTCTAGCTGCTCCAAACAGTTAGGCAAAATGGTAGCCAGCTTGTTCCCTTTTTGCAGCCCTAGCTGCACTAGGGCGTTGGCAATGCGGTTCACACGGCCGTTTAGCTGGCGAAAGGTGAGGGTATGGTTTTGGAAGATGACGGCCGTTTTATCTGGGCGGTAGGTTGCGTGCCGGGGTAGCAAGGTCCCGATGTTCACGTGCATAAAAGTCCCTCGTTTTGCTGCGGTCTTCCTGTTGACAGTCGCCAAAATCGAGCGACTGCTCATCCGTTTGGGCAGTTTAACAAAGCGAGGTTGCCTAAAAGTAACAATACTCCCAATTACAATGAATTGGACAGTGTTGGTTGGGCTTGTTTTGCAGGGGACACCGCTTTTGAGGATGTGACAGTCACTTTCAAAAGTGACTGTCACACTGATGGACGCTTTTTATCCATAAGCCTTTTTAGGCTGGTGTTGGTTCTTCAATTGGCAACAGCTTTTCAACCAGCGAGTCCAGTTCGGCTTCGTGTTCATCGGCAAGCTGTACGCCGAGAGCCAGCAGACGATCCATATTGGTGGGCGTCACGTTGTCCAGCTCAGCCAGGTCGGTATCGTCTTTGGCAATGTTGGCCTGTAGCCGTAGGTAGTTTTGGGAACGGCCGTGTGCCTGGAACAATTGGCGCATTTGGTAATCCACCGTCTCCGACGCCCCGGCCATCATAATGTCGATGAGTGGTTTGAGCCATTGCACTACGCCCCAGTTTTTGACGCTTCGGTAAGGGTACGAACGGGAAATCTGACCCGTGCCTAGCGAGAGAATGACCATATTTTCAGCAGTGGGCTTGCCTGCCAGCTTGCGGTAAGCCTCCACGTAGGCGCACATGGCGGGGTTGTTGGCGAAGAGGCCCCCATCTACGTAAGCGTAGGGCGTACGGCCGTTTTCACCGGGCATCGCTTCAAAATAAGTGGGTGCCGCTGAGGTGGCTCGCGCCACGACCTTGATTGGGTAATCCTTGTCGTCGTTGCGGGCATCATGCTGGGTGAAGAACTTGGCTTTGCGTTGCGTCACGTCGTAAGCTGTGATGAGGCATGGCTTGATGAGCTGGCTGAGCCACAAATCGCCCACGCGCTCGTCAATCAGCCGTTCCAGACCGTGCGCTTCGTACCGTTCATCCCGCAAGCCATTCAGCGAGCGAATGCGTTTGCTCAGTGGCGCATCGAAGATTTCTGCACCATGATTTTGGTACAGATCGACGATATCCTGGGCAGAACAGGCGGGCGTCCACTCATTTTCGCCGGGAGCCAACAGCAGGCAAGTGATGAGACCCCCTGTGCTGGTGCCTGCGATCAGGTCGAAAAATTCGGCCAAGCGTGCTTCTGGGCGACCCGTGCGCTGCTGGAGCTTTCGTTCCAGGCTGACCAAAATCCGCCCTGGAATCAGACCGCGGATACCACCCCCATCAATTGTAAGAATTCGCGTCTGTTTGTTCATAACAACCTCCTGACTAGCTAAACGAAGGAACGGCCGTTTTTGCGGGAGGTTGGTGTGAAAAGTGGGTAAACAGTTATGATTCAAACAATGATGGTGTACAGATTGGTTTGCGTCCGGTTCCAGTCGAACAAATCTTGTACCGATTGCAGCCAGGTTTGGTAGGCGGCATCTGTGGCCGCCCAAGCATTGAGCGCCTCGAATTGGGCCAGCGTCTCAAAGCGGGAAACCACGTGAATACGAAAGCTGTCTCCGGCAAAATTGGTCAAAATTTCTGTGGTGGCTCCGAAATTGTTGAGTAGTTGGCTAAGCTGCTTTAATTTTTCAATTCCCTCGGCACGTCTTTCTGGCAAGTGGTAGACGGTGACGGCGCGGTAATAGCTCATATCATCTTCCCTTTATCTCTTTCCAGGCGACAGCCACAAACATATGCGGCTGCCGCCTCGGTTTAGAATTAAGAATCTATCCGAAAAAGCCACAGAGGAAAAAGAGAATCTGAGAAATGAACCTTTGCCTCTTAGCTCTCTGTGAACTCTGTGGCTAATATTCAGACAGGCATTAAGACGGAACCTGGGGCAGGGGAATTGGAAGTTGTGGAATCTGCTGCATGTTTACACTCCTTTGCACGTGACGTGTGAATAAGATACTGGCAGGATAGAAAACGGCCGTCAGCAGTTCGTGAACAATTTAGATGTGTTTATGTTGGTGGTGAATTGCGGCTAGGGAACCACACATGGTGATTCAGGCTCTGTAACGAGTTGCCCGCTGCCATTTGCCGAGAAAACCAGGCGATCCAGGCGAAAGCCAGCTGAACGCGCCGACAACTCCAAGGTGTGAAGTCCGGCTGTGACATCCTCAAAGATGGCTGCGCCCAAATTCCCGCCCCCGCGATCAAAGTTGAAATCATATGTCCAGGCATTGAGTACGTTAGAAAATGATTTTATCCAGGGGCCGTTGTCTAGCCGTACCCAAACATCGTTGTACAAACTGGGGTTGGTGGGGTGCGAATTGCGAATATTTAATTGGTAATCGCTCGATTTTGTAACGCTGATGGGGTAAGTGAGGATGCCGTTGCCGGGGGAACCATAATATTCTGGCCCGCGCCAGACGTAGTATCCATTGCCGATGTAGCCAGGGAAGCTGGTTTCTAATTGCCAATCATCAACGGCAGGTATCGACTCTATTTCAATCACAACCGCGTCACTGGTTTCCACGTACACGCAGGGGGCTTCGGGCACCATTACAAGCGGTAAGTAAGTAGCTAGGTCAGTCGATGATGGATTACTTCCAGGCAGGGCTGGCTGATCTAAAGCGTGGGTAGGCTGGGCTACCTTGCCAGTGGCATCCGTTAGAAAAATGAATAGTGACGAGATGAAAACGGCCGTTGCCAATCCACAAAAAAATAGGTGACGTAATCGTCGATTCTGTTGGCTGTGCATAAAAAATCCTTCGAGCTGAGTCTGTTGAGATTGTCCAAGTGTAGATGTGGAGCCGTTTGCGTGCCAAAGTTTTCATTTTTCGCTCAAAGCGGCGTTGCGTTTTACAATTTGCTATGGCGCAGCTCACCCTCTCCTTTTTAGGCACATTTCAGGTGGTACTGGGGGATAAACCCATCACCAAATTTCGCTCAGCCAACGTGCAGGGATTGTTGGTGTACCTTGCCCTTCATCCGGGGCGAGCGTTGTCGCGGGATGTGCTGGCGGCACTTTTTTGGCCCGATGAGCCAGACAGCACGGCCCGCACCAATTTCCGCCAAACGCTGTATCAGCTGCGCAAGCTGCTGGCGCACAAGGATGCGGCCCAACCCTTTCTCATCGTCACCCGTCAAACCGTCCAATTTAACCCGGAAAGTGATGCTCGCTGCGATGTCACAGCGTTTTTGCATTTGCTAAAGTTGGGGGATTTGGCAACGGCCGTTGGCCATCCAGGTGGCTTGTACGCCGGAGAGTTACTGCCCGGCTTTACCTGCGACAGTCTGGAGTTTGAAGATTGGCTGCGGCGGGAGCGAGAGCGACTGCACGGTTTGGCTCTGGACGCACTGCACCAGCGCACAGAGTGGTTGTTGAGCAGCGGCAATCTTGCCGAAGCCAAGGCGTTGGCGCAACGACAGCTTGAGTTGGAGCCGTGGCGGGAATTGGCTCATCGTCAAATGATGCAGGCGTTGGCATTGGCAGGCGACCGGCAGGGGGCGTTGGCGCAGTTTGCGTTATGCCAGAAGATTCTTTGGTCAGAGTTAGCCGTCGAGCCAGAGGCAGGAACGGCCGCTCTCGCTGAACAGATTGCCGCCGGAGAGGAGCTAACCTTTCAAACGCGCCCACAGCACAACCTGATTGCGCCCGTCACCGCTTACTTTGGTCGTGAGGAAGATTTGGCAGCCGTGCGCGAGCGTATCACCAACCGGGATTATCGGCTGGTGACGCTAGTAGGGGAAGGTGGCATCGGTAAATCTCGCCTGGCCCTGGAAGTATCCTGGCAGCTACGCGACCAGTTTGCCGACGGGGTTTGGTTTGTGCCGTTGGCGGGGCTGGCATTTGAACCTCCGGGAGGTTTGGTTAACGAGCAGGTTGGTGGGCAGAACCTCCCGGAGGTTATTGCCACGGCCGTTTTGCAAGCCCTCGATCAGCCATCGGTGGGACAACAATCTAGCAAAGCCCAACTGTTAACGTTTATGCAAACGCGCCAAATGCTGCTGGTGTTAGATAATTTTGAGCCGCTGCTCGCTGGTGCCCAACTGGTATTGGATTTGCTGCATCAAGCACCTGGCCTGTGCGTTATTTGCACCTCACGGGAGCCGCTCAACTTTCAGGCCGAATGGGTGCTGCCGCTGGCACGTTTGCCGCTGCCGCCTATCGCCGATCCTTTTTTGAACACAACGGCCGTTGCCCAGGACCCTACTACCTTCCCCGCCGTCCAGCTTTTTGTAGATCGGGCACAGCGAGCCAACGGCCGTTTCCAACTCAACGATGGCAATGTGGCCGAGGTTGTGACACTTTGCCGCCTGTTGGCCGGTTTGCCGCTGGCACTGGAACTGGCGGCAGCGGCTCTGCGTCATCAAATGATTGCCCAGCTTACTGCCACTGTACAGCACTCCATAGACAATCTCTCCACGCGACGCCGCGACATTCCCCTGCGCCACCGCTCCATGCGAGCCGTGTTCGACAGCTCCTGGGCAATGCTCACCCCAGATGAGCAAGCCCAATTTGCCAGCCTTTCCGTTTTTCTTGGCCCATTTAGCACGATGGCAGCAACGGCCGTTACCGATGCCACCCTGCCACAACTGCAAACCCTGCAAGAGAAATCACTGCTGCAACAAGAAGGGGATCGCTTTGTCTTTCACAGCTTGCTGCGTGAATTTGCCGCTGAAAAGCTGGCTGATTCGTCCGATCCCAACAGCGCAGCCAGCCGGCACAGCCATTACTATTTGCAGGCGGTGGCCGATTTGGTTGGGGCACTTAATGGCGAGATGCCGCATTTGGCGGTGCAGCGCATTGCTCGGGCATTGGAAAATATTCGGGGGGCGTGGGAAACGGCCGTTTCACAACAAGAATATTCGCTCATTCTCGCCGCCCTCGTCCCCCTCTCCGACTTTTGCCAAATTCGCGGCCTCTACCGCGAGGGCTTACGGCTATTTGGCGAGGCGGCAGCCTGGCTGCGTCAGCAAGCCCCCAAGCAAAACGATGCCCTGGCTAAGCTGTTGACGCAACAAGCAGCCATGCACGTTCGCCTTTCTGATTATCCCCAGGCAATTGCACAAATTGAGGAAGCCTTGTTTTTAACAGCCGACGACTGGGTAACCGCCCGGTTGCACATCACCTGGGGCGAGGCATTGTGGCGGCAAGGCAACTTAGCTGAGGCTGAAAACAAACTTCAGGAAGCATTGAGCGTGGCACAGGCGATAGATTCACAGTCACTCATTGGCATTGCTACTTTTCATTTAGGCGTGGTGCAAGACCTCAATGGCACAGAATGGCTTGCTTTAGAGTCTTTTGAAGCTGCACTGACAATCTGGCGGCAGTTGGGGAACCTGCGCTGGCAGGGGTTTACCTTAAATAGCATTGGGAACGTCGCACAGCGGGTGTCGAAGCCCGCATTGGCCGAAACTTCTTTGAGGGAAGCATTGCGAATTGGTCAGGCAAATAATGATCGGCAAGCACAAAGTTCAACCTTGAATAATTTGAGCTTGTTGGCAACTAAACAAGGTGAATTTGCTAAGGCAAATGATTATTTGTGCAAGGCCCTTACATTGGCAAAAGCGTCTGGAGATTTGGAGCGACAAGGGCGTTTGAACCACAATTTGGCCTGGAATGCCAAACAAGCTGCTCAGCTTGCTGAGGCCACAACGTTTGCCGAAGATGCGTTGGCAATTTATATGCAGATTGGCAATACGCAGGAAGAGAAAAAGGTGCGTCAGTTGCTAGAGGATTTAGTGGGGTGAGAAATAAAAATGGGTGTGGCTCAAAAAGCCACACCCATACATTGCATCCAAAAGAGTTGGTTTAGCCGCCGCAGTGGTCACCACCGCCACCGTTGCAAGTTCCTAAAATGATGCTGATCACTGGTTTAAACTGAACGATCTGCGATAAGAATAGAACACCCGAAATCATTAAACTATACATTTTTAATCTCCTTTACGAACTATTTGATCCGATACAAGTTGTGGGGCATTGGGTGTTCCGGCCGGGTGTCCCTTTGCTGGGTAAAAGCGGATAAGTTCCTGATAATTTCAGAGTTGTTTTCCGCTTTTACCTTGGCAAATCACATTCAAAATGGTTTGCTTATTTCTAAAAACTTCGTGTGATTTGCTTAAGTGATTGCAGGATAGCGAACGGCCGTCTTCAGTTCGTCAGCAAATTTTTGGGGTTGCGTCAGCAGATCGTCAGCGGAATTTTGGGGGGAAGGTAAGACAAAAAAAGAGTACCGTTTGGGGCGGTACTCTTAGGCAATTATGGCCTCAAAGTTGAGGGTGTAAAACAGTTTTGGCTAGGCAGCCACACCGTGCTTGTGGCCGTTGGCGACGGGAGCGGCCACGCTTGGCACACTGGCTGATTTTTCCACAGTGAAATTCGGGTTCACCGTGGCAAATACCTTGTCTAGCGGTGCGGATGTTAACTCTTTGACGTTTGGTTCGCCCGTATCATCTGGCCAACGCACCAGGCGGATACGGCCGTCAGCAATCTCCAGCCCTGTAATTTTGCCATCAGAGAAGCTGCAACAGCCGCTGTTGAAGTAGCATGATTTTTCAGTTTCCGGGTAGGCTTCATCGGCGTGGGTGGGCTGATTGCCTTGTGCCCGCACCCATTCCAGCTCGGCAGCAAGGGCGGCTCTTTTAGCTGGCTCAACAGCATTGGCCAACGCCTCTACCAGCTGTGCCTCATGCGTTTTGGATTCAAAGACCGGGTAATGAGTGTGCCCCGTGACGAGTACCAAACTTTCTTGCTCGGCAGCCCAGTTGTACATGGCGATATTGGTTAATTGGCGCTTTTGCCAATTGGTAGCCGGGGTGTTGAGCCGTTTTTTGGTGATTTGTTGGAAGTATCGCCAAAAATAGCGCACGAACAAACGAGAAAGGTGCGTCAGGTAGTCGCTCTCGATGGAACCTTGGTGACCATGTGCCAAATAAAATTCGCCCACTGCCTGTCCATCTTTTTGCACTGGGATTTTGAGGCTTTCAAAGACGGTCAGTGGTTTGTCTCCAAAGTTTTTCTGCAAGTAGTAGTTGACGAGACGGCCGTATTTCCAGATGTCGTCATGGTTGCCAAAGACGCGATGATAACGGCCGTCTTGGTGAAATTGCGCCTCTAATTTCAGGGAATGTTCGTAATTGTACAGCACTTTGGACGGCCGTTCTTCCCATAACTCTTCAACATCGCCCAGGGTAATGAGGTGGTAGCCCATCTCAAAGTAGTAGGCGAGCGCAGCATTGTAAGCCCGCTCTGAGGCTTGAAAATCGTCTGCCCCGTTTCGCCCGCCGCGATGTTGGTCTGAAAAAATAATGTATTTTGGGTGGGCAGCATCCAGGTCGATGGTTGGCAGCTCCGCTAGACACGCTTTGTTTGCATAGGCTTTATCCAATCCAGCAAGGATGTTGGCTTCCAAAAAGGCGTGCCAGCCCGCTTTTAATGATCCTTCTTGCCAGGTGACTTTAATTGCATTCCAAATACGTTTCAACATGAGATTCCTCCAAACTTACAACTGATAAACCTTTACTGGATAAATTGATAAACGAGAACTTTATTGAAGTTCCAGCATCAGTTTAGGCAACGGCCGTCAGCAAAATGTGAACAGGTATCGTCAAAAACGGCCGCTTTGCGTAAAATGGCTCATGTCCCTGCTAGAAGTCTCCTTTTTTGGCACATTTCAGGTGAAATTGGACGGAAAACCTCTGACCAATTTTCGCTCGGTGAACACGCAAGGTTTGCTCATTTATCTGATGATGCAGGCAGAACGGCCGTTCCCCCGCGAACTTCTGGCCACCCTCTTTTGGCCAGACGTACCAGACAGCACCGCCAAGAAAAACCTGCGCCAAACCCTCTACCAACTGCGCCAACTTTTTGACATAGAAGCCACAGAGGACACAGAGAAAAAAGAGGGTTTATCCTCTCAAAACTCTGTGCTCTCTGTGGCAAAAAAACCCTACTTGCTGGTGAGCCGCCAAAATATTCAGTGGAACCCTGACAGTGATTATGTTTTAGATGTGCAATCGTTTTTGGCAGATTTGGCGCGTGGGGAGTTGGCAACGGCCGTCGGCCATTACACAGGCGAACTCCTCCCCGGCTTTACCTGCGACAGCCTGGAATTTGAAAGCTGGCTGCGCCAGGAGCGGGAGCGGCTGCACCGTCTGGCTCTCACCGCCCTCGATGATTTGACCGAGCGGCAAATGACCCAAGCGGACTTTGTAGCCGCGCAGGCCACCGCCCGCCGCCAACTGCAGTTGGAACCGTGGCGGGAATCTGCCCACCGCCAACAGATGCGGGCTTTGGCACTGGCTGGGGATCGCAGCGCGGCGTTGGCGCAGTTTGAACTGTGCCAGCAGGTGCTGGACGAGGAGCTAGGCGCACCGCCAGAGCGGGAGACGGTCAATCTGGCGGCGCAAATCGAGGCAGGGGCGTTTGGCAAAGACGAGGCTGACCTCATCGCCGGGAAGTATGAGTTGGGCGAACAAATTGGGCAGGGGGCGATGGGCACGGTCTATCGCGGGCGTGACAGCCTGACGGGGCAGCCCGTCGCCATCAAAATGCTGGATCGCAGCCGCGTGGCGAACGATCCGCAGCTTGTTGAGCGGTTCCGGCGGGAAGGGGAGGCACTGCGCCAGTTGTCTCATCCTAACATTGTGCAGTTGCTAGCCACCGATGAGAAAGAGGGACACCATTATTTGGTGATGGAACTCATCGAAGGGGGGGACTTGCTCGATTTTCTGGGCACTCAACCCCAGCCGCCGCTGCCCCGGGTGCTTTCAATTGCTCTGGATTTAAGCGACGCGCTGATCCGCGCCCATCGTTTGAACATTTTGCACCGGGACATTAAGCCGGCCAACGTTTTGCTGGATGCAAACGGCCGTCCCAAGCTAACAGATTTTGGCATTGCCCGCCTAGGCGAAGAGTCCACCCTAACACAGCATGGGGCGGTGCTGGGGACGGTGGCTTACCTCAGCCCCGAAGCCTGCCAGGGGGAACCGCTGGACGAACGCGCCGATATTTGGGCGTTTGGTTTGCTGCTGTATGAGATGCTGGCGGGGGAACGGCCGTTTGCCAAACCCACCTCTGCCGCTACCCTCATGGCCATCCTGCAAGAACCTGTCCCCGACATTGGCACCATCCGCCACGATTTGCCGCCCGCCCTCACCAAGTTGCTAGATCAGATGCTGCGAAAAGATAAAAACGAGCGCATGGCTTCGGTTCGCTTGGTTGGGGCGGCGTTAGAGGCGATTTTGCAGGGCGTACAGGCTGGCACTGCAGACGAGATTATTTTGAACACGCCCCCGCCGCAGCCCGTACCGCCTGCACCACAATCCGCTGCGCCCGCTGGCCCGTTTCAGGCACCCAATGCGCCGCCGCACTTTGTGGGACGTGAGGGGGTGCTGGCGGAAATGGCCGATTTGCTGCGACAGGAGCAGGTGGTGGCTTTGGTGGGGATGGGGGGCATTGGCAAAACGTCGCTGGCAACGGCCGTTGCCCACCAGCTGCGCCCCCACTTTGCCGATGGCGTGCTGTGGGCCAACACGCACAGCAGCGACTCCAGCAACATTTTGGAGCTGTGGGGTCGCGCCTACGACCATAATTTTAGTGGATTAACGGATTTGGCGAGTCGAGAAACGGCCGTGCGGAGCCTGCTGGTAGACAAACAAACCCTGCTATTGCTAGATGACGTAGATGACGCCGCCGAAGCCCGTCCGCTGCTGCTGCACGGGACACGCGGGGCGGTGTTGCTGACCACCCGCAATCTGGACATCGCCGCCGCGCTCAACGCCCACGCCTACCTCGTGCCAGAGCTGTCGGCAGAAAGCAGCCGTGCCTTGCTCACCGAGATTTTGGGCGAGCAGCGGGTTCAGGCCAGCCCGGAAGAAGCGGCCGCTGCGGAACAAATTGGCAACTTGCTGCATCATCTGCCGCTGGCGGTAGAGATTGCCGCCCAGCGGCTCAAATCCCGCGCCCGGATGACGCTAGCGGCAATGGCTCAGCGACTGCAGGATGAGCAGCAGCGGCTCGGTCTGGCGATCAGCGATTCGGCCGTGCGGGCTTCGTTTGAGGTGAGCTGGGATGCTCTCGACGAAAATCTGCAGCTATTTTTTACCAAGATTGCCGTGTTTGCGGGACGGCCGTTCACCGCCCAAGCCCTCGCTGCCGTCGCCGACTGGAACATCTACCTGGCTGAAGATGATTTGTACACGCTCACCACGCTCTCGCTGGTGCAAGAGGTGGGCGAGACGCGCTACAGGCAGCATCCCCTGCTGGCTGACTTTGCCGCCGAAAAGCTGGGCGACAACGACGTGGCCAACGAGCGGATGGTGCGTTACTTCCTCAAATATGCTCAAGAGAATCAAGAAAATTTCGAGGCACTTGATCCAGAGTGGGAGAATTTGCTGGCGGCGGTGCAGGTGGCGCACGATGAGCGCATCTGGCGGCTGGTCCTGGATTTAACCCAGGCGTTGGGGACGAGTTGGTTCAGATACGGCCGTTACCACGACGCAAACACCGCGTACGCTTTGGCAGAAACGGCCGCAAAGAAATTAGACTCCGACGAAGATTTAGCCCACACGCTGCTCAACTGGGCCGAAGTGGCCATTGAGCAAAGTAATTATGATGCGGCTTGGGAATGGCTGGAAACGGCCGTGCAAACCTTTTATCAGCAAGAAGATGATCAAGCTATTGCCAAAACCAAATACTTTCAAGGCATGATCTTATTCGAGCAATCGGAGTTTAAAAGCGCAAAGGAAGTACTAAAACACAGTATCAGCATTTATCAGCAGCTTGCCGATCTTGAAGCAGAAGCCGCTGCGACTTACCTTTTGGCTGATGTTTATTTCAATACTGAAAGCGACACGGAACTATCAAAGAAAACCGCACATGAAGCGATGAAAATGCTGCAAAATGTTGAAAACGAATCTATTCAAATCAAGCTGTGTCGGCTGCTCTCAAATATTAGCCTGCGCGACGGTGATCTAGACCGTGCAGAAGTATATGCTAAACAAGGCGTTGCCCTAAGCGAAAGCATGAACAATCCAGCGGAAAAGGGATTTGCCATCTTTCAGTTAATTGTTGTAAACAGCCTGACTGAAAATTATGCACGGGCAGCAGAAATTGCCGCTGATTGCCTCAACATATTTCGCAGATTAGGTAATAAACGCTATGAAGCAATGGTGTTGCACGAAATAAGCCTCAACCATGTGCTTTGCGGAGAACCAAACAAAGCGATGCCATTGACCCAACAAACGCTCCAGATTTATCGGGAGGTGCAGGATCGACTAGGATATGGGTATGCTATGCGTCAACTCGGTGATATTTATCAGAGACTTGACCAGCCAGAGAAAGGACGTGAAGCTTGGGAAGAGGCTCACCAAATTGCCCAATTTTTAAATAATGCCAACTTGTTGCAGCAAATGGAAAAACGCCTCAACAATTAACCTGCCAAACTTCCCGTTGCTCAAATGTCTCTACCTGGGTGACTGCCACCACCACCTCTCCCAGGGTCATCATCAATAAAATCGTAAGAGAAATAAAGTTCTATCGTATCAGGCAAGCCAGAAGCGCGAATTGGCATATAAACTGATTGGGCTGTGGAATTCAAGTGAGTGCTTAGTAATTCATCGGTGCCGCCGCCAATAGCATTGCCATCACTATCGTAGGCAATTGCAAAAATGTAATCAAAGCCACCATTGGTTATTATTTCTGTTAGGTGAAATTCAAAATCGATTAGACCTGGAAAGATAATATTCGCATTTTGGTTTGTAAAACTTACTTGGTCTTTTGGAATAAGTCGAGTAGGTAAGGTGGTGGGATCAACGGGTGTGTATTCCTCCGGTTCAATCACGATCTCAGTTTCTGCAATAAGATCAGGTGATTCTACAAATATTGATCCCTTCAAATCCCAGCCCCGTAAGGGCTGGATGTCGCCAATATTTCCTTGACCCTGTCCTAAAATATTGCCAGCTGCATCCAGGATATTAATTGAGAAGGTACTGTTTGTTGCTACAAAATTGGCGTTGGGGTTGCTGACATTAAAACTGAATTGGACTTCATTGGTATCTTCTAATGAACTGTCTTCTTCCGCACTTTCCTGAAGAAGCCAAATGCCGGTTGCGCTAGGGACAAAGCTTGACCGCCACTCTAGAGAGAGTGGCGTGTCGGAAATGGGTATGGCTTCAGCCGAAATGATGGAAATTTTGACGAGTTCGTAGGCGGTTGTGCTGCCTGGGAAATATGACTCGCCCAGGTTAATTGTTTCCAGCGGATAAAAATCTCTCACACTCTCAACTTTGTGTTCGTTGACAACATTGTCGCCGGCATCG
This sequence comes from Candidatus Leptofilum sp., assembly GCF_965223285.1. Taxonomy (GTDB): domain Bacteria; phylum Chloroflexota; class Anaerolineae; order Promineifilales; family Promineifilaceae; genus Leptofilum. The sequence continues at coordinate 2,390,302 of NZ_OZ244997.1, read as the reverse complement.
GTGAAGGTAACCAGATATTGCACATTGGTAATGTAATGGTCGGCGCTCGTGTTTGTGAGGGTGAAACCATAGGCTACTTTGTTGCCCGGAGCCTCATCTTGCCAGGCGCCCATTTGCCCAACAGTGAGCGGTGCATTCACACCTGTTATCTGAACGTTTGGAATCGGCCGTAAACTGCCTAAATTTGGAATCCAATCCTGATTTAAGCCAGCAAAGGGGTTTTCATTTTCCGGGATTTCTGGGTCAGAACTTTGATTGTTTGCTTCTTCCTCAGCTTCTGTGCCACTACTCTCGGTGCCAGATTCATTAAGGATTTCTTGAGCATCTTCCTCTGTTTCATCGTTTGGTACAGGCGTTGCTTCGTTCAAAGATGGCTGATTATTTTCTGGCGTTGGCGTTTGGGGGTCTGAACAACTCACCGCTCCCATTGTAAATATTAGGAATAAAATGAGTAGGGTAAGCGCTCTATAAATTGAGAAGTGCTGCCATACTTTTTGGTGCCGTAATGCTAGAAAGTGGTTCATGTTACCCTCCAAATATTCAACCGCTTTTGTTTAGGCCAGAGGTTGTACGGGCTTGCTGCGTAAGCTGTGACGCATCACGCGCCACGCTATTTTTGGCGCAAACAAGGCAGTGGATGGGGCGATTAAATTTTGTACCTGGACGAAGGTTTTATGGACAATCTGTTCATTTGGAATGGCGTCTAGGACTTTGGGCATGTACCAGCCTGCAAATCGTTCGGGGAGTGAAGTCGCCTCTTCATTGCCCAGCCATTCCAAATCGGCGCTGGTAGCCAGCAGCCAGGCGGGTTCCACAATCTTAGGATACTTCTTTTGGAAGGATTGCGCTACGCCAGTTAAACGGCCGTTGCTTTTGCTCAGCATCTCCCCCAATTCTGCGGCGGCCATAGCCGAAACCGTCATGCCCTGCCCGTACACCGGATTGAAGCCGCAAACCGCATCGCCCAGTGCCACCAGGCCATCGGGCCAGCGGTTGAGCTTCTCGTAATGGCGCATCCGGTTTTCCGTGCGGCGGTAGCCGATGATGTTGCTGACTGGCTCGGCATTTTGAATGGCCGCGTGAAATTCTGGCTCCATATCTTTAGCAAAGGCGAGAAAGCCAGCTTCATCGGTTGGGGGATAATCGGCCAGGATGCCCGCCAGCATCACCATCCAGATGCCATTTTCTTCGCTGTAGATGAGTCCGGCGCGGCTTTGGTGGGGAGGTTCCACGCCAATGAGCATGGTGTCCCAACTGGGGGCGGGGGTGGGGATTTTGTAGCGGCGGCCAGCGTAGCCTAACTTCACATCAATAACGGTTTCTTCGGGGGCGTCGTAGCCAATATCCCGGAGCCAATCGGGTAATTTGGAGCTTCGTCCGCTGGCATCTACGATGAAAGCGGCCGTTTCCACCCCATCATCCCGTCCATCCTTCCAGCGCACCCGCACGCCTTCCACCGTGCCCTTGTTGGTGACCAAACCTTGCACCTGCGCCCCGCCACAAAGCTCTACATTGGGCAAGGCAGCAACCCGCTTCCGCAAAATGGATTCCAGCAGAAGGCGACTGCAGGCATAGGTAATGATGTTGCTTTGGAACTGGGGCAGCCATTGGCCGCGAATTTTGGCACGCGCATTCTCGGTGAGATCAATGCGGTTAGCCCCGGCCGCCACAAGCTCCTGGCCAATGCCGGGGAAAAGCTGGAGCATAATTTGTGCGCCGCGCTCTAGCAGCACGTGGACATGCTTGTCTTGGGGCACGCCAGCCCGCGAAGTGACCCCGGTTGGCAGCTCATCTCGCTCTAAAACGGTCACTTGCTCAAAGTGGTCGGCCAAAACGCGAGCTGTCCACAGCCCAGCCAAACTGCCGCCAATAACAATGGCGCGTGCTTGATGTTTCATCTGGTATCTCCCTGTGAATCAGTTATTGGTTTTTCGCTACTATTTGAATACGCAAGGGTTGGCTTGTTGCATTGATTTTGATGACCGGAGATATTATACGCTTGATTGTCATTAGCGTGATAACTTTTTCATCAGAATTGTCCGAAGATTGATTCAATCTTTGGGGGGTGCTCATGGTACCTGCAAAAATTGAACCAATCTTGATAGAAATTAAGCCAGTTCGTAGGTTGCTTCGATGGTGTAGAAGGTACGGGAGCCGGATTGCTGGGGCATTTCGCCCAATGCCGCGCTCCGTGCCTGGATTTCGGGGTTAGCAAAGGCAGCTCGCATCATGGCGAAATACGCATCGAGGCTTTCCACTTCTGCTTCAAAAATGACGGTCTCGAAACGGCCGCTTAAATCTGTGAGCACCCGCGCCCGTTTAATCACATCCTGCTGTTCTAGCAGATCCGCCTGCGCCTTGATTCGCTCGACGGCGACGTGTGCGCCGCCCATTTTGCACTGAAATTCATCGCGTACCAATATCATGATTTGTCTCCTTTTTTCTTGAAATTGATGATAGATAGTTTATGAAACGGCCGTTAGCAGTTCGTGAACAGCCTCATTCTGGAAACTGAATCTCGATGGCGTGGCAAACATCGTTGGCCAGCCAGCCGTTGGTTGTGCCAGGTGCCGGATTCAAAATTTCCAATGGAATGGGACCTCCACCAACTGTGGGGTAGAAGAAAACCTGTACCTGCACTTCTGAACGGCTCAGAGGTAAATTGCGTAGCCAGCCGGAGTCCAGCCAACCTTGCTTGGCCGTCCATGTGGCCAGTTGGTGGCCGGATGGCTCTTGCATCATGTAAATGCCATCCTCCGGCGTGCCGTCTACCTGGTTTCGCCCAATTTCTAGATCGAAGCGGGTACAGCCACGGCCGCTTCCGGGCGTCACGGTAACTTCCGGCGGGACAGGTATAATCTTGGTGACCACAATTTGCTCAGTTTCTGTCACAATTCGGGTCACCGGCACTTCTGTAACCACTTCTTCGGGAACGATGCGGGTAACCTCGACAGTCTCGTTGACGATGCGAGTTACTGGCACTTCCGTCACGCCAACTTCTGAAACAATGCGAGTGACTTCGATCTCATCGTACACAACAACGGTCACTGGCACTTCCGTTACATCACCAGGTATCATGCGAGTAACTTCCACGACCCTTTCCGGCCCGAAGCAGCTGCCAATCAGAATCCCCAGCAGCAACATAAGCAAAATTGCTAAACCATATCCTAGCCAACGCGAAAGGGGGATATCTTCATTATCTTCATTGATGTCATCATAATTGTTATCATAATTTTCTTTACTTAACATAATCGAATACCCCTTGATGATTAATTGGAAATTAACAGGCTTAGGTTATGCGGCTGGACACACGGCCGTATACGGTGTTCCACGTAGTATTGTTGAGGCGTTTGCGGTTTGGGTTTCGGGCGTTTGCCGCGCGACAAATAAGCAATGGCGTCCTCAATTGAACCGCCGTAGGTAATAACCGGCACGCCACGTGGACTCTTTTCTTCGGCGATGGGTTGGGCAAAACGGCCGTATAGCTTGTTGGTGTAGGGATTGGCTTTTTCAGCCTGGAGCCGCAGATGGGTAACGTCCGTTCCCTGATACCGCTGCAGCGTAAATAAAAGGCCATGATGAAACAGCCGGGTCAAGCGATAACCTGGCAAAATTGCGCCCACGTACAGGTAGAGGACCTCTCTGTTCTTGAAATCACGTTTGGGTTCACCTAAAAAGTAACCCAATGCGCCCAGTAATTTGTTCTCAAAAAATCCGCCAGTTACCTGTCCTTTGGTAAATATGAGATTTGTAATCTTTTCTGCGGCGGTTCGGTCTGGTAAACAAAGTTCTTCACGTGAGGCAAAAAACAGGTCAGTCACCGCTTCCATTTCGTTAAAATGACACGTTCGGTACGTAAAATTTTTCATTCGATACACTCCAAAATGTAATGATCAGCACTTATGCAGTCTGGTTCGGGCGAGTGTGTAAGTCTTAATGAATTTCTATTTATTGAATGAGCCAGCAGTTGGGAACGGCCGTTTCAGTTGAAAATGGGTCTAATGATTCTTCTAAGGCTTCACACCGCTCATCGATCATCAGATTGCCAAGCACAGGGCCAACGGCCGTTAAAATGAGCAAGAGAGTGATCACCATGACAACCATGCCCAGAGCAAACCGGACGGCATAGCTGGGCATTTGGCCTTGTTGGGTCGTACTGTTTGTGGACATTACAAACTCCTTATTGAGTGACTGTTGTTGATGGCAGGAGCATGCCAAACGGCCGTCAGCAGTTCGTGAACAGTTTGTGGGGCCGTGCAGTTGGGTAAGACAAACGGTAAGAAAAGTGGGGCAAGCTAGCGATATAAATGGTGGGGCGTGCGTTGACCAACTTCCTGTAGCCAACTGTAGTTCCCAAACGAAATCTGTGACGAACCAAGCGCAAGTTTGTCTAGCGAACCACAGAAACTATTTTGAAAAACGAAACGAGATTTCTCTCTGGTTTGCTCAAGTAAAAACCAATTTCGAGACCTTTTTAACTCAACTATCTTTTTGGTTTTTACACTAATGCAGGGGATACCAAAAACTAGCGATGCAAAATACAACGTTGACAAAAGAAAGCCACGAATTGAACGAACCGACAGTTGATATTTTAGAAGAAGGCTGGCTGCACAAAATCATGCTACTCTTTCATCTACCCACGCGTCTGCCGGGTATATTTGTGGTGGGTTTGGCACTTGCCGTGGCCGCTATAACTGGAGCTGGCTGGTGGTTGCTCACGGGTGACCAGGCAATGGCAGAGCTTATAGCGGTTTTGCTGGCACTGTTTATAGCAGCCGACTTAACTTTGCTGCTTTCTTTGCCACAGCAAAAAGTCTCTTTTGGGCCCTGGAAGGCGCAGCTTTTTGTGCTGGCCTTGCCTCGGTTGGTTGCCACACTTGGTTTGGCTTCGGTGGCCGCATTGCTGCCGGGCAATTGGCCGCTCTGGCTATTCTTGGGGGCGCAGGTGGTGGGGACGGCCGCGTTCATTCGGGGTTACTTCTTTGAACCATTTAAGCTCAAGTTAACGGCCGTTATGACCTTCACCGACCGCCTGCCATTGGGCACCGAGCCAATCAAGGTGCTGCACATCAGCGATTTGCATATCGAACGGCTAACCGAGCGGGAAAACAAGGTGCTTGAGCTGGCTTGCGAAGCCAAACCGGACCTCATCGTCATCTCTGGCGACTACGTGAACCTGTCTTACAATCGTGATCCAGAAACCTTGCGGCAGGTGCGTCAACTGCTCAGTCAGCTATCTGCTCCACATGGCGTGTTTGCCACCTTGGGCAGCCCCCCGGTTGATTTGCGCGAGACAGTTGTGCCTATATTTGATGATTTGCGGAACGTGACCCTGCTGCGGCATGGTTGGCAAGAACTGGCTTTGGGCAACGGCCGTTCCCTCACTGTGATGGGGATGGATTGCAGCCACGATTTGCCTGTTGATGCGGGTCGGTTGGCCCGTTTGGCGGCAGCTGCCTCAAGCGATGCTCCTCAACTGCTGGTTTACCACTCCCCAGAACTGATGCCCGAAGCAGCGCAGCATGGCATCGACTTGTATGTGTGTGGCCACACGCACGGCGGCCAAGTACGGTTGCCCATCGTCGGCCCCATTTTTACCAGCTCCCAGCTAGGACGCCGTTTTGTGATGGGGTTATATAGACTCGGCCGTACGACGCTATATGTAAGCCGAGGCATCGGCCTCGAAGGGCTTAGTGCCCCCCGCGTCCGCTTCATGTGTCCCCCCGAAATGACGCTCATCACGATTATGCCCAATGGCTAATATGATTTTGAATTGTGAATAATTAACGGCTAATTGCGAATGAAGAGTATTTGCATATCTTTCACAATTCAAAATTCACGATTAATCAATTCCCTGATTTTCTAGCCACATCAACATCTTTCCCGCCACTTGTTCCCAGCCTGCTTCCAGCATCATGTCATGCGCCATTGGGAAAAAATGGGGTGTTGTGTTGTAGGCGTGGGCCGTGGCTTTTACTTCATTCATGCTGAAAATCGCATCGTCTTGCCCACCGAATACCAACATTGGCGTCTGCACGCGAGCCGGGCGCGGCAAATTGAAAAGGAGCATGTCTAAAAAGCCGCGATACGATTCATCGCCCAATTTGGTAAAGTAGCGGTTGACCTGTTCTTGAGGCATGTCTTGGGAGAAGAAGTGAAATTTGGTCAGTTCGGCCGTTTCCACCAGTGGATACAAGCTCAATTTTAAGTTCAACTTTGCAAATTGCTTTGGAAAACGCCATGCTGACCGTAAGGCAATTCGCCAAACACCTTGCGGCGGTACGGAGGCCAACAAGATCGCCCCTGGCAACGTCGTGGTCTCCAAATATTTTTGCACCACATAGCCACCCATCGAATGCCCGATGATGATTGGTGGCTGCGGCAGCTTGGCAACCGTTTCGGCCACATCAGCCACGTAATCCGCTGCTGCCGTCCAGCGCAGCCGTTCCCGACCCTCACTTTGCCCATGCCCACGCAGGCTAGGCGCGTAGACAGCGTACCCTTGTTCAGCAAAATAAGGCAGGAAATATTCATCCCAGCACCAAGCCCCATGCCAGGCACCATGAATAAAAAGTAAGGGTGTCTGTTTTGTTTTTTTAGCCGGTTCACGGACGATTAATTCGAGCATTGTGTTCTCCTAGTTTGCAACATTTTGGTTGAAAAGGCGTATAGCATTATATAAATTAAAATATGGTTGGTCACATTCTCTGAGTTGACCAATTACTGTGTGAGGCTAAAAATGAGTACTGATTCGGTAACAATGAAAATAAAAGAAAATAACCCAGAAACGCCCTTTTTGCTGCGCGTGATCTGGTTCTTCGTGTTCGGCTGGGAGCTAACAGGCATCTGGATTTTGGTGGCCTGGGCGTTGAATGCGTCGATAATCGGTTTGCCGTTAGGTTTGTGGATGATTGACCGGGTGCCGCAGGTGCTTACCCTGAAGGCGCGACCTGGGGTGATGGTGACGGACATGAAAGACGGCCGTTCCCAATTCCTACCCGCTTCCAATGCACCATTCCTAATCCGGGCTGCTTATTTTGTACTGTTCGGCTGGTGGTTTAGCTTGATCTGGGCACTGTTGGCTTACTTGCTGTGCGCCACAATTATTGGGTTGCCTCTGGGGGTAATGATGCTAAACGGTCTGCCCGCCGTTACCACTTTGGTCCACAGTTAATTGAACGTGAGACCTTTCTGGAAAAATTTAACCTAAAAAGGGAATCGCCCCGCTCTGGAAAAGGAGCGGGGCTTTTTGTTTTCTGTTACGACAGAGCCGACCATACTTCCAGTTTAGCTCGCACCCGACGAATAACTTCATTGGTAAACTCATCTGTATTGGCCGTGCCACCGATGTCGGCCGTTTTGGTGCCATCGTACACGGTTTCCAGCGTAGATTCATAAATGGCACGGCTGGCTCGCTTTGCTTCTGGCTCATGCATAAAAGAAAGCAGCCCTGCTGAGGCCAGAATCATCGCCATCGGATTGGCTCGATTTTGCCCCTCCAGGGTGGGGGCAGTGCCGTGTGGAGCCTCCGCCATTACGCAATCGACCTCACCATCATCGTCCACCGAAATCACCATCGACTCTGAGCCAGCAATGGAGCCAAACATTTGCAGCACCATGTCAGAGAGCAAATCACCATCCCGGTTTAGGCTAGGGATGACGAGCGGCTCGCCCGTGGTAGCCAGCAGCAGGGCAAAGGTGGCGTCGATGAGCTGCGGCTCATACCGTACGCTGGGATATTTTTTGGCAATGGCGTCCATTTCTTCCTTAAACATCCCTTCATAGACTGGACTTACGGTGAATTTGGGGCCACCAAATACTTTTGCCCCCGTGTTGTGGGCGTGCAAAAAGGCATATTCAGCCACAGCGCGACAAACGCGACGCGATACTTTCTCGGTCCGATAAGCGACTTCATCGAGGGAGCCATCTTCCCCTTCACGCCACTCTTTGGCTCCATACGCATCGTCCCGCGCCATGCGCACCACGCTGATGGGAGCATACACGCCAGCGATGGGGCGCACGCCTGGGATGCGTCGGCCAGTGCGCAAAATCACTTCGGCATCCATCTCTTCACGCAAAATGCGGTTGGGACTGCCTACGTCTCCTTTTTGCTCTGGAGTAACAGTCGCGGCTTTGAGGGCAAGGTGATATTGGCGCATCGCCTTGCCTGCTTCGTAAACAACCTGGTTGTTGGTCGCGCGGCGGTTTTCCAAGCTAAGGTCAAAGCGTAAAAAATCTAATTCCATACGAATGACGCCCGGTTCAAGAACGCGAACTGCTTCTTCTAACAGCTCCTGGCCAGTTTGGTCGCCTTCTAAAATAACGATTGTTCGGGTCATATTAAATGGGTCTCCTGTAGATAGTTGCTGATAGTTAGTGGTTAGTCGCAGGGTTAACCACCAGCAACTAACCGCTAACCCCAGTTTATTTTTTGTTGCGCAGGTAGTTTAGGTATTTGGGTAAGATGACGGTGTAAAGTTGGTAAAGCAACGGCCGTACCGGAAAATCCCAGGCACCAATGTGCCGCACGACCTGGCCATTGAAGCCCACCTTAAACCGCCAGACGCCCCACAGACGATCACTTTCCGCAAACTCATCCGGTGCGCCCCAAAAGTCGTAGACGGTGCAGCCTTGTGCCTTAGCCCAGCGGATTGCTTCCCATTGCAGCAGGTAATTGGGCATTCGCTGCCGCTCTTTTTGGGTGGAAGCGCCATACATATAGATGACGCGTTCGCCGAACCGCACGAGGTAAACGGCCGCTACTGGATCACCTTCAAACTCGGCAATGAGCAAGTGCCCCATGCCCGCCTGATGAAAACTTTGCCATGCATCCAAGTAGTACGCCGTAGGGCGAATGCCAAAGCCGTCCCGTGCGGCCGTTTCGGCATACATCTCGGCCATGATGGGAAAATCTGCCTCGTTGCCTGCGCGTATTTCAATGCCTTTGCGCCCGGCGAGGCGAATGTTGTAGCGGGTTTTGGACTTCATCGCTGCCAACAGATTATCTTCCGAAAGCGTCAAATCTAGCTCAACGGTGTTGCGGAACTGAATCTGTTCGTCTGAGAAGCGCCAGCCCCGGTTTTTGAGTTCGTTGGTGAATTTTGTGCCTAGCGGAGACGGCCGTTCCGCTTCGTCACCCCAACTTTTTACAATTTCAGGATCAATCTTGATGAAGATAGCCCGTTCGCGCCGGGCAATATTTTCTAGCTCAGCCAGCACCACGCGGCGCAAGGCCCCATCTTTGTAATTCAGCGCGGGGCCTTTGGGTACATATAAAATGCAAAACGGGGTGCGCGGAATCTTGCGCTTCAAGATCATGGCTGCGGCCAGTGGCTCCCAACTGCTCTCACCGATGGTGAGGGTGAGGGGGATGGGCGACCAGCCCCAGCGGGACTTTTGTGATGCCCAGGCCCAGCTTTGCAGCGCGTGCGCATATGGCAAGCCAGCCAGGGCTTGCATAAAGGTCGTTTTCGATTTTTCCAGCTTAAATGTAGAAGCCCGGTAGGTGGGTTCTTGTTGAGTTGTTGTCATGTGCTGAAACGGGAAGCCGGTTTTCAGTAACCAGTGTTCAGTAGGTCAGTATTCAGTAAACGATGAACAATTACCGATTCCTACGCCATTGATAAAGTTTGTAAACAAGTTTGTTGTAAATGCGGTCCGTTGCGCCAATAGTGCGCTGGATTTGGCCGCCAAAGCCGCGCTTAAAACGGTACACGCCCCACAAGCCATCGCTGCGATTGGTGAAGTTGGCTTCCAGCTTATCTTCCGAGGCATCGGGTACGCCCCAGAGGTCGTACCAGTCGCAGCCCTGATCTTTAGCCCACTGCATGGCGGCCCACTGCACGGCGTAAGTAGGCATTCGCTGCCGCTCTTCATTGCTGGAAGCACCGTACAGGTAAGCGGCCGTTTTGCCCACCGCAAAGACCATTACCCCAGCTAACGGCCGTCCGTCATACTCTGCCAAAAACAGAGCTACCTGACCCATCGGCTCAAAAATTTCATAAGCGGCAAGGTAATACATGGGCGTGTGTACGCCAAACTGATCCCGCTCACCCGTCACGCGCATCATTTTGTTAAAGGCGGCGATGTCTTTCAGACCGCCTTGCCGCACGGTGACGCCCTTTTTGGCTGCCAGCCGGATATTGTACCGGGTTTTTTGCTTCATATTGGCTAGGATGTCGTCGGGAGACGGCCGTAAATCAACCAAAACGGTATTGGGCGGCTGGATGGTGTCGGTATTGGGTAGCAATTTTTGCTGCTGGCAGATGGCTTGCCATCTGGCGGTCGTCGCTTCGCTTTGCCACAGCAGCGGTTCCATCTTCAGAATGGCAGCACCTCGTTCATAAACAGATTGGTCAATCTGGTTGAGCAAGATGGTGACCTGCTCCTCATCATCCCAATCTACTAGCGGGCCGTGCGGAATGTAGGCGATTTTTACCAGCCTGGCGGCAGCGGAGCGGTAAAGCACCTGCGCCCCGGCGACCAATCGGCCCTCTTTTCGCATCCAAACCCGATGAGACGTCCAGCCAAACCGGTTTTTGAGCCGGGCCCAGTTGGTGGTTTGCAAAATGGAGCCGTGCGGATGGTTGGCGACAAAATTGTCCCACTCAGCATCTTCTTCACTGTACGGCCGTTCGCCGATTTCAAGAATCTTATCCAACATAGCGGTCGATTATACCGTGTAAAAGCTAAAATGCTTTTAAGGGGCTTTATGCTACAATCCAGCAGCAAACCCTCAAAAAATTTAAGGCAAACATGATGAACATTCACCAACTGTTTCAACTGCAAAAGCTGGATACGGAAATTGATGAGAAAAAGAAGCGTTTGGGCGAGGTGTTGAAGGCGCAAAAAGAGCCAGAGAGTTTGCTCAAAAAACGCCAACGAGCCGAAACGGCCGCTGCCGAATTACAAACGTGGCAAACCAAACATCAAGATTTGACGTTGGAAGTGGGCAGCGTGACCACCAAAGCCAAAAACTCTGAGAACCGACTGTATTCAGGCAAGGTAACCAACCCCAAAGAGCTGTCGGACTTGCAGCAAGAGGTTGAGTCGTTGGGGCGGCGCAAGGCACTGTTGGAGGATGAGGTGCTGGAAGCGTTGGTTATGGTGGAAGATGCTCAAGCGGAAAAAACGGCCGCAGATGATGAATTGGAAACGGCCGTTGCCGACTGGGAAAAGCAAAGCACCCACCTAAAGGCAGAACAAAACGAACTGGCGCTAAGCCTGCACAAGCTCATGCAAAGTCGTAAAGGCAAAGCCGCTGCTGTAGATGCCCCCGCGCTGAACGAGTATGAGCAGTTGCGTAAGGGTCGGCATGGCCTGGCGGTGGCTGCGCTGCGCATCAACGTGTGCCAAGGGTGCCGCACCAGCGTCTCTGCCAACAAGGTCAAAGAAGCAAACGAAGGGCGAAAAGTGTATTGTGGTGGCTGCGGCCGTTTGTTAGCAGCCATGTAATTGGTAAGATCGCTACTGTTTCTCATATTGGATTCATGATACGATGATGAACGGTGGCAAAAAGTGGGACGGTCGTATCGCCTTTTGCCGCACATTGCTTATAATAATTAGAAGTTCAACTTTTCGAAAAGTTGAACTTCTCTACTAAAATTTTTTTGAAGGAGTTTTTACCAACTATGAGACGATTTTTGCGTTACAGCATCCCATTGTTGGTTATAGCCATCATTTTTGCCATTTGGCCCGATACGGCTTCGGCAGCCAAATGCTTCATTCAGTCCGATGAAATTGGGCACGTGTGTGAAGCGGAACCGCCGCAGCCAGTATTCTCGAAACCACAACCTTTTGCCAACAGCTTTTTGCCTTACCAAACGTATGCTCGCCTGCATGACAATATCGATGTGTATGCTGGTCCCAGTTTGGGCAGCGGCGTTGTGCGCAATGTGGGGGATGGCTTTTTGTACGCCACGGTTCAGGGTGCTGTTGAGGCAGAAGGTACATTATGGTATGTCATTAATTACGGGGAGTACGTGCGCGCCTCAGATTTAACGGTGGTTGACTCCTCGGAGTTTACCGGGATTGAAATCAAGTCGCAGCCAGAACGGCCGTTTGGCTGGATGGTGGTAGATTACTGGTACAGCAACGAGCCAGGGGCCGAACCCGCACCCGAAAATATTAAGCTGCCACGCTACACCTTTTTTGAAGTGTACGATGCCGTCACCGCTGACGATGGCTGGATTTGGTACAACATCGGCGGTGGACGCTGGATGCGCCAAACCTATGTTAGCCTTATCGATCCTAATCCCCGTCCGGAAGAAGTCGGTGTGGATGAATATTGGGTAGAGATAGACTTGTACGAGCAAAGTTTTGCCGCTTACATCGGCGACCGCATGGTGTATGCTGGGCTGGTTTCCAGCGGCTTGAATCGCTGGCCTACTCATGAAGGACTTTTCCAGGTATGGAGCCGCCACGACAAAACCAAAATGTCAGGTGCAGAGGGCAAGATTGATTACTACTTTATTGAAGACGTACCCCACACGATGTTCTTTGACAATGACATTGCCATGCATGGCGCATTTTGGCACGATCGCTTCGGCTACAAACACAGCCACGGCTGTGTCAATATGCCCCCACGCGATGCAGAATGGGTATACTACTGGTCGGCTGGTGCGCCCAATGATTTGTGGGTGTGGGTACATACCTCTGACCCCAACCATTACTACGACCGCTACGATCCGGTAACTTCATTTAGCGGCCCGTAGCCGCAACAAGGTGTAAAATGCAAAAGACCCTGAGCCAATTGCCAGGGTCTTTTTTCTTTGCAAAAATATCGAGGAGTGAGCATCCTCAGATGCGAATGGGAACGAGCTGCATTTGATCATGCTCATGCCTAAATGAAATGACGCTACAGGGTAATGACCTGATCCGGCGGGTTGCCAGCCAGCGCACCATACAAATCGGGGAAGCAGCCAACCATCACGCCATCTACGGTGCCAGAGGGCTTGCAGTTACCCGCTTCGCCTTCGGCTAGGCCGCGTTCCAGAGCGCATTGGTCACACATCATCAGCATCATCCCTTTTTCGGCCGCAACTTTGGCCAGGCGTTCACCAATCGGATCGCCTTTCCGCAAAATGTAGTTGTTGTCATCAAAAAAGAACATGCCAATTACATCCACGCCGTGGGTGCCTGCCTCTAGCTGGGGCAGGATCATTTGGCCCAATTTGTAGCTGGCGGTATGGCCGGATGTGGCAAAAACGTAGGCAACCTTCATAAAAAATTCTCCTTATTAGGGCGTTTCCCCGGTTGCTTGGCACAAGGTCCGGGAAAGTTTGTAAAAGATTTGGCGATGATTGTAGCGAGAAGACCGTCAGATGGCAGGTAGTTTCAGGCAAGGTTTAGAAAGTGCAAAAGTTCGGTGGGTTGGTGCAGCAGCTTGTCTGCACCAGCGGCGCGTAGCTCTTCTGAGGAGCCGTACCCCCAGGTGACGCCAACAGCAGTTACGTGGTTGGCTTTGGCCCCCAGAATGTCGTGTTTGCGGTCGCCAATCATGAGGGTGTGGGCGGGATTGAGATTTTCGGTGTGCAAAACGTGCTGGATGAGTTCATTTTTGTGGGTGAAACGGCCGTCCAATTCGCTCCCGTACACCATCAAAAAATATGGTGCCAAATCAAAATGGGCCACAATGCGGCGGGCGTACACGGCGGGCTTGGACGTGGCGATGTACAGCTTTAGCCCAGCCGCTTGCAGTTGAGCCAATAGATGGTGAATGTCGGGGTAAGGTTCGTTTTCAAAGAGGCCAACGGTGCTGAACCGCTCGCGGAAAAGGCGGAGCGCTTCCTGACCTACTACCGGATCGGCGTTTTGCAGGAGGATGGCAAAGGATTCTTGCAGCGGGGGGCCAATGCACCAGTCGAGCGAGGCGTTAGGGGAATACGGCCGTTCCATCTTGTCCAGTGCGTACCGAATTGATTGTGTAATGCCCACCTTTGGGTCCGTGAGGGTGCCGTCTAAATCAAAAAGAAGGGTGGTGAATTGCATACTTTATTTCCTTTAAAGAAAAAAGCGGAACACAGAGAGGCGCAGAGGAGGCACAGAGGTTCACAGAGGAGTTAGTCGATGATTTTGTCGCCGGGGATGAAGGGCGTTTGGATGACAAAGTGGAAATAATCATCTGAGCTGTGGTTGAAGGTGTGGGATTCATCCGGTTCAACAACGAGCATATCGCCCGCTTGCAGGTGAACCGTTTGCTGGTTGACAACGGCCGTACTTGTTCCCCTTGCTACCAGGTAAATTTCAAACATTTGGGCATGATGGTGGGGTAGGTTGATGCCTTCATTCGCATAGCCAACAGGGATTGGCACTTCTGAATTCCACGGCCCCACAAACCAGCCTTTATCTACATTCTTGTCAGGTTTTTGATGAATCATGGTCTTCCGTTTCAGAAGTTCAACTTTTCCAAAAAGTTGAACTTCTTTAGCTGGAGGCTATGGCAACACAAATTCGGCCACGATAGGGGCGTGGTCTGATTCGGGGAATTTGTCGTCGGTGCGGAATGCGCCAGACTCGTCGTGCAGCACTTCGTTGTGGATTTCTGTACCGCGATAGTAGGTGAGCAGCTGCCGCGTCGCCAAAATGTGGTCCAGCATCTCTTTGCGACCCAGGTGGAAAAGCGAGTACCGTGCGGATTCCGGCACAGATTCTTCACATGGAATCATGACGCGCTCAATGAGCCCCGTGTTGCCCGTTTCTTCCACCGGCCCCATGATGGCTTGCAGCGGCACCTCATTCACATCGGCATTAAAATCACCGCAGGCAACAATATATTTTGGCTCGCCGCTCACGTCCAGCTTGTCAAAAATGTCGTCGATGAGTACGCGTAGCTCCAGGGCTTGCCCCACGCGCTTCATGGCCGAGATGAAGCTGCCCTCGGCCCAGCCAGCCATAGTGCGCCAGGTGTAATTGTTGATTTTTTGGCCGTTGATGCTGGACGGCCGTTTCGATTTCATATGCACGTTTAGCAAATGCAGCATCCGGCCTGCACCCAAATCAATTTTTACGTACAAAATGGGACGCTCCCAAGTAATATCTTTAGAATCTTCAGCAGGGTCGGCGGTGACTTTGCGATAGCTGGGTTTGGGGGCGTATTCGTGTTTGATTTGCTGTACATCACGGATGGGATAGCGGCTCACAATGACGAGGTTCCGCTGATCGTATGCTTCATCGCGGGTGGTTTTGGTGTGGGCTGTGTAAAACCATTCATAAGGCGTTTCGGCCAGCAGTTGGCTGAGTGCATCTAACTGGCGCGGCTCTCCCTCAAACTCCTGCCCATTCACTTCCTGAAAACAAATCACGTCGGCGCGCAGGCGCAGCAGTTGGGGGCGCAGCACGGCGATTCGCTCTTTCAAGGACGGCCGTTCGTCTGGTTTGTCGTCCAGATTTTCCAGATTAAAGGTTGCAATTCGTAAGGGTGTCGCCACGGGAATCTCCTTTTTGCTGAGGTTCAATTGAATGGGTTCAGTATAGATGGGTTGAGTCAAAGACTCAACTGATTCGCGCATTTTGATGATGAACGACAAGGATAGCGGAAATTCCTGCATCGTTCCGTTTACCAATGTAGGTTTCAAAAGTCTATTTAGAACTAGACTACAAAAGTCTTGGGTCTAATGATGTTAATTCCAGAGAGAACAAGAATTTTGTAGTCTTTACTGTGTGCTTTTGAAATCTTGACCGGCGATTTTAATTGGAGGGAATCATGACGGAACGATCACAAAGAGAGGGGTGCGCGGGCTGGTTCAAATGGATGGTAGCGACCTTTATTGCCCTCATCAGCGCGGGTGGCGGCATTGCGGCTTGGGTAACCATTTTTAGAACGCCAGAACCGCAGCCGCCGCCTCCAGCCACGCCCATTGTTATCACCATTCAAACCGAGAGCGGTTCTGGCGACGAGACGCGGGCGGAGGTGGTGTTGCCGGAGGATGTGTTTGTGCCAACGGCCGTTCCCACGCCACAGCCCATCGTCAACCAGCCAAACAGCAATCGGCCGTCGGAGCAGGATGTAGCTAACTTTTTATACGAGGCGGTGCTGGCAGAAACGGCCGCTTACCTTTACCTGGACAGCAGCTACGTTTCCTACTACTTCACCGGTGCGCCACTGGGCCTCATGCAGACAGAAATCGCCGATTTGACAAGCCAGGGGGTGGTTGTTGCCAAGCTGTATGATGAGACGCAAAGCACCATTTACGACATTCGCTTTATCAACGATAGCACCATCGAGGTGGATAGCTGCGAAATTTGGTCAATGGAGCTTTACAGCGTGTGGGACAGCAGCCTTCTAGACAGCGAACCGCCGACGCTATTTCCGCAAACGATTACCATTGAGCAGTTTAGCAATGGTTGGTTCATCACGGATATCGCATTTTATGAGGTGCCTGCATTTTGCAGCTAGGAATATCGCTTAGTTGCGGATGAGGAGCCAGACTCCCAGCATCAGGATGCCTACGCCGAGGAGTTTTGTGGGGTCTAACGGCCGTATCTCCGCCCCAAACCAGCCAAAATGATCAATGATGCCGCCCAGCACAAACTGGGTGGCAATCAAAATGGTGAACGCCGTCACCAACCCCAGGCGGGGGGTGACATACCCAATCGTGCCTACAATAATTAGCCCTAAGATGCCCGTTATAAAAAAGTGTGGCGGAACCGCCCGCCATGCCGCCAAATTGCCGCCGCGCAGCAGCAGCATTGTGATGCCCACCAGCAGCCCGCCGCTGCCGTAAGTGATAAACACGCTCTCAATTGTGCCAATTTGTTGATCCAGCACCCCCATAAATTGAGCTTGCAGCACCACGGCAATGCCCCCCACGATAGCAATAAAAACCAGTGCAATAAATGTTGTCATGATTTTCTCCAGTTTGTTTCGATTTGTTGATGTCATCTTACTGCTGTTGGGTAGGGATGGCTAGAGGTTGAGGGGGAACGGCCGTTTTCGTACCAATCACCAAACGTGGACAGAATATAGACAAAGTATGAGCAGAACTTAAGAAACCTAGATCAAATACGGACAAGCACCGTTGGTAATCGTAATTTCCACCATATAGGCTCGATTTTTAAACACTCAACAAGGAGAAAAATGAAATGAAAAATAAGGTTCTAAAAATAGTATTAGCATTTGCTTTGCTCTTCACGTTATTTGCCCCAACCGTCGCTGCGGATGGTGATCAAACGATTGTAGAGATTGCTGTAGGGGACGACCGCTTTGAAACACTGGTTGCCGCCGTTGTGGCTGCTGATTTGGCCGAAACGTTGTCTAGTGGTGAATGGACAGTCTTTGCCCCAACTGACGACGCCTTTGCCAAACTTGGCCTGAATGCAGACAACATTGCCTCTGCCTTCACCAAAGCAGAGCTAACTGACATCTTGCTCTATCACGTTATCGAGGGCGAAATCTCATCTGAGAAAGCGTTGACCGCATTGGGCGACGTCACCATGATGAACGGTGCCGCCGCTGGCCTCAAGTTCTTTGATGGCGACATTTACGTGAATGATGATTCCAAAGTCATCATTGCCGATATTGACGCCTCCAACGGCATTATTCACGCAGTTGATACTGTTATCCTCGGCCCGTGGCCAAGAGTTGCAGATGATAGCAGCGATTCTGCTGACACTTCTTCTGCCGATACACCCGGTACTATTGTAGACATTGCCATTGCAGACGGCCGTTTCACGACCCTCGTCGCTGCTGTCGTGGCTGCTGACCTCGCCGACACGCTCTCTGGCGGGGAATGGACGGTCTTTGCCCCGACAGATGATGCTTTTGCCAAGTTAGGCCTAGATGCAAGCAATATCGCCTCCGCCTTTACCAAAGAAGAATTGACCGACATCCTGCTTTATCATGTGCTGGAAGGGGAGATTTTCTCAGACAAAGCCTTGACCTTGCTGGGTGATGTAACGATGGTCAATGGTCAAACCGCAGGGCTTAAATTCTATGAGGGTGACATTTTTGTCAACGATGACTCTAAAGTGATTATTGCCGACATTAACGCCAGCAATGGAGCCATCCACGCAGTCGATACCGTCATTCTGGGTCCGTGGCCTAAAGACAAATCCGACAAATAATTGACGAGTAAGAGCGACTGTCAGGGCACAAAAGACTACGCTGCATGCCCCCTAAAAACCGAGAGTGGTGAACCAGGCTGAAACGTTTCATGGTTCACCACTCTTTTTGGATGGAGAGCAATCTATGGCGTGTCCAAATAATCGTCAATTAACGTCTCCAATGCTTCCCCGTAATCACCCCGCAAGCTAAAGCTGGCATTGTTTGAAAACGTCTCCTCATCTTGGCATTCACGGGGGATGGCTTTCACACTGCCTTCAGCGACAACTTCGCCCGTTTGCGTGGCAATCAGACGATAATCGGCCACCAGCGAGATGCGCGTGATGTTTGCCTCACCTGCGCCTTCTTCCAGCGTGTACTCACACGTTTCGGTGACCACCTCTTCGGCATTGTCTAAACACACCACCAGCTCGGCTTCTTCCAAACTGCCTGGATGATACGGCCAATCTGTTGAAACAAAGATGGATTCGCTGCCGCCCAGATATTGCACGATGGCTGCCGGGTGAGAGCCAGAATTGTTGGGATTGTAAGCGGCCGTTTCTGCCACACTCTCGCCATCACAGGCTGCTTTTAAGGCCACCAGGCTGCGCGTCGAGCTGCGGTTATCGCCAGAATCATTCAACAATCATAAATACACGCTTGTTTTGCATAACAACCTCCTGAATCAAACAAATATACGGTGATTGTAATGAGCCTTCGATCTTAAAACGATCCTTTATCGTGATGGTAGAACATCCGTTTCGTGATACAATCCGACAAGATTTCAAAAGTTTCCCTACCTTCCGCTAATCACGTGAAAACAGCCAAAACTTTTGAAATCCATCCGTAAGATTTTCGATTTCAAAAGGATTTTCATGTCGAAAAACCAGCTTGTTCTTATAGATGGCCACGCGCTGGCCTACCGCATGTTTTATGCCCTGCCTTTAGAAGCATTTACCACCAAAAGTGGGGAACCCACCAATGCGACCTTTGGCTTTATTCGCACAGTTTTAGACTGGATTTTGGCCGACAATCCGCCACAATATTTTGCCGTTAGCTTTGATTTGGGGCGCACTTTTCGGGACGATATGTTTGAAGAGTACAAAGGGACGCGCGAGAAGATGCCAGATGAATTGCGATTGCAAATTGAGCGCATCAAAGAGGTGATTAAAACGCTCAACATTCCTATTTTGGAGCTGGAAGGCTTTGAAGCCGACGACGTGCTGGGCACGGTGGCGCGTCAGGCCAAACCGCTGGACGTGCCGGTGTATATCATCACCGGGGATCGCGATCTGTTGCAGCTTGTGGATGACAACACGCAGGTAGAATTGCCTGCACGCGGCAGCCGACCGCCGGAAATTTTTGATGAGCAGGGCGTGGTTGGCGCATTTGGCGTACGGCCCGATCAGGTGGTGGATTACAAAGCCCTGGTGGGCGACACTAGCGATAATATTCCCGGTGTACGAGGGGTGGGGGCGAAAACGGCCGTAAAACTCCTCACCCAATACGAAACCCTGGATGCAGTTTATGAGAACGTAGACGACATTAAAGGCGCAATGGGCAAGAAGCTAGCTGAAGGCAAAGAAAGTGCCTACCTCAGCCAGAAACTCGCCCGCATCGTTACGGATGCGCCTATCAAGCTGGACTTGGAAGCGTGTGTGGCCCACGATTTTGATCCCAATCCCGTCCTAGATATCTTCCGAGAGCTAGAATTTCGCTCGCTAACCAACATATTAGTAGAAGGATTGGGGGACCAGGTTGAGATCGATGAGCCGCAATCTGTTACCAAACCAACCGAAACCGTGATTGTGCAGACCCAGGCGCAGCTAGATGCACTCGTTAAACAGCTAAACAGAGCCGAACTCATCGCCTTTGATGTGGAAACAACAGGCCTGGACAAAACAACGGCCGAATTAGTGGGCCTCTGCATCGCGGTGAAACCACCGGTAGGGTATTACATTCCGGTGGGGCATTTGGCCAACGAAGCGCAGAGCAGCAGCGGGCAGATGTCCTTGTTTGCTGGCGAGCCAGAGCTGGCCGAAGATCAACTGCCGCTGCAAACTGTGCTGGACGCCCTGCGTGACGCATTTACCAACCCCAACATTGGCAAGGTGGCCCACAACGCCAAATATGATTATACAATTCTAGACCGGTACGGCCTGCGCGTAACGCCCATCAGCTTCGACACGATGATTGCCGAATGGCTGACGGACCCCGCCACCAAGCACAAAGGGTTAAAAGATTTGTCTCGCCACCGCCTGGGGGCCGAAATGACTGAGATTGAGCTGCTCATTGGCAAGGGGAAAGCGCAAAAAACGTTTGCCGAGGTACCCATTGAGGCTGCCGCTCCATATGGTGCAGCCGATGCCGACATGACGCTGCGGCTAGTGTCTCCTCTGAAAGAAGAGGTGCGAGAAAAAAATCTGGAAAAAATTCTTGACTTGGAAATGCCGCTAATCCCGGTGCTTTCAGCGATGGAGCAGGCAGGCATTGGCGTTGATCTGGATTTCTTCCGGCAGATGTCGCAAGATTTGGCGGCGCGGCTGCGGCAGCTGGAAACCAAAATTCACGACATTGCCGGGGAGCCATTCAACATCAACTCCACCCAGCAAATGAGCGATGTTTTGTTCACCAAGCTGGACTATCCCGTTGAGGGATTAAAGAAAACGCGCAGCGGACATTACTCCACGGCTGCCAGCGTGCTGGAAAGCCTGAAAGCAACCGAGCAAGAAAAGAAAACGGGCATGATTACGGCCATTTTGGAATACCGGGAATTGGGCAAGCTCAAAAGCACCTATGTTGATGCCCTGCCGGAGTTGGTGAATAAGGAAGACGGCCGTATTCACACCAGCTTCAACCAAACGGGGGCCATCACCGGGCGCATTGCCAGCAGCAACCCCAACTTGCAAAATATCCCCATTCGCAGCGAAGTGGGGCAGCAAATTCGGCGCGGTTTTGTAGCGAAACCTGGGCACATCTTCCTGGCCGCAGATTATTCGCAGGTGGAGCTGCGCATTTTGGCCCACGTCAGCCAGGATGCGGCCTTGCTAGAAGCATTCCGACAGGATCAAGATATTCACCGCACCACGGCAGCGGCCGTTTACGGCATTGATCTGGACGACGTAACCTACAACCAGCGTCGCTTTGCCAAAGCGGTGAACTTTGGCCTCATCTACGGCATGGGGGCGTTCCGTCTGGCGCGTGACTCTGAGCTAACGCTGGCCGAAGCCGAAAACTACATCAAAGATTACTTCGCCCGCTTCCCTGGCATCCAAAAATATTTGGCAGAAACCAAGCAAAAAGCAAAAGAGGATGGCTACGTAGAAACTTTGTTGGGGCGGCGACGGTACTTCCCCGTCTTCAAAATGCCGCAGAGCGGCAGCAATATGCAGGCGCGCCTGCGGGCAGAGCGCGAAGCAATCAACCATCCTATTCAGGGCACGGCCGCTGACATTGTGAAAATTGCCATGCTCCATTTGCATGAGAAGCTGGCCCATTACGAAGCGAAAATGTTGCTGCAAGTGCACGATGAACTGCTGCTAGAAGTGCCAGAGGCAGAGCTGGATGAGGTGCGTGAGCTGGTCGTCAGCACCATGTCTGGCGCATTTAGCCTGGATGTCCCCTTGAAAGTTGATGCCAGCACGGGGTATAACTGGTTAGAGTTAAAAGATTAAAATCGGAGATTAGAGATTGGAGATTGGCAAATTAGCTGCCAATCTCCGAATTTCAGCCTCCAAATTCCTAAGAGACACATGACAAATCAGATTGACCAACTTCCTCGGCGTGGCAATCGCCTTTCGAGAGCGATTGCGGCGTTCTTTTTCAAAATTAGTGGCTGGCAAGTTGTGGGTGCGCTGCCCAATTTGCCCAAAATGATTATTATTGGCGCACCGCACACCACCAACTGGGACTTTCCCTTGGCAATGAACCTTATTTTTTACACAGGCGTTCGCTTTAACTGGATGGCCAAGCGCGAGTTTTTCGTGAAGCCATTTTCTTACGTGTGGGATTGGCTTGGCGGCGTGCCGGTAGATCGTCGTGCGGCCAACGGCACGGTGGGGCAGACGATTGAAGCCATCCAGAAACGCGCCAAAATTGTGCTGGCGATTGCCCCGGAGGGAACGCGCAGCCAGGTGAACCGGTGGCGCACTGGTTTTTACCACATTGCCCACGGGGCTAATGTTCCCATCGTGCCGGTTTTGGTAGATTACGGCCGTAAAATCCTCACCATCACCGAACCGTTTATCCCTAGCGGAGATGTGGAAACAGATTTGCCACTGCTGCAAGCGCGATTCAAGGGCCTTCAAGGTAAAAACCAAACCCATTTTTAGTGCCATGCACCCAACTGAACAGCTATCAAAAGGTGACCCCCTCAATTCCCCATTCCTTGGGGACGCGATTCCTCGCTGGGGGAACCGGGTATCGCGCTGGGTTGGGCGCGGCATTTTGCGTCTGGTTGGCTGGCGTTTTGAGGGGCAGGTGCCAAATCTGCCCAAAATGGTACTCATTGGCGCACCGCATACCTCTAATTGGGATTTTCCCCTGGCAATGGTGGCCCTGTTTGCCGTCCAGGCCCGGGTGTATTGGCTAGGCAAGCATACCTTTGTCAGCGGTCCACTTAAACCATTGCTGCTGTGGATGGGGGGCGTATCGGTAGATCGTCGGGCGGCGCATGGGGTGGTGGCGCAAACGGCCGTTCAGTTCCAACAGCGTGATCAATTCCTGCTGGGATTGTCGCCTGAAGGCACGCGCAAACTGGTGCCGCATTGGAAGATGGGTTTCTTTTACATTGCCAAAGAGGCGGGCGTGCCCATCATTCCAGTGTCGCTCGATTACGGCCGTAAAACCATTGGCATTGGTGCGCCGATTGAGCCAGAAATTGGAGAAACGGCCGTACTCGCCCAGCTAAAAACGTTTTACGATGGCGTTGAAGCCAAGTACCCTACGCAATTTTCCCTGGAAAACATTCGGCCTCGTTCTAGTAAAAACAAGTAGAATCGAGCAGGCAGTTTACAAACCACAGTTACGCACTTCCAAGCAAAGATTTCAAGAGTCTTGCGCACAGTCCCGCGATTTGCCAGAGAGATAGTAGACTTTTGAAATCTCGCTGCGTAACGTAAGTTACTGAGAGACGGGTGAAAATCATCCTGATCAATTTCGATCCTGCCAGTTCGTGATACAATCCCCTGTTTCCAACTTAAATTGAAGAAATTTGTTGCCGGAACGGCCGTTTGCTGTTCCGGCCTTTTTGTGAAGACCGAACCATAAGGAGAACCTAGTGAAGATACAAAAAACAAATGCCCGCAACTGGCACTACCTCCTGCTTGCGGCCATGCTGCTTGGCTTGCTGGTAGCTGCCTGCGGCCCCGCCACGCCCCAGGCCAATGATGGCGAAACCAGCGATGCCGTAAGCGAAGAGGGCGGTTCCCGCGTGACCGCCTCTGGGCTGGAGTATGTGGAAGTCGAAGCCGGAACCGGCGTTCAGGCACAGCCCGGTGACCTGGTAAGCGTCCATTACACCGGCACCTTAGCAGATGGCACTGAATTTGATAGTTCCGCTGGTGGCGATCCCTTTAGCTTTGTTTTAGGCCAGGGCAGCGTCATTCCCGGCTGGGATGAAGGCATTGCCCTTATGCGCGAAGGTGGCAAAGCCCAGCTCATCATCCCACCAGAGTTGGCCTACGGTGCCAACGATTATGGCCCCATTCCTGGCAACTCGACGCTCACTTTTGATGTGGAGCTGGTTGCCGTAGATGCTGTGCCAACCCCTGCGCCCCCGCCAACGGCCGTTCCCCCCACTACAGTTGATCCCGATGATTACATTGTCACCGACAGCGGCCTGCAATACATCTTCTTGGCCGAAGGCGACGGTGATACGCCGGAAATGGGTGAGGTGGTCACAGTCCATTTCACAGGCTGGTTTGAAGATGGCACCCTCTTTGCCGATTCCCGCGCTGCCTCCCCCATAGAATTTATTGTGGGTGATGAGCAAATCTTGCCTGGTTGGGACGAAGCCGTTCTGCTAATGCAGGTAGGCGACAACGTGCAAATGGTTTTGCCGCCCGAACTTGGTTTGGGTGAAGAAGGGTCGCCTAACGGCACCATTCCGCCCAATGCCACCCTCATTTTTGAGATGGAACTGCTGGGCATTTCGCCACCCCCGCCAACCCCCACGCCTGCGCCGCCACCCGTTTCGGTCGATGAATCCGATTATGCCGTTACCGACAGCGGCCTAAAGCTGTTTGTGATTACCCCAGGTACGGGCGAAGCGATTGAAGCAGGGGATACCGTGACGCTGCATTACACCGTTTGGGAAGAAGATGGCACTCAACTGGAATCCTCCTACAACTTTGGTCAGCCGGTGCCTGTCATTGTGGGCCTGGAGCAAATTTCCCCAGGCTGGGATGAAGCGCTGCTGCTGCTGGAAAACCTCAGCGTGGCCCAATTTGTGCTAACACCAGAACTGGCCTACGGTGATCAAGTTGACAATGCGCCTGAAGGCAATCTTATCTTTGAAGTCGAAGTTTTAGGTTTAGAAAAGGCCGAAACGGAGGAATAATCATGAAAACAGAGAGCGGTTTGCAATACATTGAAACCGAAGCTGGCACGGGCAAAGCTCCCAAGCGCGGGGAGCGCGTTTCGGTACATTACAAAGGCCAGCTGGAGAATGGCAAAGAGTTTGACAATTCGTTTAAGCGTGGCGAGCCGATTGAATTTTTGCTCGGCACTGGCCAGGTGATTCCCGGCTGGGATGAAGGCATCAGCCTCATGAAAGTTGGCGGCAAAGCGACGCTGATTATCCCGCCAGACCTGGGCTATGGCGCTCGCGGTGCCGGAGGTGTCATTCCCCCCAACGCTGTCCTCATTTTTGATGTTGAGCTAGTGGATGTAAATTAAATGAAAGAGCCACAGAGTACACAGAGATTTTAGAGTAGGACTTACACATTCGCCCTAATTAGACTACAAAAGTCTTGGGTCTAATGATGTAACTCCCAGAGAGAACGAGACTTTTGTAGTCTTCATTGCGCAGTTCCTGAGAGAAAGCCTCTTAATCCTCTGTGTTCTCTGTGGCAAAAATTTCGATGGTGGAGATGGTGTAAACGGCCGTTTCCCCACCAAATCCTTCGCTAAACAGTCCCAACCGTCGCGTTTCCAGGGCAGCAGTTCCTTGCCACAGCAGCTCCCGATTGAGCCGCACAGTTATCTCGTTTCCTCGCACGTCAATCCAGATTTCGTTTGGTGTGTTGTCTGCCCGCACGTGTGGCCACGGCTGCCAGGGCAGCACCACTTCATCCCCATGCTGCACCAGCACGTACCCCAACGGCGACACGGCCACCACAAACGCATGGGCCTCGCTGCCAACTGCCAGCCCGATGC
The DNA here is from genome assembly GCF_965223285.1 of Candidatus Leptofilum sp. Taxonomy (GTDB): domain Bacteria; phylum Chloroflexota; class Anaerolineae; order Promineifilales; family Promineifilaceae; genus Leptofilum. The sequence goes on along the minus strand of NZ_OZ244997.1, from coordinate 2,364,885 downwards.
CGCTGTCTGGATTCCCTTCTTGCAACACGGCCGTTCCCCGCACAGAAAAATCGCCATCCGGCAGCGGTTCATCAAGCCAAACAACCGTTTGCCCCCGTTGGTTCACGGTGAGGCTGGTCCCAGGCAGCGTACGTTGCAGTTCTCCTACGGGTTTAGGATCAAACACGCCCACCGCAATGAGGATGATGAGGAAGACGGCCGTTGCCAGCAAGTAAGCCAGCACGCCGCGCAGGGAAAGTTTCATGGGGGGAGTTTAGTGACAAGGCGAACGGGTGACAAGGTGACGGGGTGGCTTGCCACTTGCTGCTTGCAACCAGTACACTCCCCGCATGAATGATGAAATTATCTTAACGATAGAAGATGGCATTGCCACACTGCGCGTCAACCGACCGGAGGCGCGGAATGCCTTGAATTGGAAAGCACAGGCGCAGTTTGCTGAGGCGGTGGCGCAAATTGGGGCAGCTGTGGCAGCAGATACGGCCGTTCGCGTCCTCATCATCACCGGTACAGGTGACAAGGCGTTTGTGTCTGGTGGCGATTTGAAGGAGCTGAGTCAACATCCAGAACGTGAAGCTGGGGCGCGGCTGAACCGGGTGATGACCCAAGCACTTACCCAACTAACGCAGTTGCCTCTCCCCATCATTGCGGCCGTTAACGGCGATGCGTTTGGGGGTGGTTGTGAAATCTTAACCGCCTGCGATTTGCGGCTGGCCGCCAGCCACGCCCGCTTTTGTTTTGCCCAGGTGCGCAACGCCCTCTGCACCGGCTGGGGCGGCACGGGGCGATTGGTTAACCTGCTGGGCCAGGCGCGGGCCCTCGATTTGCTGCTCACGGCCCGCGTGTTTGACGCGCAGGAGGCCAAACAGCTCGGCTTGGTGCAGCAGGTGGTGGATGTGGGGGAATTAGAGACGGCCGTTTCCCAAATGGCTCATTCTCTCATCAAGCTCCCCCAACACGCCCTCGCCGCCAGCAAGCAGCTCATCTACGCTGCCAGCCACGCCAATCCCACAGCCGTCAACCAGTTAGAAATCGATCTGTTCGTCAATCTCTGGGCAGAACCAGATCATTTGGAAGCATTAAAGGCGTTCCAGCAAAAGCGCAGTCCGGCCTTCGGTAATCGGTGAGCCAACCTCCCGGAGGTTCCAAACCTCCGAGAGGTTAACAGGTTTCCTTTTTTTCCTAGCTGAATTATCATAGGGACATTCTGAAAAATGAAGAAGGAAACGTTCTATGCCAGATACTCCCTTCCAGCCACGGCTTGATTTTGGCTCCCACAATAATCAATCTCTATTTTCCGACCATTACCTGCAAGAGATTTTGCGCCGCACGCCAGAATGGAAAGCGTGGCAAACGCCCGCTGCCTATTTTTTGGCCTGGCTGCGCGACCTGTACGCCGCTGAAAGAGACCAGTTGACCAACTACAATGAATCGCAGTTGGAAGATAACTGGATCAAGCCAATACTGGTTCAGTTGGGGCATGTGTGGGAAGGGCAGGCATCGATTCCTGGTCTGAAAGGGAAAATCAAAAAGCCAGATTTTGCCCTGTTTCCAGATGAGGCGGCCCGGCAAACGGCCGTTCCCCACCAAAATACACCTCTTTATACCAAAGATGTCCTCGCCTTGCTGGAAGCCAAAAAGTGGACGGTGAACCTGAGCAAAAAGAGCGGCCCGTTGCCCCGCTTCGACGACCAGAATCCGATGTATCAGATCGACACTTACCTGACGTTGAGCAGCGTGACCTGGGGCGTGGTGAGCAACGGCCGTTTCTGGCGACTGGTCCACAAAAATTCATCCCGCACCCTGGAAACATACTTCGAGATTGACCTGCTGGCCGCCCTGCACGCCCCGGCAGAAACCAACACCGGGCTGGCGGTCGCCACCTTCTTCTGGGCCTTCTTCAACCAAAAGGCGTTTACGCCAGATGCCCACGGCAATATCTTTCTCGACGAAGCACTCAGCCAGAGCCGGGCCTACGCCATCGCCCTGGAAGCCGATCTGCGTGACAATGCCTACCGCTCGCTAGAGCAGCTTATCATTGGCTTTTTCGCCGGGGATGCCAGCCTGGACGCCCAAAACGCCGCCCACCGCGACCAGGTGTACCAAAACAGCCTTTACCTGCTCTACCGCCTGCTATTTTTATTCTACGGTGAAGCTCGTGCCCTGCTGCCGATGGGCAACCCCACCTACAAAAATGAATACAGCTTGCAAACGTTGGCAGGCGACATTAACCGTGAACGCGACCGGTTGGATGGGCTGCCCACCACCGGCCGCCGCCGCTGGGACAGGCTGCAAGAGCTGTTCCGGCTGATTAGCGGGCGGGATGCCCAATTTAACGCCGAACTGGGCGTCCCGCGCTACAACGGCGGCCTGTTCGAGGCTGACCAGCATTCTTTTTTGGAAACGCATTTTGTGGGCGATCGCGCCCTGGCCCAGGCGATTGATTACCTGGCTTACCGGCGCGTGCGTGAAGACGGCCGTTTCCGGGGCTTCCAGGCCGTCGACTACCGCACCCTGGACGTGCGCCAGCTTGGCTCTATTTACGAAGGGCTGCTGGAGTACAAGGTGGCCGTCGCCCGTGAGGAGATGGTAACGATCCGCAAAAAAGGGGTGGAAACCTGGGTGCCAAACGCCAAAAAAGGACGCAGCAAAACTGTCGGTGCCGCTCGCCAGCCGGGGGAACTGTATCTGACCACCGACAAGGGGGAGCGCAAAGCCACCGGCTCTTACTACACGCCCGACTACATCGTGGAATACATTGTCGAAAACACGCTGGGGCCGCTGGTGGAACAAGCCCGCGAGCGCGTCAAGGCGCAGATTCGGCAAACCGGATCGCTGGACGAAGCCGAACGCCAGCGTCAAAGTGCCGCCCTTTTTGTGCAGGAGATTTTGGCGCTTAATGTGCTAGACCCGGCGATGGGTTCCGGCCACTTTCTCGTCGAGGCAATGAACTTTTTGGCAATTGCCCTGGCCACGGATGAGTATGTGATCCCTGATAGTGGCTCTGGCCGGTCTCCGACCGCGCCAGCTTCCTCGCATGAGGGACAGGGTGGCACGGTTGCGCAAGATGCGCAGAGACTGGCCACAGCAGAGGACCCCGAAACCGATCTCCTCTACTGGAAGCGGCGCGTCGTGGAAGCCTGCATCTACGGCGTAGACAAAAACCCAATGGCCGTGGAGCTGGCCAAACTATCACTCTGGCTGAAAACGGCCGCTTCCGACAAACCCCTCAGCTTCCTCGACCACCATCTGCAACACGGCGACAGCCTCATCGGTGCTTGGCTGGATGATTTGCAAGCCCCGCCAAATAGCAAATCCCAAACGCCAATCTCTAATCTCCAATCTCCCTTATTTAACGACTCCGCCTTCACCCGCGACGCCAGCCTTGCCGTAGGCGGTGTCATGGCCATTGAACGGGCCACGACCAACAGCATTGAAGACGTTCATTTGAAAGAGAAAATGTGGCAGGAGCTGCAACAAACCCACATCGCCCGCTGGCGCAAGCTGGCCGACCTGTGGGTGAGTGCCTACTTCGGCAACGCCATGACCCCGGAAGAGTACCGCGCCCTGGCTGCCTACCTTCAACCGCTACAACAACCTCCGGGAGGTTTCCAACAGGCAGCATCTCAACCTCCGGGAGGTTCCACATCGGATTCGCTAAGCGAGGGAGTTTCCCAACCTCAACCTCCGGGAGGTTTCCAGCCAGATTTGCTAAGCGAGGTAGGTTCCCAACCTCCCGGAGGTTCTTGGCTCAACCACTTTTTGCAGCACCCCGCCGTCACCGACAACGACTACTTCCATTGGGAGCTCGCCTTTCCCGAAGTGTTTTTTGACGAATACGGCCGTTCCCGCCAAACGGCCGCTGGCTTCGACGCCGTCATCGGCAACCCGCCTTACGTGGTGTTTGTTAAGGAAGGAAAGGGGAGGCAGAGTGATTTTGTTGTGTATCAAGTGATTTCTGAAGGCGAGTCAGAATATTACGAGCAAAATTTTAATCTTGTTGAATATGCTCCGAATACTTTTTCCTTAATGACCGAACTAAGCATGTCTGTTTTGGCAAACGGATGTTTTTTCGGCTTTATTTATCCTTCGACTATTCTTTACTACTACTACCACAAAACACTTCGCACGAAACTAACAAACGAAACATCCATAAAGTCTGTAGTTCAGTTAGATCATGTTTTTGAGGATGCTGAAACTGGAGGAAACGCCGTTATAATTTTGGAGAAGAGTAAGCCTGACAGTAACTTCACTCAGGTTTTGCATATTCCAACACCTGAGCATCTCAGGGCTGTAAAAGGGGAAACTGTAACACAAAAGGACTTTTTACAAATACCTTGGTCTCAATGGACAACAAGCCCTCATTTGCTTTCCCTTCTACAGAAATCAAAGATCGACTGTACTCCTTTTGAAAATCTTGGAGAGTTCTACCAAGGGGTTTGTACTGGAAATAACAAAAAATGGATTGGTACAGATTCAACCAATCCTCTCTCAGTAAAAGTTTTGAGAGGAAAAGATATTCATCGATATTCTACAGAATGGGCTGGCGAATATTTGATCTTTGATAAGCCAAATATGTGGAGTAACACAAATGAAGATTTCCTTGAGGCAAACCCCAAAATATTATTGAGGCAAACAAGTGATTCGATTGTAGCAAGTATTGATCATCAGGGTCTCTTCCTTATCGATTCGTTGTATCTATTTCGCCCAAATACCGATTTACATATTCATTATCTTCTTGCAATCCTCAACTCATCTTTAATGAATGTTCTTTATCAATTTTATTCTCCTGAAGAAAATCGGACTTTTGCTCAAGTTAAAGTTGTAAATCTTAAACCACTTCCAGTAAAGAACATTGAAATTTCAACGCCACCAAGTCAGCGTAAGGCCGTAGTCAACACCGCTAAAAACCACTACGAACAGGGCAACACCCCCGCCCTCCTCGCCTGGGCTGACGCCGAACTGGCCGCCAACCGCAACGACACCCTCCACGATCTCCTGGCCCACCTCGCCGAGCAAATGATCACCCTCAACCAGCAAAAGCAAGCCGCCCTCGAAGCGTTCTGGCTCGACCTGGAAGGCGTCACCGACCCCAAACCATTCGAGACGCTGCGCCACAAAGGTAAGTGGGAGCAGTCGCTGCACAAAAACGTACCCGCCGCACGGCCCTACGTCGATGCAGCCAGCCGCAGCACCATTACCCTGGATGCCACCCTCGGCTGGAACGAAGACGCCTTCAAAGGCATGGTTAAAGAACTCGTCGGCACCATTAGCGGCCTCAGCAAGCTCGTCCAGGTCTACCGCGAGCACGCGCCCAGCGTCGCCGCCCTCAACCACCGCCTCGCCACCACCGACTACCTCATCGACCAGATCGTCTACAAGCTCTACAACCTCACCCCCACCGAAATCGCCATCGTGGAGGGGAAATAACACCTAACCAACCTCCCGGAGGTTCAAAACCTCCGGGAGGTTTCGCTGGAGGGACGATGCCCAGGCGCAAGAACAGTTTTACCACTGGCCACTATTACCACATCTACAACCGGGGCGCGAACCGGGAGCGTATCTTTTTTAGCGAAGAAAATTATCTGTATCTGCTCCGGCTGGTGAAAAAGTATTGCCAGAAATACCCAATTGCTATCATTGCTTACTGCCTCATGCCCAATCATTACCATTTCCTGCTGCGGCAGGATGGAGAAACGTCAATCGGTCACTTTATGGGGGTGTTGTTTAATGGGTATGCGCAAGCGGTGAATCGGCAGAACGGCCGTACCGGGGCATTATTCGAAGGGCGTTTCAAAGATGTTCATGTAGACAATGAAGGGTATCTGCTGCACCTGTGTCGCTACATACATGGCAATCCGATAAAGGCTGGGCTGGTGACTACGCTGGAAGAGTGGCCCTACTCAAACTATTTAGAATGGCTGGATGAGCGGTCGGGCACGTTGGTTGATGATCAATTCGTCACCGATTTCTTCCCTAATCGTACAGATTATAAAGAATTTGTGCTGGACTATCTGCGCGGAATTGATGAGCTGCCGCCTGACATTGAGCAATATTTGTTTAGCTGACTCGTGACCCAACCTCCCGGAGGTTCAAAACCTCCGGGAGGTTGCTTGCGACTTAAACTGGCCTCAGTTGCCAACATTATTGCCCATTTTATTCAACGACAAATTTGCTCATAGGAATCTCCGCAAGTAAATAGTCTCCTCTTTATTGGGCAAACTGTCGCCAAAGTGTAGCCAGACATCTGGCAAAAGGAGAAATCGCATGACCCTTACCGTTCGTCGTAAAGTTGTTTATTTGTTAGCTGCTGCTGCCCTGGTATTAATGCTGGCTGGCCTGGCCGTTACCGCCACACCTGTCTTTGCTGATTGCACTTCGTCTAGTTCCACTAGCTGTAGTGGCTAATTCAGGCCTTTATAGCTCATCAGGTTGCCCTGATGGGCTTTTTGTTTTGGGGGGTAACGTGGGTGAAAATTGTAGGGTCGAGGCATGTGGATTTTACATTTTGGCACTGATTGGCACCATTTTTCATAGAGGTGGCACGCTTCTTTGTTGTATAAAGCAGGCAAATCAAGAAAAGGAGCGGTATAGATGGGTAGTTTTGCCACAGAGATAACGATTGACGCGCCAGTAACGGCCGTATGGCAAGCATTGGGCAACATCGGGGAGATTTACCAATGGAATCCGGGCGTGCGTGCCTCGCACACCACCTCGGCACAAACGGAAGGCATGGGGGCCACGCGCTTTTGCGACCTCGGCGGGAAAAATTATTTGGATGAGGAAGTGGTGCTTTGGCAGCCCAATGAAAAACTCACCATGCGCATCACCGGCACCAACCTACCTTTTGCCGAGGGGGATATTCGCTTCACGCTGCGGCCGGAGGGCGAGCAAACAGTCGTCACCGTGTCGCCGCTATACAAGCTGAAGTTTGGCTTGCTAGGGCAATTGTTGGATCGGCTCTACGTGCGTAACAATTACCGCCAGGGAATGGACGCGCTGCTGGCTGGCCTGAAGCAGTTTGTTGAGCAGAACTAACCTTCCGAAGTTTTCAAACCTCTGGGAGGTTGCGGTAAAATAGGGGCATGTATGATCACATTGCCCGCTTCTACGACCTAACCCACGCCAATTTAACTGACGACATTCCGCTAATTCTTGAAATTGCCGCCCAGGCAAACGGCCCGCTGCTAGAGCTGGGCTGCGGCAGCGGGCGGCTGCTGCTGCCGCTGGTGCAGGCCGGGCATACCGTCACCGGGCTAGATCTGTCTGGCGGGATGCTGGCGCGGGCGCGGGGAAGCGTAGAGCAATTGGATACGGCCGTTCAAAACCGCATCACCCTCCATCAAGCTGACATGACCAACTTTGCCTTGCCAGATGATCCAAAATTTGGCCTGGTCATCGTGCCGTACAATACGCTGTTTCATCTGGACACGGCGCAGGTGTTGGCCATGCTGCGGCGGGTGAAGGGGGTACTGGGAGAGAACGGCCGTCTCTTCATCGACCTCGCCAATCCGGTAGACATGGCCAACACACCCGAAGACGCGCTCCTAAGCCTGGAAAACGTTCTCACCGACCCGGAGACGAGGGAGTTGATTGTGCATCTGGCCAGCAACCGGCTGGACACCGTGGCTCAAACCCTGCACATCACCTGGATTTACGACGTCTCCGCTCCCAATGGCGGCCCCGTGCAGCGCACCGTCGCCACGGGTGCGTACCATTACCGCTACCCGCATCAGCTGGAGCTGCTGTTACAAGAAGCTGGCTTCAAGCTGCTGCACCTTTGGGGCGACTACGGCCAATCCCCCTACGACGAAACCAGCGATCGCTTATTAGTGCTGGCAACTTCCAAATAAATCAACAGCAGGACTTACGCAGTGAAGACTACAAAAGTCTTGTTCTCTCTGGAATTAACACCATTAGACCCAGACTTTTGTAGTCTGGTTAGGGCAAATGTGTAAGTCCTAAACAGATTAGCGCAGATTGCCACAGATTTAAGAGCAAATCTCTAAAATCTCTGTGCCCTCTGTGGCAAAAAAAGGAGCACCAAGATGGAATTTAGACGACTGGGCCGCACGGGCCTGAAAGTTTCTACCATTTGCCTGGGAACGATGCAGTTCGGCTGGTCGGCTGATGAAGCCACCAGCCACACGATTATGAGCCGAGCCATTGAGCTGGGCTGCAACTTCTTCGATACGGCCGATATTTACTCCCGCTGGGTGGACGGCAACGAGGGCGGCGTGAGTGAACAGATCATTGGCAACTGGCTCACGGCCAGCGGCGTACACCGCGACAGCCTGGTGCTAGCGACCAAAGTGCGCGGCCAAATGGGAGATGGCCCCAACGATCAGGGCCTGTCGCGGCTACACATCATGCAGTCGGTAGAAAATAGCTTGCGCCGTCTGCAAACCGACTACATTGACCTGTATCAGGTACATTGGCCAGACGAGGAGACGCCACTGGACGAAACGCTTTCTGCATTGACTAATTTGGTGCAGGCGGGCAAGATACGCTACATTGGCTGTTCAAATTATCCGGCATGGCTGCTGGCCAAATCGCTCTGGGTGAGCGACGTGAAGAATCTGGCTCGATTCGACAGCTTGCAGCCCCATTACAGCCTTGTCCATCGCGCCGAATTTGAGCGCGAACTCCAGCCGCTTTGCCTGGATCAAGGGATTGGCGTCATTCCGTACAGCCCGTTGGCAGGGGGCTTCCTCACGGGCAAATACCGCCGCGACACGCCGCTGCCCACTTCAGCGCGGGCCGAGGGCGTACGCAATCGGTATATGAATGAGCAAGGATTTACGGCCGTTGACAAGCTCGAAGAGATCGGCCAGGCACACAACGCCACTATTGCCCAAACGGCCATCGGCTGGGTGCTGGCCAACCCAGCCGTCAGTTCGGCCATCATCGGCGCAAACTCCATTGCCCAACTGGAAGATACGATGCAGGGCGATTCTATTGTGTTAACGCCAGAAGAGAAAGCGGTGCTAGACGAGACAACGGCGTGGCAATAAACATCTGTGTAGCCGCGGAGTCTTTCCGCGCCAAAAGAGCTGCGGCTACTAGAAAAGCCTGGCTTGACGCGGCTGCTCTTCTTCGCCGGGGCCGCGCCACTGGTACGCTTTCAGATCAATCTTGTCCTTATTGAAGAGAACCCCTTCGTTTTCCAGCAGTTGACGCTGCATCTCAGCACCGGGACGCTGGCTGATTTTGCCTTGGGCGTTGATGACCCGCTGCCAGGGTACGTTCGCGGGGCAGGCCGCCATCGCGTTGCCCACCCAGCGTGGGCCAAACGCTCTGTACTCATCCGGGTTCACAGTAGCGGGTGGCGGAATCATTTTAGCAAGCTGCCCGTAGGTGGCAACGCGCCCGCGCGGAATTTGGCGGGCCAACTGCCATACTTGTTCATTATAAGTGGCCGGGTCGGGCGGAGTCGGAGTACGCATGAGTTATTCCTCCAAAATACGTGACGTGTAGGCTCTATCCTGCGGCGCGTTGAATAAGATAGCTATCTCCATCTGGTGCGATGACCCGAATGGTGGCAACGGCCGCTTGGCCTCATATGCAAACCACAGAAGATATTTTGAGAACCGAAGAGCGATTTCACTGTGGTTTGCTCAAGTAAAAGCCAAATGTGCGCTTAAGCCAATCCAAGATACTTTTTGTTTTATATAAGTACCTGTCCGAATATTGGCCACAGAGTTTACAGAGAACTTAGAGGCAAAGATTCCTTTCTCAGATTTCTCTTTTTCCTACTTCGACTTCGCTCAGTACAAGCCTGTGACTTTATTGGATAGATTCTAAAATGAATTTCGGTTAACAACAAAGTGACAAACAACAGATGACAAATGTCGTCAGACTGTTTACCCTGCCTTTATCAACTCAAAATAGGTTAATTGTTTTATCACAGGTTCGACGAAGGAGCTTGTTTTCCAGGGAGGGTAGGCAAGATGGCTCATCAGACACTCAAAACAAATTTTGATCAATTAATCCACCGACTCAACCGCTTTCCTCAAGGCGCACCCCCGTCCGATGTTCTGTACGAAATACTCAAGATGCTGTTCAGTGAGCGTGAAGCGGGCTTGGTTGCCCTGCTACCCATCAAGCCATTTACGGTGATGAAAGCGGCACAAGTTTGGCAGATGCGTGAAAGCGAAGCGCAAAAAATACTTGATGAATTGGCAGGAAGAGCAATTCTTGTAGATATTGTCAATCCTGGTGAGCAGCAAACATATGTGTTGCCGCCACCAATGGCTGGCTTTTTTGAATTTTCCCTCATGCGTTTACGTGGTGACATCAACCAGAAGGTACTGTCTGAGCTTTTTTATCAATACATGAACGTCGAAGAGGAGTTTATCAAGGCGTTGTTTACCGAGGGGGAAACACAGCTTGGCCGTGTTTTTGTGCAAGAGGCGGCTCTTTCGCCTGACAATGCCTTACACGTTCTTGATTATGAACGTGCTAGCGAAGTGATCAAAACGGCCTCCCATCGTGGAATTGGCATCTGTTACTGTCGGCACAAAATGGAGCATATGGATCGTGCCTGCGCAGCTCCAATGGATATTTGCATGACCTTCAACAACAGTGCCGCTTCCCTAATCAAACATGGTTTTGCTCGTGAGGTTGACGTAGCTGAAGGCTTGGATTTGTTGCAAGAAGCGCAATCGCGCAGCCTGGTGCAGTTTGGCGAAAACGTGCGGGAACGCGTTAACTTTATCTGCAACTGCTGTGGCTGCTGCTGTGAAGCAATGATCGCCGCCAGAAAATTTGGCTTTCTACACCCTGTCCACACAACCAACTTCATCCCCAAAATTGATGAGGCGGTTTGCAATGGCTGTGGCAAATGTGTCCCGGCTTGCCCGGTGGAGGCGATGACGCTGGTTTCGGCCAACAATCCCCATCGTCCCAAGATGAAGAAGGCAAAGTTAGATGAGGAAATCTGCCTTGGTTGTGGCGTTTGCGTGAATAGCTGTCCGCAGTACGGAATTCAGATGGAACCCCGTCCGCAACGGGTTCTTACGCCACTTAATGCTACGCACCGGACGGTAGTGATGGCTATCGAGCGGGGCATGTTGGCGAATTTGATTTTCGACAATGAGGCGTTAATTAGCCACCGGGCGATGGCTGCGATTTTAGGAACGATTCTCAAGCTGCCGCCAATCAAACAAGCGATGGCCAGTGAGCAGATGAAATCCCGCTATCTGGAGCGCTTGCTGATTTGGGGGCAAAAGCGTTTTTATAATTGAGGGCTTAGGATTTCATCAGAGGCATGAGTTGGCCGTTGGCAAACAGATATGGCGTGTGATTTGGATATAGTTTTAGGAGGGATTGGTTTTCCTCGTGGCCAAGGTTGCGGGCAAAGACGAGACGGCCGTCTGCCAACATCACCTCATTCCCCATAAACAGTTCGCCATACTCCCACCAGTTGCCTGTGGGGCTGTCTACGAAGATGAGGGCTTGTTCGTCGGGCGGTGTGGCTCCTTCGGCGTTGCTCGGGACAAGCGTTTCTACCAAAGCCACCTTGTCCCCCACCACAAAGTTAAAGCCGCGATACCCTTCCATGCGGGAGGGCAATGTCAAAAGATTGCCCAAAATGAGCAGCGTGAGCAGAACGGCCGTAACCCGCCAGCCCCAGCGTCTACCCAGCCAACCAGCTAACACTTGCGCCCCCCGCGCCGTGAGCAGCAGCAAGGCTGGCAACGCCCCATACAAATAGCGCGGCCCGTACATGATGCCAGCGTGCCAATAAAATGCTTCAGCAGCCACTAGGGAAACGAGCGTGGCCAGCAGAATCCAGTCAGCACGGGTAGGCAGTTTCAGCATAAATCCCAGCCACAAAAATGTAAACGTCAGGAGGGGTAACCAGCCAAATAGATCGGTTTGCAGCACCTGCCAGTTACGCAGGATGTTGTGCAGGCCACGCTGGGGAGTGTGGCCACGCAGCGGCTGGCTGGGGTCGGTGCGCCACAGCACGGCATAGCCCGGTTCCTCGTCCAGAAAAGCAATTTCTAGCAGATTGGGAGCTTCACCCACATCGTCGCCAAAGCCAAGCTGGTCGAACGGCCAGTACAGCAGGCGCGGGTCTTGCAATGGGTCGCCCGTAACGGCCCATTGGTAAACAAACAGCAAAGCGACCAGCGGCAGCAGCCCTGCCAGCCAAACTGCGCCACGCTGCAAGCGATTGTGCCAGGGCAGCGGGCTGTGCCAGATGGTGAGCAAGAAAAAGGGGGCAACGATGGCAACGGCCGTTAACTGCCGCGTCAGAAAAGCCATCCCCGCCGCCAATCCAGCCGCCAAAGCCAAGCCAAGCCTCTTATTTCTCTGTGTTCCTCTGTGGCTTTCTTTTATGACCACCCACCAACAAACCATAAACAGGCTCAACCAAAACAGCTCCGCCGCATGAGCCATGTGGCTGCCGGAGAGAAAGAGGAAAAAGGGTGAGAGGCTCATCAAGCCAGCAGCAACCAAGCCAGTACGGCCGTTTCCCATCCGTCGCCCCAACTGATACAGCAGCGGCACCGTCAGCGTCGCTAGCAGCGGATTGATGAGCCAGGATGCGTTCAGCAGCACGCCCAACGCCAGCAATGCCGGGAAGCCGGGGGGATATTTGCCAAACCAACGGCCGTTTTGCACCAGCAAAAACTCTTGCTCAAAAAATTCGGGTAAGGGTGGTGCTTCAGCCCACAATTTGCCCCGCGCCAGGGTTTGCGCTTGAAAAAGATAAGTCAGCGAATCCTGCACATGCGGCACGCGAGCCAACACGTCGCTGGCAATATGAGCGGTGAGCGCGAACGTTAAGAATGTGAGGAATACGACAGCAATTTTTGGAGAGATTGGAGATTCAAGATTGGAGATTTTCTCTGTGAACCTCTGTGCCTTCTCCGTGCCTCTCTGTGTTCCCGCTTTTTTAATCCCCCACATAATTCCTAGCAGCAGCAATGCCGCCTGATGTCCGGTTAGCAGCAGGCGCAGCAACGTTTTGGCTTGCTCCATAAATGGTTTTTGGAAGGGAATGCCGATGAGCGGGTTGGTGGGACGGCCGTTTTCCCATTCCCACCAAACGCCTCGCCGATTTTCCCCATCGAGGATAAAGACGAGGCCCGTGTGCCCATCTGGATGGAGCAACAGCAGCCCGGCCTCATCTTCTGCTCGACGCAGGCTGCTGGTGAGGATAAAGCTGTCGCCCACAGGTTCGCGCAAAACAAGGCTATTTTGGCTAGACAGGCCGTGCAGCTCGCCCCAGCGTGTTTGCCAGCCGCCGCTGATGAGTTGCCACTCCTCCCAGGCCATCTGGCCAAACGGCCGTCGCCAAATTGGTTGGCCGTCTGGCGTGAACAAGTTGAGGTCACCCCAGGCAGTGTGTGGGGCTAGCCAGCGGAGTGGCGGATAGCTAGCCAGCATAGTGCCGGTGGTGGCCGGTTGGGTAGCCAGCAAGCCCACCTGGCTACCAGCACCCACCTGGGGGCAATCAATGCCAATGTGCCGCTCTGGTACGATGGCAACGCAGCGGCCGTTACTGACCTGAACGGAGACGGCCGTTTCTTCTCCCAAGGCCCAGACGTAGAGCAAGATCAGCAAGCCATTTAAGCAAATCACAAGAAGATTTTTCAAATACGCAGCCCTCCTTGATGTGATTTGCTCAAGTAAAAGCGGGAAAAACGGTTCTGCTTATTTTCAAGAGATTTCCGCTTTTACAAAGCAGCCAAAACCAACGTTTACGCATGGCTCCTATTTTATGCGGGTTGCCACCATCAGGGTAATGTCGTCAAACTGGGGCGCATCTTCTACAAATTGATGTACGGCATCTGCAATGGCATTTTGGCAAGCCACCGCGTTGGCAAACTTTTGTTGCGCAATCGCTAGCATCCGCTCCTCGCCGAACTCTTCTTGCAGCTTGTTTTGCGCTTCTGGCACACCGTCACTGTACAAAATCAAGCTGTCGCCCACGCCGATCTGGATCGTCTCTTGCTGCCAATCCATCCCTTCAAACATGCCCAGCGGAATGCCCGTTTTGGTGAGACTTTGCACGCTGCCGTTGAGATGAAAAGTGGGATTGTGGCCAGCGTTGGCATAGGTGAAACGGCCGTTTGCCAAATCCAGCACCCCATAAAAAACCGTCACAAACTGGTCCGATTCCGTGTCGGTGAGGATGCGCTCATTGGCCAACTGCAATGCCCTGCCCGGCGCATCAGGGAACTGCATGGCGTAGGTGCGGATCAGCGTGCGGCTGAGTGCCATGTAAAGCGCAGCCCCAGTGCCTTTGTCCGCCACGTCGGCCACGATGAGACCGAGACGGCCGTTTTCCAGCGGCACAAAGTCATAAAAATCACCAGACGTTTGCCGCGCCGGGATGAGCGTCGCGGCAAAATCCCAGTTGGGATGCTGCGGAATGGCATTGGGCAAAAAACTTTGCTGAATGCGCCCGGCAAAGGCTAGCTCTTGGGCCATCTTTTGGCTTTGCAACGTTTCCTGGTGCGTTTGCGCCCGGTACAGTGCCGAGCCGATCTGGCTGGCCAGCTCTTGCAGCGTGGGCAATACCTGACCCGGCGTGCGGCGGGAAGGCGACCGCTGCAAGTAGAGTGCGCCCACGCAGCGCACCACTGCCTCCTCTTCGCCAGAAATCAAAATCTTCACTAAAAACCGATGCCCGGATGGTGACTTTTGCCCCGGTAACTGTACGTCTCTGTCTACCAGGTTGTTTTCTTCAGCGTTACGGATGCGCTGCCATAACTCCTCTGGGACGGGTGGCCAGTTTACGGCCGTTTGCAGTGTAAACGTGGGCCAGGCAGGGTCTTTACCAGCAGTCACCTCTGGGAACAAATGCACGACCAAATGGTCGCTGGAGAACAGATTCGATAGATGCTGCCCTAACGTTTCTTCCAACGTAGAGCCATCGGCGGGAGCCGTAATGAGGGTTTCGCCAAGATTTTCTAGCGTACGCAGCTCCTTGCTGCGCGTTTGCGTCAGCATGTTGAACTGGCTTAAGAAGTAGGCGAGCATGTTGGTAAAGACCACAGCCAGGCAAAGCGAAATGAACAGGGGCAAATTTTGGGCATCGTATACCAGTGCTAGCGGCAGGCCAAAAGGGACAGTGAGTGCTGATAGCAGAATGCCGCCTCCAATGAGCTGGAAAAAGGTTTGCCGGTTAAGCGGCTGTCCACTTTGGATGGTAATGCTCCATGTTGGTAAATAAAAAATGATGACTGGTGCCAGAGAGAGGGCCAGAACGCCCAATATAGCTGGCAGCCAATCGGCCAAGCTAGTTGCCTCAAATGGGAATGTTCCACCGGTCCAGGAAAATACGGTAGCCAAAATTAGAAGAAAAAAGATGGTGGTTCCATTCCATTGAACAAATTTATTGAGCGCAAAAAAGTACGGCAAATTGTGCTGACGGCCGTCTTGCCAGCCTGCACGCAAAGATAATCCCAACCCGGCAATCCAAATGAGCCACAATGCCGAAGGCCCAAAGATGAGTAAAATGGTCACGCTTAGAAGACTAGAAAGCGAGGTAGAGAAGGGCAGGGTAATTTTGTCGGTCAGCGAGATGGGCAGGACGAACGGCCGTTGATCCAGCACCGAGATGAGGAATAGCAAAAATAGCAGAATGCCCCAATTGTCTGCCAATACCGACCAATCTGTAACCAGCCACAACCACACTGCCGACACAATCAAAAAAGGAAATAGGAAGTAAATATAGGTCATGGCAATATGAGCCGCTTCCTGCCGATTAATGGATTGCTCTCTGAGATTGGGGAAGAGTTGATAAGTAAGCTGACGGAGTTGTTGGGTTAGCTGGTGCATAAGTCTCCAATCATCTAGCCCAGTAGCGGGACGGCGTTGAGGACAAAGTGGATGAAGATGGGCAGGATGAGGCTGTTGGTTCGCTGGTAAAGATAGCTCATCAACCAACCGAAGGCAAAGCTAAAGATCATCCAGGCGAGGACAGCAATGATGGGGTAGTTGGGCCAAAGCAGTAGCAGTTGGGTGGCGTGGCGCAGGGCAAAAAAGCCCGCCGAAACAAGTGCGGCGCGACGAAAACCCCAGCTTTTTTGCAACGTACCCTGCATGTAGCCTCGGTAAAACAGCTCCTCGCCAAACGCTGCCCAAACAAAGATCATGAGCATGTAGGCGGTTTGGATGGTTTGGGGATCGCCATTCAGGCGGGCTGCGGCCGTTTCGTACATCGCCAAAAGGGCTGCACCAATGTCCACACCAATTTCCCCCGGCACTCCAAAGAGCTGCGGCACAAGCAGCCCCAAAAATAGCCCGCCCACCACCTGAATAAGCAGGGCGGCCACAATCCCGGCTAGCCAATGCCACCAGCGCACGGCTCGCAGGCTGCCAAAGCGGTACGTTTTCAACGCGAGGGGAATTGCCAAGGCCAAAATTGCCTGCACCACAAAAAATGGTGACCAGGGCAGGATGCTATTTTCTAAGGCGGCAATGAGAGTGATGAAGACGGCCGTTGCCATTACGCCATTAACAGATAGGAGCCAACTCCGCATCATTCACCTCCAACAAAAAAGCCGAGACTCATAAGTTAAGCCCCGGCTCCCACTCAGAAACCCAATCGTAAATCTAAAACCGCCAATCGTCAATTCGTCATGTCCAATCATCCGGCTCGGCTTGCGGTGCATCAGGAAAGGTGCCTTCCAGGTTAATCCAGGCCAGTTCCAAGGCGATAGCCCGAAAGGCATCGTTGTGTAGCCTTTGTCGCCACAATGCTTTTTCCTGCTCACGCGGATCGGCATTGCTATCTACGCCGCGAATGTTGTCGGCCAGCGTATTGCCAAAAATATTGCCACCAATGCCATCTTCCACTATGTCGGCTAACCGCCCTTTCAAGCTGTGTCGCGCTTTTTGCTTCCCTTCATCCAACTCCTTCTGGAGTGCAGCTTTGGCCTCCGTCCAGTTCATCCGGCTAAAGCTGTGGATGAGCTGCTCACGCGACATTGTTTTGAGGCGGCTCATCACTTCTTCGCCACTAATCCACGTGTCAAAATTCTCGCCCGCGGGGTGTGGGTAGCGAACCTGAATCTGGTCGCTAAAGTCGTGACGCATCTTGGCACTGGCACAAAATTGGATGAAGGTGGTCATGACAGAATAAGATACACGCGACGGCCGTTTTCCACAAATCCCAACTTTTCTGCCACGCGCAGGCTGGCTTGGTTGTGTGCGCCGCAGCTCCAGACGGGGATACGGCCGTTCCGCTGTAACCACTCCACGACATGCGCCGCTGCGGCGGCCGCTAACCCACGACCACGCCATTTTGGCAAGGTGTAGACGCCGATGTCGCCGTGCCCTTCAGTGAGGGCATAATTTTGGGCAATGGCCACGAGTTGGTTGTGGAGGGTGGCTCCGGCAGCGGCCGTTTTGTGCAGCAGCTGTGCCGGGTTGGGGCCGCGCAGCTCCGGTGGGGCAGCCAGGAGTTGTGGCCAATCTTCTTTGGTGAGTAAGCGCACTACTGGATGGATTAACAAATGGGCAGGTGGGGGTTGGGTGAGCGTGTGGTAAACATCTTCCAATCGTCGCAGGGGATTTCCCAGGTGAGCCGCTAGCAGCGATTCTAATTCATCAGCCAGGCTGAGCGCGACGTTGACGCAAAACCAGTTGGGAATTTGGGGCAAAAGTTCAGCGATTTGCTGGGCGTTGTGGCCGAAAACCATCGGTTCACCGGGGCAGCCAGGGTCTTCGATAACGGCCGTTTCAAACCCATCATCATTCAACCCAATTGCGTAGGCACGTGCTGTTCCCCACCGTAAATGGGCGCGGGAAATGACGGTTTGGGGGCCGTCTGGCAGGTGTTGGGCTAGGCGGCGACATTCTTTGGGGGAGAGGGGGTTGATCATTTTTGGGGCATTTTGGGCGAGGCGATGCGTGACCAAATGATGCGCTTTGCCATGATGATTCCGCATCGCCTCGCCCCTACGAGTCTTGATTTGTGGGCAGTTCACATTGCGGCGTGCTGCCGGGTAGTCGGTAGCGATTGTTGGCCACCCAGCGGTAGACCCAATCTTGCAGTTGGCGGATGCCGGGCAGGGGGTAGAGGGTGGTGAACGGCCGTAACCACCAGCAGTAACGCAGTGATTGGTTGATGGCCTCCGCCCCGCCCGTGAGACGGCCGTTCGCATCCACAAACCACGCTTGAGTCATACCGTCTTCATCCGTTAGGCCCAGTGCAGCCATTGTGTCCGGGACGGCTTGCCAAGGTTGCAGATTGATTCGGCCGTTGGTCCACGACTCCACGAGCCGCGCCGACTTTTCTCAAAAGCCGCAGTCGCCGTCATAAATTAGCAAAGGAAGAGCTTCTTGATTGTGTATCATACCTCTATTTTACCAACTATTGACAGAAAACACGGTAGATTGGGTGACAAAGTGCCAGGAATTGCAGCGGCATTCTGATTACAATCTAGCTATTGGATTATGATTTTAAGGAGGATGTTATGAGTGGAACGGCCGTCATCGTTATCAATCTTGCCCTCATTTTCTACTCAATTGGCGTGTGGAGCGAACGGTTTGCTGGGCGGCTAAAGTCTTGGCATCTGGCCTTTTTTTGGCTGGGCATCGTTTGCGACACCTGGGGAACGGGCCTCATGTTTGAGGCAGTTGGTGGCATGACCTACGATGTGCATGGCATCAGTGGGCTGTTGGCGATTATTCTCATGCTCGTTCACGCGGTCTGGGCGACGGTGGTGTTGGTGCGTAAAAATGAGCAAGCACTCATGAGCTTTCATCGCTTTAGCGTAGCGGTTTGGGTCATTTGGCTCATTCCCTACTTAAGCCCAATGTTCTTCCAGATGGCAGATTTGGCTTAGTCGTTTTGGGATTTTTGGGCCGCCCGCACGGCGGGGGAAGCCAGACTGTAGGAAAACCAGGTGGGCAACGCTTCAACTAGAGTCGGGATGCCGTCCACTTGGACCAGCTTTGCGCGCTGCGCTTCCGCAAAAGTCAGGCGTCCCAGCCAAATTTGGAAAAAAGCGGATAAATCGGCCGTTACCAACACGTCCAGATCAAACCCCGGATCGGTCAGGCAAATTGATACATCTTCCCTTTTAAGGAGCAGCCAAAACGTCTCATATTTTGCGCCTTCAAAATCAAAGCGCACAACGGTTTGCCCCGCTGGCAGCGTCTCGCGGCGCACGCGACCACGCATCCACCACATCAGTAAAACGGGGTCCAATTCGTTTTCTTCAGGTTCCTCAAACGCCCAGCGTGCGCCCCACACCAGCAGAGAATCAATGACGGTGTGCAGTTCCTGGCCAGCTTCTGTAAGGTAATAGGCGGTGCGTTGACGGCCGTTTGCCACAGCAACCTTCTCCACCAGCCCCATTCGCTGCAAGCGCCGCAGCCGCTCAGCCAAAAGTCCGCGCGAAATACCTGGCAGGCCGCGCTCTAAATTGTTGAAATGGCGCGTGCCTGTTAGCAGATCCCGCACAATAAGCAAAGTCCACCGGTCACCCAAAATTTCTACCGCTTTGGCAATGGGGCAATATTGTCCGTATTTGTACATGCTTGTGCTCCTGTTGATCGCAATACTTCCAATTTAGCTACCATTCTAGGGCAGAAAAGGGGCCAGTTCAATTTTTGAACTATTCCCTGGCATGCCTTCCTGATATGGTGTTGTTGGCAATTAGATAAAGGAATATCAAGATTGTGAATGTGCAAGCATGGCGCATTCACGCAGGAAGGTTTGTGTGACAACTTCAACAAAATGGCAATTGGCTCGGGCTGCTGCCGAGCGTTATCAAACGGTGCTAACCCCGGTTATCTTAGGGCCGTTTGCCGAGGCGTTGGTGGATTTTGCCGATTTGCAGCCGGGGGAAACGGCCGTTGACGTAGGCTGTGGCACCGGGGCTGCGGCACGTTACGCAGCCCGGCTGGTTGGTGTGGCCGGGCAAGTGGCCGGTGTGGATGTAAATGCGAGCATGATCGAGGTAGCGAAAAGTTTGCCAGCGGTACCGGGTGCAGCGATTTCTTGGCATGTTGCCACCGCTGCTGAACTGCCTCAAGTTGCTCAAACGGTTGATGCTGTTTTATGCGCTCAAGTTTTGCAATTCATGCCTGAAAAACAACCCGCTTTGGTTGAGATGCAGCGGATCGTGAAACCGACGGGGCGTGTCGCGATTAGCCTGTGGACGCCCATTGAGGACAATCCCTACTTCTTTACCTTGGTAGATGCGGTGGCTCGGCATATTGGTCCAGAAACGGCTGTTGGCCTTCAATCTGCCTTTGCTTTTTCCAACCCGGACGACATTCGCAGCTTGCTGCAAGCGGTAGGTTTGGGCCAAGTTGAGATGGTTATTGCGCAGCTTGACCTGCCCATGCCGGAATTGTCGGCGTTTGTACCGCGCCACATTAGGGCCACGCCGATGGGGGCGGGTTTTGATAAGGTGGCTACGGCCGTACAGCAAGCCATCGTGGACGAGGTTTGTGAAAAGATGGCGCAATTTGAGACGAACGGCCGTACCCAAATTCCGTTCCGCTCCCATATGATTTTGTGCAAAAAGGAGACTTAGCATGACAGCATACTGTTTTTTTGACGTGCGAGAAGTGACCGACCCGGTGAAATTGGGGCAATATAAAGATGGCGTCTTGGCCACCGTGCAGCAATACGGCGGACGTTATTTGCTCCTCGGCGGCAACTGCGAAAGAGTCGAAGGCTCCTGGCAGCCAATCACGCCCGTGCTTATCCAGTTTCCTTCTTTGGCGCAGGCCCATCGCTGGTACAACTCGACCGAATATGAACCGCTTAAAGCACTTCGTCTGGCCGCTACCGAAGGGGATGCTGTCTTCATGGAAAGCGTTCCCAGTGAATTTGTCCAGGAAAATTAAGTGAGAAAGCGTAGTACGGCCGTTGCAAACGCAGACGGCCGTTCCAGATGCGTGGTGTGTCCGGCTTGAGGAATGATGTGCAAACGGCCGTTTGGCAACTCAGCTGCCATCTGCTGATTAATACTTACAAACTTGCTATCCAATTCCCCAACGATGAGCAGCGTGGGCAAAGCAAGTGCGGGTAAGCATGGCCAGAGGGATGGCTGCGCCCCGGTGCCCATGCCACGCAATGAATTGGCCAATCCCGTTGGGTTGTTTTGCAGCCGCTGCTGGCGCAGCTGTTGGCGAGCTGCCTCAGGAAGCTGCTGCTGGCTGGCCCACAGCGGCAATGCTTCCCACCGATTGACGAACGCTTCTATGCTATTCGCCTCAATCCAGGCGGCCAGCGTCTCATCGCTTTGGCGTCGGGCGGCGCGTTCGGTTTCTGTCGCCAGCCCTGGTGAGCTGCTTTCCAGAATGAACTGACTGAACCGCTCACGATAATTGCAGGCCAAATAGAGTGCCAATCGCCCACCCATCGAGTAGCCGAGTACGGCCGTTTGCACAATTTGCCACGCATCCAGCAGGGCGATGATGTCGGCAGCCACCTGGGGCATGGCGTAGCGGTTGGGGTCAGATGGGCTGTTGGTACGGCCGTGTCCCAGAACATCCACGCGGATTACCGAAAACTGCTCACCGAAAATTGAAGTATGTGTTGCCCAATTGACACTGCTGCCGGTAAAGCCATGCAGCAGCAGCAAGGGTGGTGCCTCCGGCGAGCCATGCTGGATGGCATAGTAGCTGACCCCGTTGATCTCAATATTCTGCTGTTTAGTCATTGGGGAGTGTGAGAATGTATTCAGCCACTTCTGCATTACGGCCGTGAGCAAATCCTTTGTCT
Organism: Candidatus Leptofilum sp.; assembly: GCF_965223285.1. Classification (GTDB taxonomy): domain Bacteria; phylum Chloroflexota; class Anaerolineae; order Promineifilales; family Promineifilaceae; genus Leptofilum. Next base: position 2,343,176 of record NZ_OZ244997.1, on the reverse strand, counting down.
TCACCCGTGATAACAAAGCCGCACTTTTGCAACACGCGCAGCGAGCCGACATTGTCCTGCGCCACGCGGGCAAGCAGGGGGCGGGTGGTGAGTTGGTTAAGGAATTGGGTTAGCGCGGCGGTGGCAACGCCCTTGCCCCAAAACGCCTGCCCCAGCCAGTAGGTAACTTCTGGCTCGCCAAACCAGCGGTGGCAGGCGATATGCCCGGCCACTTCACCGTCATGCAAAATTGTTTGGAGCGTGATCGTCTCATCGGCGCGAATTTTGGCCCAATGGGCGTGAAAAGCGGCTTCATCGCTGGGATCTTTGGCGGTGAACGCCGCCATCTGTATGGCATCTGGTTCTTGCTGCTGGGTAAAGAAGATGGGCAGATCGTCATCCTGCAAGCCTCGCAGTTGAGTCTGGCTTGGCAGCGGCACGGTGTGAATCGTGCGCCAGGCAGGGTCGTTGGGGCCGCGCTGCATGAGTCTCAGTTCGTGGATCGTGGTGGCGAAACGGCCGTCTGCCCATTCTGTCTGCTCCAATTCTGCTAAAGCCTCATTAAATGCCTCGTCTTTTAGCCGCATCGCCAGGGTAAGATGGGGCCGAAATTTGCGATGCTTGTCCTTACCCATCACCCCCAAAAGTGAATTTCGGATAGCCAGCATGTTCTCCGTTGACTGCACACCCAAATAAATAACCCGCTGGCCAAAGGTGTAGATGCCGCCCAGGTGCAACGTCAACGGTTTGAGGTAAGGAGCTAAACTGATGAGCTTATCAATCAGGACACCTTCATTGGCAGCGTTTGGCTGACCCGTCCGCCAGTAGGTGCCTGCCAGCGTCACGTGCGGCGGCGTAATTTGGGATGTTTTCCAATCGAACTGTTCCCGCAGTTGCTGAATCTGCGCGATTTTTTCACCTTCGGGAAACGCACCTACAAAAATGCGGTAGTCGCCCCTGCGCTGGCGGGGCGTTGGTGTCTTCTTTTTTGGCTTCTTTTTGTATGGTTTTGGTTTTCGCATAAATGTCTCAATCGTTCGGGTAGTTGTGTTGGGTGAGGGCAAAGGCGCGTTGCACAACGGCCGTTTCCATCCCAAAATGCAAGGCGACGCTAGTCGCCACATCACCCTCAAGAACTGTATCAAACCTTTGCCCCCAGTCAAAGCGGTTGAGTGCCCACGGCCGTTCTGCCATGTTGAAGCGCCACTGTTGGTTGTTAATCACTTTGTTGAGGATGACAAAGTCGAGAAAGAAGCCATTTTCACCATAATCATTTTCTGTCGCTGCCCGGTAGGTGCCATCGTCTATTGGCTCATCAATTAGGGTAAAGACGACGGGTTTGGGATGAGGGCGTTGCTCGATTTGGTAGGTGGCATGGCCAGACGGCCGTACCGCATATTGCAAAAAGGGCGACCGCCGATGCATCACCCCGCGACTGCTGATGGGCAGCAGCGCATACAGCGGAATGCCCACATCCACCAGCCACTTTTGCCCGTCCAAAATAATAACGCTGGCTGTGTGGCAGCCAATCGAATCCCCCATGTTGTTGATGGTCAGATAGCCTTCATACCCTATCGTTTGCAGCAGGGCAAAAAAAGCGTAGTTGCTCTCGAAGCAGGTACCGCCTGCACCTTGCGCCATTGCCTCTTGCCAGAACTGCTCCGGCCAGCGCGGGGCTGGCTTTTCGGCCCGCTGCACAATGCGAAAAACGCTTTCCCACGGAACGCTGCGGTAATAGGCGGCCAGCAGCTTTTCCAAAGCGAGCAGGGTAGCAGGCACTCGCTTTTTAATTCCCAAAAAAGCCAGCACCTTGTTTGTGAGTTCATCATTCAAGTTGTTTGTTGACATAAAATATCCTAGCAGCCTTCAAGGTTAATTTAGTAGGGGCAGACCCCCGTGTCTGCCCCTTGAGCGCATGTTAGTTCAGTCGCGGTGGGTCAAAGCCCCACTTGCCCAGGATGGCTTGTCCTTCATCACTGAGGACAAACGCAATGAACGCCTGTGCCAACTCAGGTGAGGGCGCGTCTGCCAGCGGAGCGATTAGGTAGCTAGCGACCACATTTTGCGCCGCTGGGATAGGTATTTTCTGCACCTGGCTGGCAATATCTGGCGTCACGTCCGACGTGTAGACGAGGCCCGCATCCGCTTCGCCCAGCGCAATTTTGGCCACAATCTGGCGCACGTTATCTTCCTCCGAAACTAGATTACCGTAAATTCGTGACTGAAATTCGGCAGGCAGGCTGGCGACGATGTCGTCGCTGTATTGGCGCACCGGCACGCCCTCCACTGCCAGAATGAGCTGCACACCGGGCTGGGCTAAATCTTCGAGGGCAACAATGCCCGCCGGATTGTCAACCGGGACGATCAGGGTAAGTTGGTTGGCAACAAATAGCGTCTCGCTGCCCGCCGCAATGCGCCCCGCCTCTACCGCAGTTTGCATTTGGGCCGGATTGGCCGAAGCAAACAGGTCTGCCACCGCGCCCTCTCGTAGCTGTGCCGCCAGTTGGGACGATCCGGCAAAGTTTAGCAATATCCGCACCCCGTCATGCTGTGCTTCAAACGTTTCTGCTAGCTCGTTGAAGGCATCGGTGAGCGATGCGGCGGCAAAAACGGTGATTTCCTTAGGGGCGGCGGTGGGGCGATTTGGGCCGCAGCTTGCCAGGAGAATAGCCAGCAGCCCGAAAATAAAAGGTTTGCTTTTCATAGTCCAAATTCTATAAGCAGTTTAGGGTCTGCACAAAACGGATACTCGATGCTGCATTGAAGTTTGCGCCTGTTCTGGCTACAATGTAAATCATCATAGGACTTACGCATCTGCCCTAACTAGACTACAAAAGTCTTGAGGCTCATAAGGTAAATCCCGGAGAGAACGAGACTTTTGTAGTCTTCATTGCGAAAGTCCTGTCATCGTTATCCTGTGCCAATCGCCAATTTTAGGGAACCAGCAGCATGAATGAATCGCAAAAACCAGACCGATCACACCAAACCAGCAGCGGACAGGCCGACTCGGCTCCTTCCACTCACACGGAAGGGGATTATATGGTCGGGGATAAGGTTGGCGGCGATAAATTTGAGGGTGACAAGATTACCTTTAACATAAACTATCCCGCCCCGAACCAACCCGCTGCTGACCCCGAAACTCAAGAAGGTGTGCGTGTCTACGAACACGGCCGTTACAACCTCGCCAGCCAATTCGTGGGGCGGAAAAAGGAACTGCAAGAGCTGGACGATTGGCAGGCCGATGCCAGCCGCCCCATGTTTATCATCGTCGCCCTGGGCGGTACGGGCAAAAGCGCTCTGACCTGGCATTGGCTGGAAACAATCAAAGCGCAGGCTGAGCAGCCGTTTAAACTCATCATCTGGCACGGCTTTTATGAGACGGGGCAGGTAGACACCTTTCTGACCGACGTGCTTGAATTTTTGGATGAGAAGCCGCAGGAACTGGGCAGCAAGCGGGTTCAGCTCAACCGGCTGCTGGAGCGATTGGCCGCCGTGCCTGCCCTCATCGTTTTGGATGGGGCGGAGCGGCTGCTGCGGGCCTACGGCGGGATGAACGCCGCGTACCAGGGGGATGAAGAACAGCAGGTGCAGCGGGCGCTTGAATGTGTCGATCCCGTTGCTGGCGAACTGCTGCTGGGGCTGTCTCAGTTGGGCAACGGCAGCAAAACGTTGATGAGTACCCGCCTGATGCCACAAGAGCTGTTGGGGCGGGGCGGCAGGCTGCCCACCCGCGTTGGCCGCCGCGATTTAACCGGGCTGGACCCGACCGACGCCGTGCGCTTTTTTAGCGAATGGGACATCCAGACGACACCCGCCGAGGTGAAGGCGGTGTGCGAACCACTGGAGTACCACCCTTTTTGCATGGCTCTGCTGGCTGGGACCGCCGCCCACGATTTTGTAGCCCCCAACGACCTGCGCGCCGTGGCCAACTACGACCCGACCCACGACCTGCTGGGCCGGCGGCAGCATATCTTGCAGCGCGCCTACGACAACTTGCCCCCCGCCGCCCAACTCACCCTGGGCCGCCTGGCCGCCTTCCGCGCTGCGGTGTCGTGGGAAGTGATTGAAATCGCACTGGTCAATCCACCAAAACAAAAATGGTGGCAAAAATTGTTCGGCAAAAACAAACTGCCGAAACAAAAAGACTTCCCGCCTGACAAAGCTGCTATGGAAGAGACTTTGCTTCTCCTTGAACACCGTGGCTTGCTGCAACGCGCCCAACAACCAGCCACAAGCGACCAGCCACCAACTACTACATTTGACCTCCACCCCATTGCCCGCCGCTACGCCTACGAGCGCCTGGCCGACCGCACAGCGGTGCATGGGCAGTTGATTGTTTATTTTGAGGCCGCGCCCCAACCGTCCAAAGTAATCAGGCTGGCCGACCTGGAACCAACAATTGAGCTTTATCACCACCTGGCCCGCGCCGAACGGTACGATGAAGCCCGCGACCTTTTCAGCGATCGGCTGCATAGTGCTCTGTATTATCACTTGGGCGCGTATCAAGCCTACATTGAATTGCTGCGAGCCTTGTTTCCCGACGGGGAGGCTAAACCGCCCCGTTTGAATAAGGAAGGGGACCAGGCATGGACGTTCAATTCGCTAGCTATTAGCTATAGTGCAGAGGGACAGCCAGGAGTGGCCGTTCAGCTTTGCCAACAAGCCGTTGACATCTACGAGAAACAGGGCGACAAAAAGAGTACAGCTGTTGCCCTTGGCGATCTGGCAGACGATCAAGCAAAAATTGGCGCGCTGGCGGAGGCGGCCGACAACCTGCGCCGCAGGATTGCTCTCGGCCAGGAAATTGAAGATCGTTTTTCTGAGTCGGTAGGGCATCAGGAATACGGCCGTTTGCTAGCCACCTGTGGCGATTGGGCCAAGTCTGCAACTGAATTGGACAAATCATATGTTTACAACAAGGAAAACTCTGATTATCAGGGCATGAGTCTTGATTGGGCTTACCGGGCGCTCTCTGCCCTGCTGCAAGGGGACGGCGTAGCAGCGCAAAGCGCGGCTCAGGAAGCGCTGCGCCTTGCTGATAAGCACGGACCAGGTTACCCAGTCGAGCGGGATTACGTGCAGGCGCATTGGCTGCTGGGCTGGGCGGCGCTGGTGCAGGGTAACTATCCAGAAGCTCAAACCCGGCTCGACGAAGCACTGCGCCGCTGCCGGGCCATTAACCTGGTTGAACTGGAACCAGTCATCCTGCTGTCCCAGGCCCGCCTGGCTCGTGCCACGGGGCAAGCAACCCGTTCGCACGCCTACGCCCAACAAGCCCTCACCATTGCTCAGCGTTCTGGCTACGTCCTCCACCTGGCCGACTGCCATAACCATCTGGCCCACCTGGCCCTGGACGCGGGTGACACCGCCGCCGCGCGCAGCGAGGCACGCGCCCATGCCCAAACCGCCCGCGACTACGCCTTCTGCGACGGCCCACCCTACGCCTACCAATCCGCCCTCGACGAAGCCGAGCGGCTGATCAACACCCTCTCACAAGCTTAACCTCTCATTGCACTTGTCATTCCGCGCAGGCGGGAATCCATTTAATTGTAAGAGTGGATACCCGCATTCGCGGGTATGACAGGGTAGAAATTTTGGCTCATGAGTAGAAAGTGTGCGTCAATGTGACAGTCACTTCTGAAGTGACTGTCACATAAGGGCAATTCGCACACATTTCATAGATGAGCCGAAATTTTTATAAAGGAACAACTCTAATAATCTCCCACAGGCTTGATCCAGGAGCAAGGACATAGCGGAACTTCTACACAATAAAACATAAAACGGCCGCTGCACCGGGGATGGGGCAACGGCCGTCTTGAGAAGAAGAGGCAAAATTTAAGGGTTAGTCATTGAGATGCTTCTCAACCCGATCGCGCATCACCTGCATCACGGCGGGTGGCCCGCTCATCTCTAGCCAGACGTCTGATTCAGGCTCGAACCGCAGCACAAACCGAGCGGTGGGAATATATTTCTGCGCCAACGGAATGTATTGCAAAATGGTTTCACCCAGTTCTGCGGTGTAATCCAGCTTCATTTTCAGGCAATCCTCACCTAAGTCTGCGTTAGTTGTGGCCTCGGTAATTTGCTTGCCCAGTGCGCCTAGATTGATCAACTCAGAATCATCGTGTCCACCAACCTGATCCAAAAAAGGAAAATCTTCTGGCGAGATGGGGATACGCACCAGCGGCTTCACAGGCACTTCGCTGACCCATTCGTTGGAGAGGCCACCTGCTGCCGACAAGGGCATGCGGCGGAATGTTTCACGCGGCAGCACGTACAGCGTGCCGCTGTGCCAGGGCTCTTTATCCAGCCACTCTTGATTGATGGAAAAGTTGTACACGCTAATTTCATCACCATCATCGTTTTGGAAATATTGCACGCCGTTGCGAATGGAGCCAGGGAGCTTGCTGCGGTTCACCACAGCAAAAAAGAGGGGCCAGAGGCCATCGTGAGTGCCGTAGATGCCCTGCACATTGCCGCGCCCGCTTTTATCTTTCAGCTCCATCGAGGTGCGCCGCGTACTAAACTCTTCGATGTCCCCCTTGGCGGAGCCGTGGAAGATGAACTTCTCTTGGGCGGCCAGGTAGCGCAAAAATTCATGTTTGGGGTAGGGGAGGGTGTAGTTGAGAGGACGGCCGTTTCCCCCCAACACTTCATCCAACAGCGCGGCAAAATCTGCTTCCTTGCCTGCATCCAACTTCATTTCTGGGGGCAGCAGCCCTTGCCCGGTGGGAATGCCCGGCTCTGGCGGCGGCGTGGGGCTGTAGGTGAGTTCAAATTCATCCCCCACTTTGATGCCTGTGGGTGTGCTGTCACTATCGAGTTGGAAAACGGCCGTAATTCCCGCCATTGGTCCGCGCACAACCGTGAAGGTATGCGGTTCCCCGGTCGGTTCCAGAATCATCTCATATCCTTCTGGCACGCCTGGGGCAGAACTTGTGAGACGGCCGCTTCGCACCCGCACATCCAGCAAAAAAGTATCTAAATTGTAATACCCTTCATATTTTTGCAGCATCTGTTCGTTCTCCCAAGATAATAAAAATCGAAGATGGAATTACTCAGAGCAAAGAAAAATCTGAGTTAATCTGTGTAATCTGCGGATTTTCATTCACTAGGCAGCTTCAATTTGCGGATTTTCGGCTGGTTCAGCATTGCTTTCTGGCTCTTCAGGTGCCATTTGCTCGTGATCGGGCAGCAAATCTTCGGCATTGCGTACCACGTTGAACGAGAAGGCAACCAGCACCACCAGGCTGGCCATCACCCCAGAAAAAACCATCATCAAGCCCATGCCCGCGCCGCTGCCCGTGCCTACTAGCCAGCCAAACGTGCCGGCCAGTGCGCCCCCTTCCTGCATGGCGGGTTCCATCACGAAATCAGCCAGCGGACCAGCTATAAGCTGCGCCACCGGAGCCGACACCCAGGCAATGAGGCGGCGAATGGCGAAAACGCGCCCCTGCACATCCGGGGCAACCTTGGCTTGCCAAATGGCCTGATTCGAGCCATTGATGAGCGGCACCAGAGCCGACATGATGAAGCCAGTTACCAACCAAATTGGCACGATTTGCCCCGCCCCAAAAATAGATTGGGCCACGCCAGAAATGACCCAGCCAATCACCACGCCGTGCACCAGCCGCTTGGGGCCGCCCCAGGCACTCATCACCAAGCCACCTACCACGCCGCCAATGGCCGAGGCAGACTGCACGGAGCCGAAGATTAGCTCGTTGTTGCCGGTGCGGGCCAAAATCATGGGGGCAAAAACGGTAAATCCCAGCGAAACCATGAAGTTGGCCCCAAAAAAGAGCAACTGCAATCCTAGCAGGCTGGGTCGTGCCAAAATGTAGCGGAAGCCGTAGGCAGATTCTTGCCACAGGCTGCCCCGGCTCTCTTTGCCCGCTTCGGTTTGTTTAGGATTGGGAATATTGACGACCAGCAACGCCCCGATGGCGACGGTAAAGGTGATGATGTCGATAGCAAAAATAGCGTTCATGCCGAAAAAGCTGAGCAATGCGCCCGCCAAAACCGGGGCAAAAATACCAGACCCGGATTCTGCCAAGGAGATCATGCCGTTGGCGCGGGCGTACTGCTTTTTAGGCAGCATCGTGCTGATGGCAGCAGAGTAGGCGGGCCATTGGAACGTTTGAAAGGTGCCAGAAATGGCGGCGGTGATGTACAGATGCCATACTTCTAACAGTCCGGTCGCAAATAAAATCAGGACGATGATGGTGACTACGCCGGAAGCGAGATCACTTACCATCATCATCAGCTTGCGGTCGTTGCGGTCCACAATCGCCCCAGCCATCGGGCTGACGATGAGCAGCGGCACCATGAAAAAGAAGCCGATGAGCGCGAGATCAGTAGCGCGGCCGGTCTGCTCAAACGCCCAAATGGTGAGGGCGAAGTTGGTCATGCTGGTGCCCAGCAAGGAGACAAGCTGGCCAATCCAGACGATGGTGAAGCCGGTCATGCCAGCGGGTCGTTTGTTTTCTGTATTCATAAGCACCTAGCCAAAATATTTTGCTCAGAAATGAAGCCCACGATGGTATCACCTTCGCGCAAAACCTGGAATTGATGGGTTTGGCCGTAGGCTAAATGGTAGGTTGCAAGGCTGTTCGCGGTGATAGGTTGGGCAACGGCCGTAAATATCGCCTCATTCGCCAATTCTGTAAGCAGCACCCCCACGTTTTCCCCACCGCGCCAAATTGTTACAAAACAGAGGCTTTCCTCTGAGCCGCGAAATTGGGCAATTGCTTCAATTGCCTCTGGCATGTAGAGCGACGGCCGTACGCCTAAAACGGTCATCTCGGTGGGCTGGATGGCTTGACTAAGCGTTTCCCAGGTGCGTAACACGCCTAGCGTACGCCGCTCCCGGTCATTGAGCGCGGCCAAAAGTGGCTCGGTGTTGCCTGCCAATGCCGCCGCCATGATGGTTTCGGTTTGTTGGAGGGTTTGGTTGTAAACGGCCGTTTCCGCTGCATCCAACCCCAACAACCAATTGAGCCCCGTCTGGTTTGTGGGTGTTAGCTGCAAGGCACTGTTTTGTACGGCCGTCTGAACCAGACCGCCATCCGGCAGTTGGTATTTTCCAGCCAATGAACCCAACGGACAGGGAGGTGTGGCGGGCAGCTTGGGGGGCAAAGGAACGCCATCGCCAAAAATAAGTGCTTCCAGCGGCTCTTGCAGCGTCATGATGAGGACATCGCCATGATAATCGGTGTTGCAAAAGAGCATGAGCGTGACATCTGCATCTACCCAGCGGCGGAAGAGGGCACTGCTGCCGTGGCTGCTGGCGCCGTTGTGCTGAAGGCAACGGCCGTATTCCGTTTCCACAATCCGCCAGCCATACCCATACTCCCGCTGCTCCGGCGTGTACATCTTTTGCTTCACCTCGTCAGACAAAATCCCATCGCCCAGCAAGGCCATGTGCCAGCGGAACATATCCTCAGTGGTGGAGAGCATGTCGCCATTGCCTAGCAGGTTCCAGGATGGGTACGCTTTTTCCAGCGGGGTGCCGAAATCGTTACGGTCGTTGTACCAGTGCGCCACGTTCATCTCTGACCAATCGGGCAGGCGATAGCCCGTGTGGTGCATTCCAGCAGGCGTGAAAAGCTGCTCTTGGAGGAATTGTTCATACGGCCGTTGCGCCACCTGCTCCACAACCGCTGCCAGCAGTGTGTACCCCGCATTGGAATATTCATAGTCGCTGCCGGGCGGAAACAGTAGCTCAGATTCCAAAATCTTGAGGACCGTTTCCTCTTTGTCGGCCATCTCATAATCTTCCCCGGTGTAATTGAGCAAGCCAGCCGTGTGGGTAAGCAGTTGGTGCAAAGTGATATTGGCTTTGTCAGTCAGAACGCCGGGGAAAAATTTGCTGATGGGGTCGCTACTGTGCAGCTTGCCGAGCATCTCTAATTTCATGATGGCAGCGGCTGTAAACTGCTTGGTCACAGAGCCGAGGCTAAACACCGCTTGGGCGTCGTTTGGCACCTTTTGGGCGCGATTGGCCAGCCCGTACCCTTTGTTGAGCAAAATCCGCTCATCCTTTGCCAGCAGGCAACCACCGGCAAAACCAAACGGCGTGATGCGGCTCAAATAATCATCCAGCCGCTGGCCAAGTTCGCCTTGCACAATCATATGTTGCTAACTCCTGTTTCTGGCTGAATCTCTTCGGAGGGTATTTTCTCATCAGGTGCGGATGTGGTGTCGGAACGGCCGTCTTCCACCGTGAGCAGCGCGGGAATAAAGAAACCGCTGAGCGCAATTAAAGTGGTTCCAAAACCAGCCACAATGAACAGAGGGCGTACCCCGAATTGATCAGCCAATGGGCCAGCAAGCACGAGACCTAACGGCGTCATTGCCGAAGCCAAGCTGCCAATAAGCGACATCACCCGTCCCTGCATATCTGGGGTTACGGCAATCTGAATAATGGCGCGAATTGGCCCATTTGCCATCGCAATCATGCTGCCGGCCACTAAGCCACCCACTACTGCTAGCCAATACAGGTTGGCTGGGGCTAACCCTATGAGGCTAATGCCCACGCCCATGCCGACGATTCCCATTAGCGAGGTCAAAATGCGCTTTTTGAAGCCGCCCCATGCGCCCAAAACCAGTCCGCCCACAATAATGCCAACGCCGAAAATAGATTGCATCAGCCCAAATTCCCAGGCACCGCCACCAAAATAATCTGAAACAAGCAGCGGCAGCAGAGCGATAACAGGCGTGAGGACAAAATTTAGCACCATGGCCAGCAACATGAGGAATAACATGCCCGGCCAGGCCCACACATAGGCCAATCCCTGCCGTAGCTGCGTCCAGTATGACGCCTTCTTGCCGGTCGCTGTCTCCTCAGCGGATTTTTCCGGTTGCGGTACAGCAATGAAAAGCAGGGGGATAATGGCAAACAGTGCTGTCACAACATCTATGGCCAGGATGCCTTGCATGGGCAAGGCTGCCAGGAGCAGTGCGCCCAGCGGCGCACCGACGATGCCCAGGCCGCCTTCCAGCATCTGGTTAATGCCCTGAATGCGGGTCAGATGCTCATGCGGCACCATCAGTGAGGTAGAGGCTTGCATGGCCGGGCCGTGAAACGCGCTGCCCAACGAGCGAATAAACACGAGGGCAAAAATGTGCCAAATTTCAATTGTGTCAATCCAAAACAGGTAGGCGAGCAAGAGGGTGGCCAGGGCAATCATGCCATCAGCTGCAAACATCGTCCAGCGACGGTTCCAGCGGTCTACCAGCACCCCGGCAAAAGGGCCAAGCAGCACCTGGGGTAAAAATGCAACCAGCGAGGAGGTGGCCAGGATGGTGGCGGAGCCAGTTTCCTGTGTCAGCCACCAGACGATAGCAAACTGCACGGCGGCACTGCCCACCAGTGACAGTGCTTGCCCGGACCAGATGATAAAGAACGGCCGTAACGATTTAGGATTACTCATAAAATCCGCCTGTTTTTGCAAGAAATTACGATTATGCTTAAAAATCTTTAGCTGAATGCCAAGAATAATAAGCCTTGATATTAAGATTGTCAAGATAGTTATTGAAAAACATGATATTCTGCAAAAGATTATTGATAAATTGGGAAATTGGTGGAGATTTTGTGCGGAACGGCCGTAAAACAAAAAGCCATCCATGATTATTTCATAGATGGCTAGACATTTTTCTTTTAGATTGGACACCCCTGAAAGCAATATAATCACAAAACTAATCTTGTGGAGGATGCCAACCAGCCTGAACCCAGTAACTCCGAACAAGAAGCACATCTGGGTCCTCGCTTAAGTGCAGAGCAGAAACAGTGGCGCGGCCAACGGCCGTTTTGCCCAGAATCGTTAAACCGTTAACATCCCAAGCAAAATGCTCATGCCATATTTGTTGGCGTGGATTAAAGAGTGGTACCAGCTTATCTGTTTGGGGATCTATGGCCTCTGTTTGGCTACCTTTGTATTTATTGCAAATTGGGCAAGCCAGCCAAAGATTATCTTCATCACTATTACCGCACTATTACCGCCCTTTGCCAGGGGAATGATATGCTCAATTTCCAAACGAGCCATGGTGAGATGTTGTGGGCTAAGGCAGTAGCCACACCGATTTCGTGCAGCTTTACGAACTTTCTGCTTTAGCGTTGTAGGAATGTATTGGCGCACAGTAAGACTGCTTGTTAGTTAAGTGGAGGGATGAGGCCGCGCTCAGTAGCAATCTTTATTGCTTCTGCTTTTTGTACCATACTCTGACGGTAAAGCTGCATAAGTCCATCTAGCCGCATCTTGTCAGCAGCGGTTAATTGATTTTCGCGGTTTTTTGCTAGCAACTCAGACAATTCTGCTTGCTGCTGTGCTTCCATCATTGATTGTGTCAATGCCAGGATTTGTTCATCAGTCAATGATTCTAAAGATAGATGCTCGGCAGCATGATTTAGCCATTCAACCAGGATTTCCTCGACAGGTCTTTTGGTTTGCTTGGCAACTGCTTGGGCTGTTGAAGCTAGCTTGCTAGGAACTTGAAGCGTTATCGTTTGCATCATTTGTCCAGTATAGCATAAATTTAGAACAGAAAGCTGCCGCGTTCAGATTTATGCTACTGCCAGCTTTCGATTACCTGCTTAATGCTGCTGACGAAATCATCGGCCGTTTTGCCATCCAAAATGCGATGGTCGAAGGTAAAGCTGACGTAGGCCAACGGCCGTATCGCTATCGCATCATTGATCACCTTCACCCGCTTCTCAATTTTGCCCACGCCCAAAATGCCGCACTGCGGCTGGTTAATGATGGGTGTGGCAAACAGGCTGCCAGACGTGCCGTGATTGGTGATGGAGAAGGTGCCGCCCTGCACATCGGCGGGCTGTAGCTGTTTGTTTCGCGCTCGCGTAGTGAGGTCATTGATGGTACGGGCCAGTCCCAGCAGGTTCATCCCATCAGCACCCTTAATCACCGGCACAATCAGGCCATCTTCGATGGCGGCAGCCATGCCGATGTTGATTTCTCGCTTCAATTCGATACCCGCATCTGTCCAGGTGCTGTTGACCATGGGGTGCTGCTTTAGCGCAGCTACCGTGGCCGCCACAATGTAGGCGGTGAAGGTTAGATTGGCACCGTCACGAGCAAATTGTGCTTTGTGGGCGGCGCGATGTTTGGCAACGGCCGTAAAATCAAATTCAAATACGGTGGTTACGTGCGGGCTGGTTTGCTTGCTGCGCACCATATGCTCGGCGATGGCGCGGCGTATGTTCGTGAGCGGTACGATTTGTGACCCGGTGACCGGGTGACCAGGTGATGGGGTGACTGGAGCGGGAACCTGGGTTTGGATGGCGGGGGTTAGTTCGGGTACAGGCTGAATTTCTGGTTGGGTTTGGCGTTGGTCGATGTAGGCGAGGATATCTTTTTTGGTGATACGGCCGTCGCGCCCTGTGCCGTTGACCCTGTTTAAATCTACATCATGCTCGGCGGCTATGCGGCCCACGACGGGGCTGATGCGTCCTTTGTATTGCTTGGGTTGTGGGCGATGGCGAACGGTCGTTGCTGTTGCTGAAGTTGCCACAACAGGTTCAGGCGCCGGTGCTGCGTCTTTAGCTGGAGCTTCCCCATTTTGCGGCACAGTTTCACCCGGTTGGCCAATGGTGGCCAAAATGGTGCCTACGTCTACCGTTTCTCCTTCGGGAATCAAAATTTCCAGCAGCGTGCCAGCCTCTTCGGCCGTGGCCTCGGTTGTGACCTTGTCTGTTTCAATTTCAAGCAGCGGCTCATATTGATCAACTGCGTCTCCCACTTGCTTCAGCCAGCGGGAGATTGTCCCTTCAACCACACCTTCGCCCATTTCGGGCATAACAACTTTAAATGCCATTTGCTCCTCAACTGCATTCCCTCATTTGCCTGTTGCAAATTTTGGGCAAATAAATCAGCAGATTTCGCAGATTGGCAAGATTTTTATCTGCGTAATCTGCGTAATCTTTGATAAAAATCTCAACTTCACAGATTAGTAACGGTTTGCTTACTGATAAAAACTTGGAAAACTAGCTGGTTCGGCTTCGTTCATGATGTCGTAGACGGCCGTAAAAATGTCTTCGGCGTTGGGCTTGGAGAAGTAGTTGCCGTCAGAGCCGTAGGCCGGGCGATGTTCAGTGGCGGCCAGCGTGGCTGGTTCGCTGTCTAGCCAGTAGAAGCCACCCTGCTTCTCAATCACTTCCTGCATCATATAGGCGGTGGCTCCACCGGGCACGTCTTCATCCAAAAAGAGGATGCGGCTGGTTTTCTTGAGCGATTCGAGGATACGGCCGTTCACGTCAAACGGCAATAGCGAGCGCACATCAATTAGCTCCACCTCAATGCCCGTGCGGGCCAACATCTCTGCGGCGCGTTGGGCCACGCTCACCATTGCGCCATAGGTTACCACGGTTACATCATCCCCTTCGCGTACCACCTCTGGCACACCCAGTGGAATCGTAAATTCGGCCAGATTGTCTGGCACGCGCTCCCGCAGCCGATAGCCGCTTAATACTTCTACAACCAGAGCCGGTTCGTCGGTTTGCAGCAGTGTGTTGTAAAAACCCACTGCCTGCACCATGTTGCGCGGCACCAATACATGAATCCCGCGCAGTAGATGCACCACAGCCGCCATTGGGGAACCGCCGTGCCACACGCCTTCCAATCTGTGGCCGCGCGTTCGCACAATGACCGGGGCTTTTTGCCCACCGCGCGTGCGCCACTGGGTTGTGGCCAGGTCGTCAGACATAATTTGCAGGGCATAGGGAAGGTAGTCGAGGTATTGGATTTCAGCTAACGGCCGTAATCCCCGCAGTGCCATCCCAATCGCCTGCCCCAAAATGGTGGCCTCGCGGATGCCCGTGTCGGACACGCGCAGCTTGCCGTACTTCGCCTGCATTCCTGCCATCGACTGATTCACACCACCTAGCTGACCAACATCTTCGCCAAAGGTAATCACCCGTGGGTCGCGAGACAAAATTGCGTCGAAGGCGTGGTTGAGCACTTCGTACCCTTTCAGCGTGGTGGGCTTTTCACCGTAAATCGGCTTAATCTCTGGCACATTTTTGTATGATTCCCGTGATTGGCTGTACAGATGGGAGCCGTAACGCTCTTTGCTAATGGCTAATTGGTTGATGCGCCACTGAGCCAGTTTTTGGATGGCGGGGGACTGTTTGCCACGCACCAGCAGCAACGCTTGTTGAATGGCTTCCATGTTATCGCGACGGAAAGGTGACTTTTTCTCCATCAGCTTGCGCCGTAATCGTGCCAATTCCTCTCTTTGCTGAGATGTTATTTCAATTTCCTCGATGATGTTTGCGACTTCTTGCCGCTCTTTATAAATGGGCAGTGAGAAGGTTTTCCACAGCTTGGTGCGAATATTTTCTACCGATTTGCGCGTATTCCGCTCAATTTGATCCAGCTCGCCGGCGGTGGCAATGCGTTGATCAATGATCCATTCCCGCATCTTGCGGATGCAGTCGTATTCTTCTTCAAACTTCATCCGTTCTTCCGACTTGTACCGCTCATGGCTGCCTGAGGTGGAATGCCCCTGTGGTTGCGTCATCTCAATGACGTGGATGATGGCTGGGACGTGATCGCGACGGGCAATGTTGGCCGCTTTTTGGTACGTTTCTACCAGGGCCATGTAATCCCAGCCTTTAACTGTGTAAATGTCAAAGCCTTCTTTGCAGTTTGGTTCTCGCTGAAAACCTTGTAGTAGTTCCGTCAGGTTTGATTTGGTGATTTGGTATTCATTGGGCACGGAGATGCCGTACCCGTCATCCCAAATGGAAAGCACCACTGGAGCTTGCAGCACGCCAATGGCGTTGATGGCTTCCCAGAACATGCCCTCGGCGCAGCTTGCGTTGCCAATGGTGCCAAATGCCACTTCATTGCCGTTACGAGAAAACTGTGTGAGATGCTTTAATTCGTCCAGTTCGCGGTAGAGGCGGGAGGCGTAGCCAAGCCCCACCAGGCGCGGCATTTGGCTGCCGGTGGGAGAAATGTCTGATGAGGTATTGAATTGCTGGGTGAGGTCGCGCCAGGTGCCATCGGCGTTGAGGCTGCGCGTGCCGAAGTGGGCGTTCATCTGCCGCCCGGCGGAGTGTGGTTCAAGCGAAACGTCAGCAATGGCGTAAAGCTGGGCGAAAAATTGCTGGATGGTGGCGGCCCCAATGGCAAACATGAAGGTTTGGTCGCGGTAGTAGCCGGAACGAAAGTCGCCTTTCTTAAACGCTTTTGCCATCGCGAGTTGGGCAACTTCTTTGCCATCGCCAAAGATACCGAACTTGGCTTTGCCACTTAGCACTTCACGCCGCCCAATAATGCTGGCGTTTCGACTTTCGTTGGCGAGGGTGTAATCTCTTAAAATTTCGGCAGTGCTGATGAATATCGGCTCAGAATCACTGCCGTGCTCTAATTCCGGTTCAATCTCCTGTTTTGCGTCTAGCATGGGTGTGTGGGAACTCCTTGTGCGAATTGGTAACAACGGTTCGGTGTGGTTAATTGAAGGATACGATGGTTAGATTACTTTGAAAATTAAGATACGCCGTTCGCCATGTGGGAAGATGGGAAACGGCCGTCTTTTGCTTTTAATCGTGCAATATTATAGCCAAAATTCCGTGATCGTGAATACAGTTGACATAAAAATAATAATTTTGTGATGTATTGCTGCTTGCTGAGGCAGTGTGTACAGAATTGGTTTCTTCTGGTTGCAATTCTTTCGATAATGGCGTTACCAAATTAAACAAACAATGGTTCCATGTCGATGTTTTTCATTTTTTCAGAGATGGCAGCCTGGGAAACGGCCGTTTCCATTCGACTTGCCACCGCCAAAACCATTGGCAGCAATGTTGTGTCTCCAACTGTGTTTAGGAAAACGTCTGGGCGGCTAAGCACCCACTGCACGGCCAAATCAATTTCTGCCTGCGTGCTGAACGGTTGGTACCACGTGGTGTATGTTTTGGGTTTGTCGCCCCACGGGCCTTTGGAGAGTGCTTTGATGGTTTGTATGGCGACATTTTTTTGTTGGCAAACGGCCGTTAGCTCCTCGAAGTCGGCGGCATATTGCGGATTTTGCATCATAGTGGGATTGTAAGGCAGCAAAACCGAATCGAAATCAAATCGTGCCAGGCTTTTCAAATGCATCTGCGCCACATTAACGCCATGTCCCGTGACGCCCAAAAAGCGGGTCAACCCTTGCTCACGTGCCTCGATGAATGCTTCTAGCGCACCGTCGGGCCCCATTGCGGTTTCCCACTCATCCGGCTCTACGAGAATGTGCATTTGCCACAAATCAATGTGGTCCGTTTGCAAACGCTCCAATGAGCGGTGCAGCTCTTCTTTGGCTTCGCTGTATGTGCGCTTTTCAGTTTTGGTTGCCAGGAAAAATTCGTTGCGATGCTGCTTTAGCCAGGGGCCAACTCTTAATTCGGCATCGCCGTAAGAAGCGGCCGTATCAATATGATTCACCCCATATTCAAACAGCGAATCCAAAACCCGATTTGCTTCATCTTGAGATGCAGCCCACAAAGCGGCCGCACCAAACAAGGTTCGTGTGCTGTTGTGTCCTGTTCTGCCAAAAGGTATTTTTTCGATCATGAAATTATTTTCCTATTAATTTAATTACACCGTTAAATAAGAAGTATTAAGCTTTCTTGAATTTAGAATTTGCCTCATTAACAACCGAATAACGAGCATTTAGCTTTTTGCGGCAATCTTTGATGGAAAACTGCCAATTAATTTTGATGCGTTTTTGCGTTCGCTCAGGGATCAATGCCATCACTTCCGATTCTAGTTTCTCAATGGTCGGAATCCGACGATTAAGACAAAGACGCGTCAGTGCTGAAAACTCAATTTCAATCATGTTTAGCCAACTGGCCGATTTCGGCGTGAAATTGAATTCAAATCGTTGCGCTAAAGCAAACGCCTTGTCTGCAGGCAAGTTTTCGTAAAAAGCACTCTCATCATGTGTGTTCAGATTGTCCAAGACCAGACGAATCTTGATCGCATCTGGATAAGCGGCTGCTAAGGCTTGGCAAAACAGGGTGAACTCCTTTTTGGTACGCTGGCGATGCACTTGCGCCAAGCGGTTGCCAGTCAATGGTTCAATGGCAGCTAAGAGCGCACAGGAACCATTTTTTTCGTAGGCATAATGTTCTTTACGCACCTTGCCATTCTGCATAGCAATGGGTTGCATCACATCATCAATGAGAAAACAGGGTCGTTCATCAAAGCAGACAACCGGGTAAAGCGGATTGTAAGGCAAGGCATAAAGCCAAAGAATGCGCTCCATTTTGGCAATAAACCGACTGGTTATCTTGCCAATTACCCAATATCGTTTCAGGTGCGGTTTGAGTTCGTTTTTTTGAGAATGAGTCGCACTTCCCCATAGGAAATGGTCTCGACTAATTCCAACTCGATGGCTTTGTCAGCTAATAGCCGCAATGACCATTTCTCCTATCCTGCTGGCGGGTCAGAGCAAGCCAATGCTGTGATCTTGGCTCGTTGCAGTCCGTCAATGACGGTTGGGCGGCCTGGCCTTGGTTTGTCGGTTAAGACAGCCAACCCTGAATCCTGATATTTTTTGGCCCAGGTTGATACGGTTTGGATAACGACACCAACGATGGCTGCAACTTCTGTAAAGGTTCGACCTCGATCTAATTCGATGAGGGCGGTTGCTCGTTTAAAGGTTTTGGCGGGTAAACTGCCTTTCTTGATCAAGTTTTGCAAATAAGCTCGATCTGCTTCACTGAGGGTAACATGTTCTTTTTTCATCCTTCCAGCTTATCGAACTATTTGCTCATCAACAAGATTTTTACTTCTTTTATTTAACGATGTATTAATGGAAGGGGATCTAAATTGAAATTATCAAATTGAACTTGAACCCCGCCAACGCCCAAGGTGCGTACCATCAGGCCAATGTCACCGCTGCTGAACGCATCATCCGTTACGCGCCCCACTTCCTGATCGTTGACAAAGAAAATAAGATTTTGCCCTTCAGCCTGCACCGATAGTTTGTTGGTAGCATTCCCCTGGTTGATGACCGGAGACTCAAACCACCAATCATTTACAATGGGCTCTGCTTCGGTTGCCCCGCCATCTTGATACCGGCCAATCCAAACATACCCGTCACCAGAAATTTGGAAGGAATAGAAGTTGTCATTCTCATCATCCACACGGAAGAGCATCCCGTAAGCATTGTTATTGGGGCCAGCGACTTGGGTGGCTTCGACTGAAAAGATGCCGTCGCTGAAATCTTCACCCGCTGTGGTCCAACTGGTTAGCTCATCGGCGTTGACGGTGAAGTCAAACACGCCGTCGCGCACTTCACCAACCACGTCACCGCTGCTTTCTACCCGCCAGGTTCCAGGGGCATCAAAGGTTTCGGTATAACTTTGTGGACCAGTGCAGGCGGTAAGAACGGCCGTTACCAACAGAAAAACCAATACGCTTGCCAATTTTTTACGCATAATTGCCTATTTTCTCCATTCGTTTGAAATGCAGGTTGATAATACATTGGCTACACTTTTTTGGCGAGTTGTTTAAAACAAAACAGCCACCCGAATCGCTCAGGTGGCTGTTGCCTTGATTCAAGAAACAACAAACTTACTCCATCGCTTCCATCACAACTTGAGCCACATCTTTCACCTGCATCGGCTCACCTTTTTCGCGGTTGGCGTCTACCATCATCGTTGCGCAGAAGGGGCAGCCAACGGCGAGTGTTTGAGCACCCGTGCTTTGTGCTTCCTCGAAGCGATTCATGCTCACGGCTTCAGAGCCATGCTCTTCTTCCTTCCAATATTGCGCCCCGCCAGCCCCGCAGCAGAACGAGTCACTGCCGGTGCGATCCATCTCTAACAGCGTTGCCCCTGCCTTTGCCAGCGCGTCACGCGGCTCGGTGAGAACCCCGTTGTGCCGACCCAGGTAACATGGATCGTGGTAGGTGACGCTTTCCAGTTTACTCCCATTTAACCGCAGCTTGCCGCGCCCAACCAGGTCAGAAATGAGCTGCGTGTGATGGAACACATCATAATGACCGCCCAGCTCCCCATACTCTTTGCCGATAGTAGTGAAGCAGTGGGGGCAGCTGGTGACAACGCGCTTTTTGTCTACGCCAGCGGCGTTGAGCGTCTCGATATTGCCCAGTGCCATTTCGTAGTAGAGGTATTCGTTGCCAGCGCGGCGAGCGGAGTCGCCCGTGCAGGTTTCGGCATCACCTAGAACCGCAAAGCTGATGCTAGCGTGGTGCATAATGGTGGCGACAGCGCGAACCACTTCTTGCGCGTCTGGGTTAAAAGCACCGGCGCAGCCAACCCAAAGCAAATATTCAAAGTCAGGATTTTCTTCGACAGTGGGTACATCAAAATCGAGCGGCTTGGCCCATTCCATGCGGCCTTCGGTGGATTGCCACGGGTTGCCCATGCGCTCCATGCCTACAAACGCCCCTTTTAGCTCGTTGGGGAAGGCAGAGGCCATCAGCACCTGGTCGCGGCGAATATCCATGATGTCTAGCATGGGTGTGTTTCCGACGGGGCAAACATCAACGCAGTGGCCGCACGCGGTGCAGGCCCACACGGCACTTTCGCTAATGGCAAAGTCGAGCAAGGGCATGGTGGCCTCGCCGCCGCTAGCAAAATCGATCATGTTTTCGCGGATGTGATACCGCTTGTTGATTTCGATGGCGGCGGGGGAAAGCTCTTTGCCCGTGTTGTAAGCGGGGCACACTTCCTGGCAGCGGTTGCACATGATGCAGGCAAAGGCATCCACAATTTGGGTTTGTTCTAAATCAAAAAGGGTCGCCGCCCCGAACTGTTCAATTTCCTCATCTTCAAAATCCAGCGTGTGCATTTGGCCCAGATAGGTGCGGTCGGGGCGGGTCATAAAGTTGACTGGCCCCATGAACAGGTGGGCGTGTTTGGTGTAGGGGAAGTAAGGCAAGAACAATACGAGCGAGGCGATAGCAAACCACCAACTGACATGCCAACCAAAATCCAGGGCAAAGGCAGAACCGTTTGTTAGGAAAGTTTGGGCGACAAAATTTGAAACTGGCTGGAACGGGTCTGGGCCATGTTGGGCAATGAGGAAGGCAACGGCCATAATGCGGAAGCCGCTGTGGACGAGGATGAATAAAGCAACAATTAAAGAATCTTTGCTGATGCCGCCTTCACGCGCTTTGGGATGCAAGGTTACGTTTTCACGAGTAGTAAGTGCTGTGTCGCCCCAGGCGAAGCGGCGTACTATGAAGTAAAGGACGGCGATAAATACCAAAGCTCCTAAAATATCGGCAGCTAAACGGAAGATATCCCCTACAATATTGTCATGTAAAAACTCAAAGCCAGTGATGAGTCCTTCAGCAACTTCAACCGCATTGACCAGTTGATAAAAAATGAAGCCCCAGGCGACGGCATAATGGAAGATAGAAGAAAGTTTGCGGTGGCGAATGATGCGCCCTTGCGAAAAGAGGGCGACGAGGCCAGTCATGGCGCGGCGGGGTAACTCATCTAGCTTGAGCTTGCCCTGGCCACGATTGATGATTTTGATCATCTGGCCGAAGGTATTGATAGTGGCTACGGCGCAGACAAGAACTAAAAATGCAAATAGTACCTTCTCGATTGGTGATAACATGCGTATCCCTCTTGTTTATTTCTGTTGGAAAGCCGCCTGCTCAACGTGCCGCTGAGCTGGAGAAAAGTCTATCATACGGCCGTTTCCGTCGCAAAAGCAGTGACATTCTACATGATTATCTGACGCAGTGCATCATGAAAAGTGACAGTCACCTAATGAATGCTTTTCAGAAGAAAATAGTTAAAGGTGACTGTCACTTGAGGCTAGACTATAATCCTGCGCTATGTGGAAGCGATTGGTTGTAGTGGTTAGTGGCTTGTTGTTTTTAGTGGCGTTGTGGCCACCAGTTGGCTCTTTGTATGAACTTACGGGTGAGGACAAACCGTTGGCGCAACTGCGCGGCGTGGTGCATTGGCTGAATACGGCCGTTCGCCCCCAGCCCTTACTCGCACCAGACACCATTCCTGACCATGTAAACATTTCCCCATTTGGCGTCAACACCTTTTTGGAGCAAGAAGCTGAAATTGAAAAGCGTGCCCTCAGCTTGCAGATGGCCAACCGGGCTGGGTTTCAATTTATTCGGCAAGAGTTTGTTTGGGAAGATATTGAGATTCACGGCAAGGCGGATTTTGAAGATCGGCGGCATGAGCCGTTCCGCTCTGCCTGGGAAAAGTACGACAACATTGTCGATTTGGCGGAGTCGTTTGATATTGAGATTATTGCCCGTTTGAGCAATCCGCCTGATTGGAGCCGCTCGCTGCCAGTGGAAACCACAGGCTCTTTTGCGCCCCCGGATAATTATGAAGATTTTGGTGACTTTGCAGCGGCGGTAGCGGAGCGATACAACGGCCGTATCCGCTACTACCAACTTTGGAATGAACCCAACGGCAACGAAGAGTGGGGCATTCACCAACCCGTTAGCCCCGAGCAGTATACAGAATTGCTTTGCACCGCCTATCGTCGCATCAAAGAGGTGAATTCAGGGGCGGTGGTGCTGGCTGGGGCACTTACGCCTACCGTGGCCATCAACGACGCCAACCTGAACGACCTCATCTTTCTAGAGCGGATGTATGCGGCCGGGGCTGGCGACTGTTTCGACGTGATGTCGGCGCAAGGGTATGGGCTTTGGTCTGGCGCGCTGGACCAGCGGCTAAAGCCTAATGTCATCAACTACCCGCACAATTTGTATTTGCGTGATGTGATGGTGCGCCACGGGGATGCCGATAAACCAATTTGGATTTCTGAGCTAGGTTGGAACACGGTGCCAGAGGGCATGGATGCCCGCTTTGGCCGCGTGACGCCGGAGCAGCAGGCTCGTTTTGCTTTGGAAGCGTATGAACGAGCGCAATCAGAGTGGCCCTGGGTGGGTGTTATCAATTATTGGTTCCTCAAGCGCAAGGATGACAGTGAGATTGACCAATCGTTTTACTACTTCCGGTTGATGGACGCAGATTTTACGCCACAGTCGGTGTATGAGGCGTTGGTTGCAGATGTGCCGGAGCGTATTGAGCCATCCCCCAAACCGGCCTGGCAGTATGATTGGATGAGGATACGGCCGTTCCTCTTCATCCCTTCCCTCGCCATCCTCTTTTTTGCCACACTCCGCTGGTTAACCCCCGATGAGCCATAGTCCCGAAAATTACACCGCGACCTCCTTTTTCTCTGTGTCCTCTGTGGCAAAAAAATACCTTCTTGTGGCGATTTTGCTGCTGGCTTTTGGCTTGCGCGTACACAATCTGGAAGTGCAGTCCTTTTGGAACGATGAAGGAAACAGTGCCCGGCTCAGCGAGCGCACCATTCCGCTCATTATCGAAGGCACAGCCAGCGATATTCATCCGCCCCTTTACTATTTGCTGCTAAACCAGTGGCGTAAGCTGGTGGGTGATAGTGAGTTTGGGCTGCGGTCATTGTCTTTGTTTGCCGGGCTGTTCACCGTGCCGTTGACGTTTGTGTTGGCGAAAAATCTTAACGCAAAGGCGCGAAGGCGCGGAGGTCAACGCAAAGGCTGGTTGTTAGGGTGGCTTGCAGCACTGTTGCTGGCCATCAATCCAGCGATGGTCTATTACAGTCAGGAAGCGCGGATGTATGCGCTGCTTGGTCTGTGGGCGGTGCTGGCTACCGTGTTGTTGCTGCGTTGGTTGTCGATGATCAGTAATCCGTTAGTGGTGAACGGTAATCGGCGTTGGTTGTGGGGTGGGGCATATGTGCTGTGTGCGGCGGCGGGTTTGTATACGCATTACTTTTTTCCGGCGGTTCTCCTTGTCCACAATGTTTTCATCCTCATCAAAATTATCCAATCACCGTCAAAACCATTCAACATTAACAATTTACCGTTAACCATTAAGCATTGGCCGCTCCTTATGCTGACCACCTTGCTGCTCTACGCTCCTTGGCTGCCTATTTTTCTGGACCAGTTTGGCAGTGATCCGGTTAGCCGTCCGGGGATCGGGGAATTTGGTACGGCCGTTTCTCACTTCCTCACCTTTGGCCAAACAGTTGAAGTAGAGGCTGGTTTATTGTGGCTGGTGTTTGCTTTGTTGGGGCTGGGGTTGGTATACGGCCGTACCAAACTTATCCTGCCACTGCTCGGTGTCATTGTGCCGCTAGGCATGATGTTTGCCACTGGCACCACTGAGGCTGAATTCCATAAATTTTTAATGGTCGCCGCACCATTTTGGCTGATTTGGCTGGCAGCAGCCTTTACTTATACCAATCAGCGTGGCTTGCGTTTGCTGGTGAGCATCTGCTTGCTAGTGTTGTCGTGGGGAATGATGCAATCACTGCAAAATATGTACACAGACCCCACCTACACCCGTGCCGATTATCGGGGCATGGCCAGCCGCATTTTGGCTGAAGACCATCCGAATGCAGGGGTGATTTTGAACGCCGCCAACCAGTGGGAGGCGTTCACCTACTACTTCCCCGATGACGGCAATGTTTATCCCTTGCCAGAAGGGCGCAGCCGCCCCAATCCCGACGAAATTGATGCCACCCTGAGCCAGATTGCGGCGCAGCACGGCCGTCTCTACGCCATTTTTTGGGGGGAAGCCCAGCGTGATCCGGAGCGGCTGATTGAGCGTTGGCTGGACGCCCATGCCTTCAAAGCGACGGATGAATGGTATGGGGATGTGCGCTTTGTGACGTATGCCATTCCTTCTGCACCAGCA
Source organism: Candidatus Leptofilum sp. (assembly GCF_965223285.1). GTDB lineage: Bacteria > Chloroflexota > Anaerolineae > Promineifilales > Promineifilaceae > Leptofilum. The sequence continues at coordinate 2,318,494 of NZ_OZ244997.1, read as the reverse complement.
ACCGAGATGGCAACGGCCGTTTCTCTTCCTTTCGGCGAATCAATCACACTCAACGGCTATACGCTGGGGGAAACCCGCCTGCGTCCGGGGGATATTGTGGAGGTGACCTTGTTTTGGGAAACGGCCGTACCCCTCCAAACGCGCTACAAAGTCTTCCTGCACTTGCTGGACGCCAACGGCAACCTTGTCAGCCAGCGAGACAGCGAACCGGGTGGCGGCTTGGCCCTCACCACCACCTGGCAGCCAGGCGACGTTATGCTAGACAACCACGGTCTGCTCATTCCTACCGATTTGCCCTCCGGCAACTACGAACTTCTGCTTGGCCTCTACGATCAGGCCAATCCCGCCGACCGTCTGTCCATCACCTCTCCGGACGGCGAGACGAATGCGTTCTTTCTAGCCAGGGTCACCGTAGTAGAATAAAACGTATTGACATTGTAAATACAAGCATATAAAATATCATGGATGAAAGAATTCATTATCGGGGTATCAACTTTGAATGGGACACTGAGAAAGCGTACGCTAATTTCAGGAAACATGGCATTGATTTCCAAACGGCCGTTGAACTGTTCTTTGACCCTTTTTTAATGTCATTACAGGACAAGATTGAAGGAGGGGAACGACGGCATCATGTACTCGGTATGACAAAAAGTTGGCAGATTCTGTTTGTCACATATGTCTGGCGCGGGGATGACGTTCGTTTGATTTCGGCACGATTGGCAAAAAACAGTGAGAGAAAACAGTATGAGCGTGGATAAATTGAAGGCAAGATTGCAACCCAATCGTAAAAAAGTGATGGTGAGTATTCGGATGCCGGAGGATGTAGTTGAGGAGCTGAAACGAATTGCGCCGCTACTGGGCTTTTCTGGCTACCAGCCGCTGATGCGGGCTTATGTTGGGCAAGGTCTGCGTGCAGATTTAGAGCGACTGGATCAAGAGACGGAGCTTTCTCGGCTGATGGAAAGTTTGCGGCGGCAGGGGGTGAGAGAGGAGGTATTGGTAACGGCCGTTGCCGAAGCCAAAGCCGAATACCGTACAGATTAACTCATCTGTTTTCCTCTAAATCCTTCATAGCTTGCTCTAATTCTTTTGAGAGATCTTCAAAACTTTTACCAGCATGCGGGGGCGGCGGAGGTGGCTCTGGAATCGGCGCAACTGCTTGGTCTGTGAAGGGAAAATTTGCACGACGAAAAAACCAAATTTCGTATTCAAGAGCCCCTAAAGACGTTAAAAACAAAGGGATAAAGCAAAAAAGAGTGGTGGTAATTGCTCCGGTAATTGTGCTTTCACCGTAAGGGAGGAAAAATAAAGAGAAACTAGGCAAAAATATCCAAAAAATGCTTCTAAATAATTGAGTCCGTAACTGACTTAGTTGAGGTTTGCTAATGGCTCTTTGAAGCCTTGTTTGACGTTTGAAGCTAGATATTTTGATCGTAAACCATATTGCCCAAAACAATAATCCAAAGAACCAAATTGGTATTAGATATTCATTTGCAATTGATTCCCAACTCATCAGATTTGTCTTGTTAGCACGAATTATGGCAAAAGTTTATCCACAAAGGCGGGCAAGGCGGCTGCACCGCCAGTGTGCCAGAAGAGGACACTTTGCCCACGGGTGAACGCCCCCCAGCGTATCAAATCAATGAGGCCGCCCATGGCTCGCCCGGTGTAAACCGGATCGAGCAAAATGCCCTCCAACTGGGCCACCATTTGAATTGCTTCCCGCTCGGTTTCGCTTACCATCGCGTAGCCGTCACCTAAATAATCGTCGTTCACCTCTACGCGGTTGGCAATGGAGACGGTCCCAACGCCTAGATGGGTGGCCGTGGCCGTGGCCAATGCCGACACTTGCATCTGCAACTCCTCAGCGGGATGATCGACGCTGATGCCCAAAATTTGCCCGCGAAAACCATACAGTTCCGCGCCCAGTACGAGGCCCGCCTGGGTGCCGCCGCTGCTGCTGGCAAAGACGATGAAGTCTATGTTGATGCTGGCGGCCTGCAGCTGCTCCGTTAGCTCTTTCATGGCCAACACGTAGCTGGTGGCACCCATCACGTTGGAGCCGCCCAGCGGAATAGTGTAGGGCTTATGCCCCATCGCCCGCTGTTCATTGGCTACTTCGGCCATCACTTCCTGGCGATTGCGATCCCCCGTCCAGTACAGATGTGCCCCCAACAGCTTGTTTAGCAGCAAGTTACCTTGCATCTGACTTTGTGGTTCTCCCCGCAAAACGAGACTGCACCCTAACCCACAATGTGCAGCGGCAGCGGCCGTTTGCCGACAATGGTTGCTTTGTGGTGCTCCGGTGGTAATCAGATGGTCACAGCCTTGTGCTATTGCATCTGCTACCAAAAACTCCAGCTTACGGGTTTTGTTGCCGCCGGTGGCCAAGCCAGTTTGATCATCTCGCTTCATATAAATATCGGGGCCGCCCAGATGTTTGCTGAGACGTTCCAATTTTTCCAGCGGGGTGGGCAAATGGGCAAGAATTTTTCTGTCGGGATAATTCGCATTCATGCGGCTGATTATAACTTTAGAGGGGAAAGTTATCGAATTGTTTGATAGAGCTGTGTGGTGGCGGGGGCGGGCGGCACGCCCAATCCGGCTTGCAGGGCAGATTCGCATCGCTGGTAGGTGCGTACGGCCTGTACACGATTGCCTAGGGCGACATGTGCTTGGATGAGCAGGCGGTACGCATCTTCCCAACAGTCATCTTGCTGCAAGATGGCTTGGCAGAGGCTGATGACTGCTTCCCAGTTTTGCTGCTCTGCTTGCCACTGAGCCAGGCGATCGGCGGCATGCAGATAGCGGGCCGAAAGTCGCTCACGCGCTTCGTGTGTCCAGCTTTCGTAGGGATAGGCTTGCAGGTAGTTGCCTTTGTAGAGAGCCACGGCCGTTTCATAACATTCCACTGCTTGCTCTACATCTTGCTGATAAAGTTGGTTTCCCTCGTCGATCTGCTGCTCAAAAACGGCCGTATCCAACCACACATCCGACTCCTCCCGCAAGCCGTATCGGCTGCCGTCTCGCACCACAAATGCCGAAGGGGCATTGCGCTTCCGATTTGGCTCCAGCACCGAGCACATCGCGCTAAAGGCAATCTTGAAGTCGCGCACCGCACCCTCAGGATTTAGCTCTGGCCACAACATTTCTGCGATTTGGTCCCGGTGGAGCAGCGTCCCCCGATGCGTGAGCAATAGTTGGAAAAGCTGGCGCGATTTTTTGCGCCGCCACGCCTTGCTGGGCAGCTCCTCATCCCCCAGCCAAATGCGGAATGCGCCTAACGTTTGAATGCGTAACTGGTAGCCTGGATGTCGCTCAAGCTGGCTCAATCCTAATTGCGTTAAGATCGCCTCGGCAACGGCCGCGTGCTGGCTATGGTCACGGGCAAAGAGCAGTAGCGGGACCAGGACGCGGGGATCGGGCGGCCCCAGCAGGGTGCGCCGCAGGAACAAAAATTCAAACCGATGGCGGCTAATTTGCGGCAGCAACATGTCCAAATCGCGTCTTAGGCGCGTCTCGTCCCCGGTTTGGTGCCAGAGCAGACAGCGCCAAAGACGAACGGCCGTTTCCCCAAAAACGTCGCTGCAATCATGAAAGCCATTGCCCGCCTGTGCCAGCCATTCATTTGCTTCTGGGGTCATGCCCAGCAAGGTGTAGGTAGACCCCATCGTTAGGCGAATGCACATTTCTACCCATTCATCGCCGTGCAGCCGCGCCAGAGCAATGCCCTCTCTGGCGTAGGCGAGTGCCGCCTCATGGTCGCCGGGGAAGCCGTAGGCCTGGCACAGCCCCCAAAACGCCTCAATTTTGAGTCGTGGCACGTCCATCTGTTCGCCAATTGTCACCGCTTGCTGGAACGAATGGCGAGCTTGCTCATACCCATGCTCGTTTTTGTGCAGCAGCCAGGCGTGCCCCTGGCGGCAATGGCCAACGGCCGTAATAAAGCCAGAGTTGAGTTCGCGCCCCCGATTTATGCCAGAAACGGCCGTTGCTAAGGCCTTCTCTGCCTCACCTTGGTACGACAAAATCAGCGACAGCAGCAGCAGCGTTTCCCGGTGGGCGCGCGGGCGCAGCACCGGAGATTGTTCCTCTTTTTCTGCCTGCGCTTCTAAAATCTCTCGCGCTTCTGCCAGCCGACCCGTCCGCAGCAGCATCCGCACGGGCAGCTCGGCCGGGCCATGCCCTTGATCAAGCAAAATCTGTGCTTGTGCCTGATAATCTTCTGCCTCGCGCAGCCGCCCCTGGTTTAGGAGATTTTCTGCCAGCAGCTCCAGCAGTCGCGCCTGGCTTTCCCGATCTTCCTGCCCGTCAGAGAGGCGCAAGGCTGCTTGCAGCAGTTCCTCACCTTTGGTGGCGTTAACTGTGTCCAGGTACACTCGCGCCTGCCCGCGCAGTGCCTGGCCGATGGCGCGCCGGTCTGCCAAGGCGCGTCCGCGCTGCTCAGCCTGTTGGTACCAGCCCAACGCTTCGTCGAAGCGGGAATGCAGCCGGGCGATGTCGCCCAGATAGGTGAGCAGGGCAGGGTAGTGGGCCAAAATGTCTGGTGGCAGGCGGCCAATCCAGCCCGCCAACGTGTCTAATCGACCTAAACGCACCAGCCTGCGGCCCAACGTGGTGAGGAGGACGGCCGTTTTTTCAAACGCTTTTGCCGCTAACAAATGGTAAATTGCCTCCTCGTCTTCCCCTTGCTGCTGGTAGATGGTGGCTGCCTGCTGGTTGAGCGTGTCAGCTTCATTGCTGGTTAGCTGGCTCAGCAGGAGTTCTCGGAATAAATGATGGTAGCGCACGTAGCCATTGCCCAAATTGACAACAAACAGCCCTTTTTCCAACAGGTAGCGCAGCAGTTGCTGGCTGTCCTGGTGGCGGCGTAGCTGGTTGCATAGCGGGGTGGTCATTTCACGCAGAACGGCCGTTTCTCGCAAAAATGCCTGCACATCGTCCGGCTGTTGGTTCAATACCTCTTGGGCTAAAAATTGGAACAGATCGCTGGCCGAGCCAGAAAGCTGGCTCAATGCTTGTGCCAGCGACGCGCCACCATCACGCTGTAACTGCTGCCAAATCAGATGCAGGGCAATCGGCCACCCTTCAATGCGACTGATCACCATCGCGGCTTGCTCCAGCGAGAGGGCATGGCCATACGTATCACGGAAAAGCGCATCAATTTCGCCGGGGGTGAAAGCCAGTTCTTCTTGACCAATTTCCAGCACCTGCCCCTTGACGCGCCAGGTGAGCAGCGAAGGAAGCGACAGCGGGTAGCGGGTTGCCAAGATGATGTGCAAGTTTTCTGGAGCCAGGCCGATGAGTCGGTCTAAAATGCGGATGGGTTCGCTGCTGTCATTGATGAGATGCACATCGTCCAACACCAAAAACGTCGGTTGATTCAGACCCTGAGCCAGTTCGTTGATGAGGCTGTCGGTAACGGCCGTCCAGTTGGGGGTTTGTGGCTCCTGTGCCCACGCTTCTAAAGCGGCTAGGGGCGCGTCAGACAAGTTGGGCAGGGCAATGCCAAAGCCGTGCAGCAGATGTAGTAAAAAGGGTTGGGCATCGCTGTCCTCTGCCTCTACCCGGTACCACACAAAGTGAGCCGTTGCCTGCTGGCTGGAGGCCAGCGTGGCCAGGGCGGTGCTTTTACCGTAGCCCGTGCCTGCCTGCACAATGGTAAGGCGGTGGTTTTGTGCTGCTAGCAGTCGTTGCTTAATCCGCTCGCGGGGGAGCGTGTGCTGCGCGGGGCGGGGTGGCACAAGTTTTGTACGCACAATAATACTTTGCTGGTACATGGTGTGCATTGTAGCCAGCAGGGAACCGGCGGGCAAACTGTTATCTGTAGTCAGTGGTTGGTATGCGGTAAGCAGTAACTGTTCACTGACTACTGAATACTGTTTACGGAATTGGGTATTGACTATTATCACTTTTGAGAATACAATACCGTTATCAATCATGAGAAAGGTGATGCGATGACTCAATCCAAAAGTGACTTGTTACTTCATCCGGTGCGAATGCGGCTAGTAACCGAGCTGGCGGGACGGCAGATGACACCGCGCCAATTGGCGGCGGCCATGTCTGATGTCGCCCAGGCAACGCTGTATCGACACATTAGGCGGCTACTAGATGGTGGCATATTTGAAGTAGTCGCAGAGCAGGTGGTGAATGGGGCGACCGAGCGGACGTATGGGGTGGTATCCGGTTCGGCACGGTTAACGGCTGATGAAATGCAATCAGTTTCCGCAGAGCAACATGTGCGTTACTTCTCCACCTTTGCGGCAGCCCTTATTGATACCTTTGCCCGCTACGCTCAGCAGTCTGACCCAGCCGACTTTGCCAGCGAAGGACTCAGCTACAACCGTGCTGTGATTTACCTGACGGACGAAGAGCGAATTGCATTTCAAACACAAATTATCAATTTAGTCGGTCAGGTGATGGCTAACCAACCCGCGCTAGAGCGCAAACGGTTTACGTTGGCTTCAGTCACTATTCCCGAAGAAAGAGTCCTTTGAAAGGAGCAGTTAAAATGAATTTGAAAGTTCACGAATATGGTTCGTACGGAAATCCCACGATTTTGTTTTTGCATGGTCTAGGGGTAAGTAGCTGGATGTGGCAAGACCAGATTGAAGCGTTGCAGGACACGTACCATCTTTTGGCGGTTGATTTGCCGGGAAATGGGGAAAGTTATCAGGTGGAATGGGTTTCGTTTGCCGAAACGGCCGTTTCCCTCGCCAACATCATCCGCAACAAAGCCACCAACGGGCAAGCACACATAGTGGGATTGTCTCTGGGTGGCTACACAACTCTGACTTTGTTGGCCAACCATCCTCAATTGGTACTATCTGCCATAGTGAGTGGCGTTACGGTACGGCCGTTCCCGGACACCCTACAATATAAACTGATGCCCAAAATCATGAGTCGTATTATGGGTTGGAACCTCACTATCGACCTGATGAGCCGGATGATGCAAATTCCCGACGAAGCAAAACCGCTTTATCGCCGGGATAGCAAAAATTTGCGGCCACAAACCATTCTTCGCATCTATGATGAGGTACTGAACTTCACGTTGCCCACGGGGTTGGGGCAACAGCAGCCGCGCCTGTTGGCGGTTGCAGGTGAAAAGGAGACAGGTTTGATTCTGGAGAGTTTGGCAGATTTCGGAGCGGTGGAAACGGCCGTAACTGCTACAATTCCCAACGCACATCACGGCTGGAATGGAGAAATTCCAGAGCTGTTTAGTGAAATGGTTGAAAATTGGGTTGCGGAGCGGCCGTTGCCTGTGGGCATGACAATTCACAAGCGTGGGGTGATCATGGCAGAGACGGCCGTTTAGCCCAAAGCAGCCTCCCAGTATACAACTCGCCCATAATTACTGCGTATAGCTTCATAGCAAACCACAGAAAATATTTTAGGAACCAAAGAGAGAGTTCCACATGGTTTGCAAAGCTGCTTTTAGTTATGAATAGGAGGCAACGAATGAAACAAAATAATTTCAAAGAGTTAGAAAAACACGTCACCATGTTGGGCTGGTTACATTTGGGGCTAAACCTGTTTACACTTTTTATTGGTGTGCTTGTGTTTTTTATTTTGATTGGTGCGGGCATGCTGTCTGGTAATGGCGAGGCGATGAGCGTCCTGGCTCTGGTTGGCATTTTTGTCCTGGGGATTTTGGTACTTGTTTCCATCCCTGGCATGATCACAGGCTGGGGCTTGCTCAAGCGCAAATCATGGTCTCGCTTGTTGGCTTTGATTATCGGCTTTTTAAGCCTGATGAATATTCCCCTTGGCACGCTGCTAGGGGTCTATACCTTCTGGGTGCTGCTGGCCCACGATGAAGCCAATGACTATTTCGTTGCTTACAGCACTTAGCACATAGGGCAAGTTAAGCAAATATTGTCAAGTCCGATTTGGTGCCTGGGGCAAAAATGTCTTCGTAGGCATCACAGGCTTTATCTAGCAAAGCCTGTAAATGATCAAACTGCTTTTCTGGTTCATCGGCCGTCACGCGGAAGTGGCAAATAGAGCTGTTGTCATTGGGATCATCGGAAGCATTTTCTTCATCACCCCAAAAACCTCAAATCAGGCGCGGATGAAATATGTCGCTTCTACAATGGTCTGTCCTTTTTTACAACCTCGAATTTGGATTAGATTTCTATTCGAATTCTAAATCAACTTGCCGCTTCGATATTGCAGATGAGACAATAGCATCACAAACCACTGCTGCCTTGTAGCCATCCTCGAATGTAGCTCCAATGTCTCCCACCGGCTTGCCATTGACAATGGAATCCAAGAAATGGGTCAATTCGTGGATGAATGTATGTTCCCAGCCAATGATATGTCCCGGCGGCCACCAATGGTTGAGCCAGGGGTGGTGCCCTTCGGTGACTATGACGGTGTGGAAGCCTTGCGTTTCTTTTGGTTCATCGTCCACCCAATATACTTCCAGCTCGTTTAGGCGCTCCAGATTAAAACGAATAGAGCCCTTTTCACCGTTGATTTCTATCACTTCGTAATTTTTGCGCCCAGCAGCGAGTCGCGTTCCTTCTAGCGAACCAATCGCACCATTCTCAAACTCAACTGTGGCGACGAAAGCATCATCTACGTCTACTTTGCCCATGCCGCTGCCGTCAGGTAACGGCCGTTCCTCAATAAACGTCCGCGTCATCCCACTCACGCTCTTCATCTCACCAACCAGATATAGACCCAAATCTACAATGTGAGCTGCCAGATCGCCGATGGCTCCGGTTCCCGCCACGCCTTTGTCCATGCGCCACAAATGTGGCGTGTTGTAATGGGGCAAAATCCATTCCTGTAAGTACATGGCGCGGAAATGGTAAATGCGTCCCAATGCACCGCTTTCAATGAGCTGTTTTGCCTGCCGAATGGCGGGAACAAAGCGGTAGTTAAAGGCGACGCCATGTTTCACGCCCGCTTTCGTCACCGCATCCAGCATTGCTTTGGCCTCTTCGGCTGTGCGAGCCATCGGTTTCTCACAAAAGACGTGCTTTCCCGCCTGCGCCGCCAAAATAGACGGTTCGGCATGGGCATTGTTTGGGCCACCGTTGTCAAATAACTGCACGGCATCATCTTCCAGCATGTCGCGCCAATCGGTATAGGTTTTTTGGTAACCGTACCGTGCTGCCATTGCCTTGAGCGCTGGTTCATTACGGCCGCACACAGCCACCAATTTGGGAATCGCCGGAGGCGGATCAATAGCAAAAGGGATGCTGCGCAGCGCATTGCTGTGCGCTCGCCCCATAAAGGCATACCCTAACATACCTACGCCAACTTCTGGTATTTCATTACTCATCACTCAACTCTCCTGAAAATAAAGGAACACAGAGAAGGCACAGAGTTACCCAGAGAGGAAACGGGGAAAATCTGCAAGCGATCTGAAGTCGCCAATCTGCGCATTTTGCGGATGTTTATTCATTCGTCCAAAATGTATCATCGGGGGCGGCGTTGGTTTTGAAAACCAGCAAGGTAAACGGCTCGTTGCTCTCATTGTACAGGCGGTGTATGTCGCCCGGCCGGGTCAGAAACATATCACCCTGTTGCAGCCTGTGGTTCTCTTCATTGATAACCAGACGACACTCGCCGCTTACTACGTAGTAAAACTCGATGGAGGTTTGATGCACGTGATTCGGAATCGTCGAACCAGGAGCCATCTTCACCATTTGCACCAGTGCGCCAGAACAAGATAGCGTTGTCTCATCTGCCAACCGATTTTTGCGATAGTTACGGCCGTTTACCCACGCCGTTTCGTCTAATTCGATGCGCCCCATTACGCCCAGAACATCTCGCCGGGCTGTTCAAAGATATTGGCCTGCTTCAACATCGCCACGCCTTTGCCCAACCCTTCGTCGGTGGACATCAGCGCATCTTCATGCTCAATCGAAATAACGTAATCATAACCCACCAGCCGCAAGGCACTGATGATGTCCTTCCACATCTGGGCGCCATGACCATAACCAATGCTGCGGAATGTCCAGGCACGATCCAGGATTTCGCCATATGGCTTGTTGTCGTTGCAGCCGTTGACCGAGATATTGAGTTCATCGACATAGCAATCTTTGCCGTGAACGTGATAAATGGCGTCGCCCAGCTTGCGAATGGCGGCAACGGCATCGACGCCGTTCCAGAACAGGTGGCTGGGGTCAAAGTTGCAGCCTAGAACTGGCCCGACGGCATCGCGCAGCTTCAGCATCGTTTCTACGTTGTACACTAACATGCCGGGGTGCATTTCAAAGGCAAACTTTACGCCTTGGTCTTCAATATATTTACCTGCTTCCTGCCAGTAGGGGATGGCCTTCTCGTTCCATTGGTAATCTAGTATCTCCAGGAAATGGGGCGGCCAGGGGCAGGTGACCCAGTTGGGCATACTGTCGCCGGGCGCACCGGCTGGCAGGCCAGAAAAGCCGTTGACGACCGGCACATTGAGCAGACTTGCTAATTTAGCCGCTTTGCGAATCACGTTGTCAGCTTCAACGGCCGTTGCCTCATCAGGATGCACCGGATTATTATGTACGCTCAACGCGCTCAATATCAGGCCGCGCGACGTGATAGCCTCCATGTATTCATCCCGTTTCGCTTCGCTGGCTAACAAGTCATCCACCGGGCAGTGTTGGCTGCCGGGATAGCCGCCCGCACCAATTTCAACGGCCGTTACCCCTGCCGCCACTGCCTTATCCAACGCCTCTTCAAAGGGTAAATTCTGAAACAATGCTGTAAACACACCAATTCTCATCAAAATCCTCCATAAATGGTGAATTGTGAAGGTCGCACTTCATTCACAATTCATTATCCACAATTCATTATTTTCTTATCTCTACCAAAGTAACCGATCAGGCTGTTCAAGACCAGCAATCAAATCTTGCAAAAAGCGGGCTGCTACCGCCCCATCAACCGTGCGGTGATCAACGGAGAGTGTCATTTTTAGCAACGGCCGTATCACGAGTTCATCACCAGCTTCTGTTTCCACCACCAGCGGCTGCTTTACCGTGCGCCCCACCGCCAAAATCGCGCTTTGGGGTGGGTTGATAATTGCTGTGAAATGGTCGATGCCCAACATGCCCAGATTACTGATAGTGAAGGTGCCGCCTTGCACATCCTGCGGCTGCAGGCGGTTTTCCCTTGCCCGCGCCGTGAGCGTCCGCATCTGGTTGGCGATGTCCAATAATCCCAAAGCCGCCACGTTTTGCACTACCGGCACAATCAGCCCGTCATCCAGAGCGACGGCGATGCCGATGTTGGCTTGCCGGTGCAGTTGAATGCTGTCATCATGCCAGGAAGCGTTGACCAATGGATGTCGCCCTAATGCCCAGGCGCACACTTTGGCTAAAACGGCCGTTACCGACACCCTTGCCGCTCCCTCTTTCTCAGCTTGCTCATTCAATCGCTGCCGCAAATCGAGAACGGCCGTCATGTCTGCCGTTACGGTAAAGGTGATGTGAGGAATTGCCTGATAGCTCTGCGTCAGCCGCTCGGCAATCGTGCGCCGCATGCGGTTGATGGGCAGCTGCTCAACATCCTCAATGATTGGGGGTGTGGGTTTTGCTGAGCTGCTTGGCAGCTTGAAGGAAGTTACGTCATTAGCCTGGACGCGCCCGCGCGGGCCGCTGCCGCTAATTTGTGCCAGTTCCAGACCTCGTCCCTTTGCCACGCGGCGGGCAGCAGGGGTGGCGCGTACTTTGCCGGATGGTTCGGTTTCGTGACGGCCGTTCCTGGCTGGCGCAGTCTGCCGCTCTTGTAAAAATTGCTCCACCTCCTGCCGCCGAATTTTCTGGTCGTTAGCCGCTGGCATGACCTCGTTAATATCAATTTCATTGGCAGTGGCGATGCGTTGGGCAATGGGGGTGGCTTTAGGTGGAGATACTGTTTCAACGGCTGGGGCGGGGGCAGCGGCCGTTTCTGGTTCCACCTTGGGCGGCGACCATTCTTCACCCTTTGGCACGATGTAGGCAATGGTTTCCGCCACCGGCACTACATCACCATCCTGCACCAAGACGCCGCGCAAGATACCGTCTTCCGGGGCTTCTACCTCCATCGTCACCTTATCGGTTTCTACCTCCATCAGCGGATCGCCCTTCTCCACAAAATCCCCTTCGGCGACCAACCAGGCCATCACCAGCGCTTCTTCCTGCGACATCTCAAACTTGGGCATAATGATCGGTGTGGCCATGCTCAATACGCTCCCTGCACCAGCTCCCGTGCTTCGCGGACAATATCTTCCACCTGAGGCACGGCGGCTCGCTCCAGCTCTCGATTGTACGGAATTGGCATGTCCAATCCGGCCAGACGGCGCACGGGCGCGTCCAGGTAATCAAACGCTTCCCCGGCCACAATCTCGGCCACAACCTCGCCACCAAAACCGCCCGTCTTGGGTGCTTCATGCACCACCAGTGCCTTACCTGTTTTAATAACGGATTGGGTGATCGTGTCAGAATCGTATGGCTTCAGCGTGCGCGGATCGACCACCTCAAGCTCAATACCTTCCTGTGCCAACGTATCAGCTGCTTCCAACGCTCGTGGTACCATAATGGAGGTGGCGACGACGGTTAAATCGCTGCCTTCGCGCTTCACTTCGCTTTGGCTGAGAGGGACGGTGTAGTAGCCTTCAGGCACGTGCCCTTTGGTGCGGTAGAGTAGCTTATGCTCAACAAAAATCACTGGATTATCATCTTCAATAGAAGCCAGCAGCAGCCCTTTCACGTCGTAAGGTGTAGAAGGCATCACAACTTTTAGGCCAGGAACGTGAACAAACCACGCCTCTAAACTTTCTGAATGTTGGGCCGCTGCGCCCGTGCCAGAGCCTGCGGGTGTACGAAGCACCATTGGCACAGTGACCTTACCACCAAACATGAAGCGAATTTTGGCGCCTTGCAGCACCAACTGCTCCATTGAGAGGGTGATGAAATCCATGAACTGAATTTCGGCGATGGGGCGCATGCCGGTCATGGCCGCACCAACGGCCGTTCCTGCAATCACCGCCTCAGAAATAGGTGTGTCGCGTACCCTTTCTGGCCCAAACTGCTCCAGCAGCCCGTCGGAAATGCCAAAAGCACCCCCGTACACACCAATATCTTCACCCAGCATAAAAACGTGCTCGTCCCGCGTCATCGCTATTTGCAATGCTTCGCGCACGGCTTGGGCATAGGTTAATTCGCGGAGTACGGCCGTTTCTGGCTCCATTGTTGTTTTAGTCAGTTGATTAGGCATACACACCGTCCAAAATCGTGGCGGGATCGGGATCATCGGCCGCTTCGGCAAAAGCCACGCTTTCTTCAATGGATTGTTTGGCTGCGGCTTCCAGTTCCGCTAATTCAGACTTGGTTGCCAATCCCGCCTCGGCCAACTGTTGTGCCAGCCGCTTGATAGGGTCTTTGGCTTGCCACGCTTTCACTTCGTCACGGGTGCGATACCGTTGGCGGTCGCTCTTGGAATGGCCTCGCCAGCGGTAGGTGACGGATTCAATGAGTGATGGCCCTTCACCACTGCGGGCGCGGGTAACGGCCGTTTTCACAGCCTCATACACCGCAAACAAATCATTGCCATCCACCGTCACGCCGGGAATGTCGTAGGCTACGGCCCGTTTGGAGATTTGAGCGACGGGGAACGCTTTTTCCACCGGCATCGACATGGCGTACTGGTTGTTCTCGCAGACGTAGACCACCGGCAGCTTCCAAATCGCCGCCAGGTTCAGCGATTCGTGGAATGCGCCTTCGTTGGCCGCACCATCGCCGAAAAAGGTGAGGCAGACGTTCTCTTTCTTCTGCATTTGCAGGCTCAGCCCCACGCCGGTGGACAGCGGAATACCGCCGCCGACGATGCCGTTAGCCCCCAGATTGCCACCCGCCACGTCGGCGATGTGCATGGAGCCTCCACGGCCGCGGCAGTAGCCGATCTCCTTGCCAAAAAATTCAGCCATCATCAGCCGCGGCTCTGCCCCTTTGCCAATGCAATGACCGTGGCCACGATGGGTGCTGAGGATGTAATCGTCAGAGCGCAACGCCAAACAAGCACCCACCGCTGATGCCTCCTGCCCAATAGAGAGGTGCATCGTGCCGTGAATTTTGCCCAGCACGTAAAGCGATTCTGCCTTTTCTTCAAAGAAGCGAATCTGGTGCATCTTATGCAGCGCGTCAGTTAGCTGTTCGGCGGTCAGACCGCTGTTAGCGATGCGTGCCTCCGCTTCTGATTTAGTTTTTGTCATTGGTATCATCAATCCTTCAATCAACCACGATCCATTGTAGGGGTGGGACGACCGGGAAAGGCTTTGGCTTAATGAACGGTCTTGTCTCTCGGTCGTCTCACCCAAATTAATGAACCGGGCGAGACGGCGCGGAGATGAATTGAATCGTTTTTCCAAGATTATGCCGCGCCGTCCCGCCCCTGCGAAATGGTTCGTTTTATTTCAATTGGTCCTGTTGGCGGCGTAGCTTGACGACGGTACTGGTTTCATCCAGGCGCACGTCGTCCCAGGTGATGACGCTGCCAGAGGCCACCGGGCGGATGATTTCAGCACCAGGGGCTAACCCTTCAGGCAGACCATTTTCGTTAACAACGGCCGTCGCCGTGTCCATCAAGCCTCTAAACGTGTAGCCGCCAAAATCATCTAGTCTGTCGCCGGGATTCAGGTCCCGCTTGGCGATGGTGAGTACGTCGGCGACCGGTTCATCCAGCGGTACCAACGTTGTCTGTCGGTGCAAAACTGCTTTGGCAATGGAGATGGGTGCCTCGATGAACCAAAGGTGGTAGGGACGGAAGAAAGTGGAGTAACGGCCGTTGCCCACTTTCAAATACTTCAAATCGTCGGCAATACGGTCGTCCTGCACCCGCACCGTCACAAACACGCCGCCCGCCATCGATGAGCCTTGCACAAAGTCCACCACGCCGGGGTGGGGGGCTAAACCGCCATCTTCTTTAAGCGAGAAAATCTCCGTGATCGTTTCCTGCGTTGCTTCTGGCCCTACCATGCCCCGCTGCATGGGGACGCAGCCGGTGGCGTTGGCGGCGCAGGTCATCTCAAACATCGTCTTGCTGCCGTCCACATAGGAAGCGGTCTGGTAAGCATCTTTGTTTGCTTTTTTGGCAGACTCAGCCACTGTGTCTGGTGTCGCCGCCGGGTTGAGCGGGTTGTTCTTGCCTTTGCCGATGACGATGGGTTCAAAACCCAGCAGGTTGACGTACTCGACCAGTTCCATCAGGCAGCCCGGCTCATCGCCGGAGGAGACGGAATAAAGCACGCCTGCATCCGCTGCCAGCTTTTTCAACATGCGGCCCACAGTCACGTCCGCTTCGATGTTGATCAGCACCACATCTTTGCCGTGCTGGATGGCGGCGTAAGCGGTGTCCGCACCGGAAGCAGGGGAAGGCGTAACATCGGTCATCACGTCGATGGCCTCTAGCTGAGCCGCCAGATTGACATTAGTTGTAATCACGCGCTTGCCCTGGCAAATGGCATCCATTGCCTGACCAACGGCCGTTGCCTCCACAATGTCATTTTTGGCTAAACCGGTTGCCAAAAAAGCGTCGCAGGCCGCTTCTAAATCGGGATCAATCAGCACGGACAGTTCCATGCCGGGGACGTGAGCCATTTGGGCGGCAAAACCGCTGCCCATCCAGCCCGCGCCGCTGGCCGCTACCCGAATTGGGTTGCCAGCCGCGGCTCGTTGTTTCAATTCTTGATAGAGCATATCAGCCAGCCTTTGCCGCGTGTGCCTCACGGGCGGCGGTGGCGATGTCAACGGCCGTTAACTTGTATTTCTTCAACAAATCATCCGGCTCGCCAGATTCAGTGTAAACATCAGCCAGCCCCACGAAGCGCATGGGTACGGGGAACTGCTCGGCGACGACGCGAGCCACGTTGCTGCCCATGCCGCCTTGCAGCAGATGCTCTTCGGCCGTCACGATTGCGCCAGTCTCACGGGCGGCGGCGGTCAGGGCGTCCACGTCCATCGGACGAATAGTGTGGAAGTCGAGCACACGCGCTTCAATGCTTTCTTCAGCTAAATCGGCCGCAGCGTCTAATGCCGCCGAAACCATGATGCCGCAGGCCACAATTGTTAAATCGCTGCCTTGGCGCACCACGTTGGCTTTGCCAATCTCAAATGGACAATCATCCATCGGATAAATTTCCGGCAATGCTACGCGGCTAGAGCGCAAGAAAACAGGCCCCTCGAAGTCAGTGGCGGCTTTAACGGCGGCGTGCATCGAGGCGGGGTCGCTGGGAACGAGAATAGTGAAGGTGGGCAGGCCACCCATCAAGGCTAAATCTTCGATACCCATTTGTGTGGGGCCATCTTTGCCCAGGGTGATGCCGCCGTGGCTGCCCAGCACCTTGGCGTTGATGTTGGACATGGCCACTGCCAGCCGAATTTGGTCATAAGCATTGCACAGCAAAAAGGAAGAGAAGCTGGTGATCCAGGGGACAAAGCCGCACGCTTCTAGCCCTGCGCCGATGCCTACCAAGTTACTTTCGGCGATGCCGATGTTGAAGAAACGCTCGGGGAATTCCTGGCGCACGTATTCTGTTTTGGTGGAGTTGCCCAGGTCGCCATCGAGGACGACCACTTTTTCATTTTCGCGGGCCACGTTCAGCAGCGCCTCGCCAAAGACGTTGCGCAGCGGTAGAGCAAAAGGTCTGAGTCCAGCTTTTTTACCGAGTTTCATTGAGTTCCTCCCGTGCCTTTTCGGCCTGTTCTGGGGTGAGCGCCCGTCCGTGGAACGTGAAGTCGGCTTCGACGAAAGAGACGCCTTTGCCTTTAACGGTGTGGGCGATGATGATTGAGGGCTTGCCTTTGACATTAGCAATGGTGGCGAATTTGGTTTTCAAATCGACCACGTCATGCCCGTCTACTTGTACAACGTTCCAGCCAAAACTTTCCCACTTCTCAACCAATGGTTCCAAGCCCATTTCGCGGCTGATGGGGCCAGTTTCCTGGTATTTGTTGTAGTCGAGGATGGCGACGAGACTGTCGGCTTTGAAGTGGGCAGCGGACATAGCTGCTTCCCACACCTGCCCGGCTTCGCACTCGCCATCGCCCAGAAGGACGTAAACACGATAGTCAAGGTTGTTAAGTCGGCCGCCTAATACATGACCTACCCCTGCTGAAAGCCCTTGCCCTAGTGAGCCAGTCGTGGCTTCCACGCCAGGCATCAAGTTTTGGATGGGATGGCCTTGTACCGGGCTGTCCACCTGCCGCAAAGTCCAAATCATTTCGCGGTCGAAATACCCGGCGCGAGCCAGAGCCGCGTAGAGCAGGGGGGCAGCATGCCCTTTGCTCATGATGAAGCGGTCGCGTTCTGGCCATAGCGGTTCATCGGGGCGGTAGCGCAGGACGCCGCCAAAATAGAGCACGGTCACAATTTCGGTGGCGGAGAATGAGCTAGAGGGATGACCGGAGCCTGCTTTGGTGGTCATGTCCAGGATGTCGAGGCGTGTTTGCCGAGCGATTTCATTTAGCTCGGCCACCCCGACGGTGTTTGTTGTTGAATTGTTCATTTAGACTCCTTGAAAAATAAATTTGCTACAGAGAAAAGAGAGCAAAAACTGTGTTGCTGTTAGGTTTTTTGATTGGATAGAAAGGTTTCGACTTGAACGGCCGTTGGCATTGCCGGTATGGTGCCTTGTGTCTGGGCGGTTAATGCGCCAACGGCGTTGGCGTAGCGCAGAACGGTTTCTAATCGGTTTGCAGTTAGCTGCTGCTGCCAATCGGCCGTTTCGGTAAGCTGGGTAAGCAGGGCAGCAATGAAGGCGTCGCCGCAGCCGGTGGCGTCTACGGTTTCAACTTGGAATGAGGGAACGGTAACGGAGGTAACGGCCGTTTGTGCCAAACTGCCATCTTGTCCGCGCGTGAGTACACAGAGGGTAGGGCCTTGGGCGAGAATGTTTTGGATGGCAACGGCCGTTTCCGTTTCTTCCCCCTGCAATAATGCCAGCTCTACCTCATTCACCTTCACCAAATCAACCTGTGGAATCATCGCTTCAATTTGGGCCAGTGCTTCGTCGTCACTGCGCCACAGGCTAGGGCGGTAATTCACATCGAAAGAGATGAAGGCACCATTTTCTTTGGCAGTGGCAACGGCCGTTAACGTGGCGGTGCGCCCAGGTTCATCTACCAGGCTGAGCGAACCGATGTGGAGGGCACGGCTGTTTTGCAGCAGCGTCATATCCAGCTCTTCGGCGCATAGGCGTAAATCGGCACCGGGATTGCGGTAAAACACAAATTCGGCCGTGTTCTCGTCCGGCATGGCAATGATCGCCATCGTGGTGCGGGCTTCGTTGTCCACGCGCATCCCGCGCGTTTCCACACCTTCCTGCCGTAGCACGTCGATTAGCTGGTGACCAAAAATGTCGTCACCCACTTTGCCGATGAAGGCGGTGTCGGCACCTAGCCTATGGGCAGCTACAGCAACGTTGGCGGGAGCACCACCCGGTTTGGGATGAAAGGCAGATACTTGGGTTAACGGCCGTCCCACCTCTGCCGGAAACATATCAATCAAAATTTCGCCAAGCGTAACAATGTGCATTCCCTACTTCTCCAACTTAGCCGCGCAAATCCGCATGAAGCGTGTACCGATCGCCACGATGGTACAGGCGCAAATACTCAACAGGCGCACCAAACTCTGAAAACGAGAGCCGCTCAATGTATAAAAGCGCAGCACTATTTTCGATGGTCAATAACTCAGCCAACGCTTTGGTTGCTGAAACCGCCTGAATGGTTTGTTGGGCGCTGGTAATGCGAATACCATAATTTTCTTCCAACATTTGCCTGAGGGAATGCGCCGTGTAATCTTGAGCCAAAATGCCGGGACAATAACGGTGTACCAAAAAAGAGACTTCGACACTCATCGGCTCATCGTCTGCCAGACGTAGCCGTTCAATCCGTGCCAACGGTTCCCCCACTTCAATTTGTAGCTGAGAGGCCAAAACCTCTGTTGCTGGAACAAGTTCCGCCGAGATCAGCTTTGTTCCCGGCATAAAACCACGCTGCTGCATATCTTCTGTAAAGCTCACGATACGCACCAACCCTTGCTCAACCGTTGGTGGCGAAACAAAGGTTCCTTTACCTTGCTTCCGGTAAATTAAGCCGTCAGTTGCCAATTCATCTAGTGCCTGCCGGATGGTCGCTCGGCTAACTTTATATTGCGCCATCAACTCCGCTTCTGATGGCAAAATGTCATTAGGATGCCAAGAGCCTCCCAGAATTTTATGGCGCAGCAGTTCATAAATTTGTTGGTACAAAGGGGATTTGCTGTGGGGATTAATTTGGTTGCGCAAAGCATTGTTTACCATTTCAATGAGTCCTTAAGTCACAAATTATATCTTGTCCGTACAACCTAACAACCGTATGTTAATCCTGCTAGGCTGAATTGTCAAGATTCGGCTTGGATTTGCCAGGAAATAGCAATGTTTCCCAAAATATCCTTGACATTTTGGGCAAAACGCATAAACTAGCATGGAAGTTGTAATTACAGGATAACAGGATTACACAAGTAGGGAAAAGACGTTGTGAAACTAAACAGCAGAATTGATCGAACTTCCTACATCCCCTTTTACGCCCAAGTTCAAGACGCCCTAAAAGAATATATTCAGCATGGCGATGCCCAGCCAGGTGACCAGCTACCTAGCGAACCCGACCTTTGTGCGCTGTTCGATGTAAGTAGAACAGTGATTCGCCAGGCGCTTACCGGATTAGAAAATGAAGGGTTAATTGTGCGACGCAAGGGGCGGGGCACGTTTGTGGCTGAGCCCAAAATTGGAGAAAGTTTATTCCAGGAGCTCACCGGTTTTCATCATGATATGAGCCAAAAGGGATTCCCCCCAGTTTCGCAGGTGCTCAAACAAGCTGTCATTCCTGCCAATGCCAAAGTTGCTGCTGCCTTGCAGCTAGACCCAGAAACCCCGGTTATTCAAATTGATCGGCTGCGCTATGTTGATGATGAGCCGATTGTGCTCGTGACGACCTATTTGCCTCATGCACTTTGCCCAGGGTTAATAGAAGCTGATCTGACCCATCGCTCTCTCTACGATTATCTTGAATCCGCCTATGATTTAGAAATTGCGCGCGGCCGTCGCATGTTAGAAGCGATTGTTGCCAGCGAGCATGTGGCAGAGCTGTTAGAGGTTAACGAAGGCGCTCCACTCATTTCATTAGAAAGTGTTAGCTATTTAGAAGATGGCACACCGCTTGAATATTATCATGCCCTCCATCGCGGTGACCGCTCGATGTTTGAAGTTGAGCTAATCCGTTCATCAGATAAATCAACTATCGGAAAAGTTCTCGCCGGAGAACTTGAACAATAATTTCATACTCGTTAAGGGAAGTTTGTTTATTAAGGAGAGTTTTAAATGGCAATGAAAGTTGGTATTGACAGCTACTGTTTCCATCGTTACTTTGGCGAAGTTTATCCTCATCAAACAGCACCGCCAGAAGACGAAAAAATGACGATGGAAGATTTTTTGACGTTTGCCAAGAAGCTAGATGTGGACGGCGTGTCGCTGGAATCATGCTTCTTCCCCAGCTTTGATAAAGGTTGGTTTCTCGATCTAAAAGCGCAGTTGGATGAGTATGGTTTTGATCGCGTTTACGCTTGGGGCCACCCGGATGGGTTGGAAGCGGGCAAGAACCGTGACGAATTCAACAGCATGGTAAAGCAAATCGAATACGCCAATTGGATTGGGGCACCGGTGATGCGCGTAGTAGCCAGCAGCTTAATGTTCCGTTTTGAGCCACACGGCCCGCAAATTGATATTTTGGTGGATTGGTTCAAGGAAGCAATCAAGGTTGCGGAAGAGTATGATGTGAAGCTGGCCGTTGAGAACCACATTGATTACACCGCTGACGAATGTGTGGAACTTTTGGATCGGGTAGATTCGCCTTATTTGGGGCTGAATTTGGACACAGGCAACTTTTTGCGGCTGCTGGATGATCCGGTAGAGGGTGCCAAGAAGCTGGCTGACCGGGTTTATGCCACGCATATTAAAGATTTGAAGCCGGTGAAGGGTTTGGATGCGCGTGAATGGTATTTCTTCTCCTCCACACCGGTGGGTGAGGGGTTGGTAGACAATCAAAAATTGGCACAGATTTTGTACGATGCCAATTATGAAGGTTTTTTGGCGGCGGAAACGGACTCCTTGCATCCAGATTATGAAAACCGCGAACATTGGGCAGTGGAGCAAAGCGTGAAAGAGCTGAAGCGTATTGCTGCCAATGTGAAATAGCTTGTTGGTTCACCTTTTTTAGTAAGATTTGACAACAACGCCTAACTTTTGATATATTATTCTGCACTTGCTTCATTTTTTGAAGCAAGTGCAGAATAACTCAGATAACCTTTCTATCTTTATCTGTTCAAAAGTCTTCTATGCCCAAATTAGAAATATCTTCTATTCAAACTGATAATGACGTTTTTGTGGTGAATGCTGTTGAGTCGTTAATTGTGCAGTCAATTCGCGCCAAAGGGCCTTTGTCACGAACGGATCTAACCCAACTGCTTAACTATTCAAGAGCGAGTCTGACAACGATTGTGGGAACTATGGTTGAGACGGGCATTTTGCATGAAGTTGGTGAAGGCCGCTCTGCTGGTGGGCGACGGCCGTTGCTCCTCGACATCAATCCACAGCTGGGGTATGTGGCCGGGGTTGATATTGGAGCAACCAGCGTAGATTATGCCCTTGCTGATTTTCAAGGCAAGATTTTTGAGCGTTATTCTGAATCTTGTGATGTGAGAATGGAGCCAGAACTGTTCCTCAATAATGTCTGCGACGTTGTCTCGAAGATGCTGGCCAAACATGAAATAGCCCCGGAGCGGTTAGTGGCTATTGGCTTGGGCGTGCCTGGCCCGGTTGAGTTTGCTGCTGGTGTTTTGATTGCGCCCCCCCTGATGCCCAGTTGGGAAGGGTACCCGATTAAATCTTTTTTCCGGCCTAAGTTTCCGAATGCCAAGGTGGTTGTGGACAACGATGTGAACATTATGGCCAAGGGTGAGCAGAAAGCAGGTAACGGCCAGGGTGTTGAGAATTTTCTTTTTGTGAAGATTGGGACGGGCATTGGCTGCGGCATTATTAGCAACGGCCGTATCTACCGAGGCAACGACGGCTGTGCTGGGGACATTGGGCATATCTGTGTGGATTACAATGGCCCGATCTGCCACTGTGGCAACCAGGGCTGTCTTGAGTATTTGGCAGCGGGACCCGCCATTGCGGCCCAGGGTATAGAAAAAGCTCAAGCTGGTCAGAGTCCGTTTTTGGCGCAGCGAATGCAGGAAAACGATGGTGAGTTAACGGCTGCAGATGTAGGCGAAGCAGCCGCAGCAGGGGATCGGGCTGCCAACGAAATTATTCGCACTACGGGACGCATGATTGGCGGCGTTTTAGCTGGGCTGGTCAACTTTTACAACCCCAAAGCGATCTTTATTGGCGGGGGCGTGAGCAAAATTGGTTACACACTTTTGTCCACCATCCGCCAGGCAACCTTGCGCCGTGCTACCGCACTCTCTACCCGACGCTTGCAGGTGGAATATTCCCAACTGGGTGATGACACGGGCGTTGTCGGGGCAATTTGGCTCGCTCTGGAAAATGTGTTTATTGTGCAAAATTAACAAAATTATCCGCAGATTTCGCAGATGGCGCAGTTTGCGCTCACAGATTATTCTCTCTTTTCTCTGTGGCCTCTGTGGCAAATGTATTTAGGAGAGGGATGAAATGAAAACAATGAATGTGGCCATCATTGGCACAAAATTTATGGGCAAGGCGCACAGCAACGCCTGGCTGAATGCACCTCGCTTTTTTGATATGGGCATTAAGCCAGTTCTCAAAGTGGCGTGCGGCCGTAACGAAGAAGAACTCAAAGCGTTTGCCGAGAGGTGGGGCTGGGAAGAGATAGAAACGGATTGGCGCAAGGTGCTTGAGCGGGACGATGTGGATATTGTTGACATCTCTGTGCCTACTCATTTGCATCATGATATTGCCGTGGCGGCGGCCAAAGCAGGCAAGCATATTTTTTGTGAAAAACCGTTTGCCCTAACGCTGGCTGAAGCCCAGGCGATGTATGAAGCTGCCGAAGCTGCGGGCATTGTTCATTACTTGAACCACAATTACCGTCGCTGCCCAGCCGTGATGCTGGCTAAACGGCTGATTGACGAAGGACAGATTGGCCGCATTTTCCACTGGCGGGGTGCTTACTTGCAGGATTGGATTGTCGATCCCAATTTCCCCTTGACCTGGCATTTGCAAAAAGAAACGGCCGGAACCGGCCCTCACGGTGACTTAAATTCGCACAGCGTTGATTTAGCACGCTTTTTGGTGGGAGACATCAAATCGGTTTCGGCGATGATGACGACGTTTATTAAGGAACGGCCGTTGCCCGGTGCAGGCGCCGCCACATTTAGCGCAGGCTCAGGGGAAACAACTGAAATGGGCGAGGTGACGGTAGACGACGCATCGTTCATGGTGGCTGAATTTGAGAATGGTGCACTCGGCTCCTTTGAAGCCTCCCGCTTTGCCCCTGGCCGCAAAAATTACAACTACTTCGAGATTTACGGCAGCAAAGGCAGCCTTGTCTTTAACCTGGAGCGGATGAACGAACTGCAGCTGTTCCTGCGGGATGATCCCGCTTACGCGCAAGGTTTCCGCACCATTATTGCCACCGAAGGCGGACAGCACAAGTACATTGCCAACTGGTGGCCGCCGGGGCACATCATTGGCTACGAGCATGAGTTCCACCATGCAGTGGTTGATTTCATGAAAGCCATCGAGACGGGCGAACCGATTGCCCCTAACTTCTATGACGGCGTTAAGGAAATTGAAGTGTTGCAGGCGGGCGTGCAGTCTGCCCAGACGGGCCAACGTGTTGCAATTGAAGATGTAGCTGCTTAAAACCCCCTCCCTAGCTCTTCCCCTGTGAGGGGAGGGGACTGGCTCCCTCTTCTTCAAGCAAGAGGGTTGGGGTGAGGGTAAATCAAGGAGAGGAATGTGAAATTCGGTGCCAACACCTTTATCTGGGAATCGCCATTTTCTACTGAGGCGCATCTCTATTTGTGCCAAAAGGTGGCGCAGATGGGGTTTGATCTGCTGGAAGTGGCGGTGGAAGACCCTGCGCTGGTGGATGTCGCTGCCTTGAAGAAAGCGGCGCGTGATGCGGGTGTGGGCCTCATTGTTTGTGGGGCATTTGGCCCGGATCGTAATTTGAGCAGTGCGGATACGGCCGTTCGCCAAAATGCAGAATCATACCTGCAATGGTGCATCGAAACGGCCGCAGAATTGGAATCACCTCTGGTGGCTGGGCCGATGTACTCAGCTGTCGGGAAGCCCAGATTGGAAACGGCCGTTGCCCGCCAGGAAGAGTGGGCACGTGCCGTATCTGGTCTGCAAAAGTGGGGCAGCTACGCTCAGAAGTACGGGGTTCGGCTAGCCTTTGAACCACTCAACCGTTTTGAAACCGACATGGTCAACATTGTGCAGCAAGGGTTAGACCTCATCGAGCAGGTTGGTAGCCCAGCCATCGGACTCCATTTGGACACGTTTCACATGCACCTGGAAGAAAAGGATACGGTCGCAGCAATCCGCCAGGCTGGCTCGCACATATTTCATGTTCATGCCTGCGAAAACGATCGCGGCGTGCCCGGCACGGGGCAGGTGAATTGGTTCGGCGTGGCGCAGGCACTCCAAGATGTGAACTATCAGGGTGCGGTCGTGATTGAATCCTTCACGCCCAACGTAAAATCTATTGCCCGCGCAGTCTGTATTTGGCGCGATATCGCTCCCGATCAGGACAGCATTGCCAAAGATGGATTGGACTACCTTAAACGGCTGTTTGCTTAAAAAGCGTTAGGAGATCAGAACGGCATGACGAATGCAGGAAAACCGATTCTTGAAGTGAATAATATCACCAAGCAGTTTCCGGGCGTTTTGGCACTGGATAACGTCTCGGCCCAATTTTACCCAGGCGAAGTTCACGCCTTGGTCGGTGAAAACGGTGCGGGAAAATCAACCCTGATGAAGATTTTGGTGGGTGCTTACGTGCAGGACAAAGGTGAAATTTGGTATCAGGGCACGCCAATTAGCTTTAGCCACCCTCGCGAAGCACAAGAAGCGGGCATTAGCATCATTTACCAGGAGTTTAATTTGCTGCCTGAGCGAACCGTAGCCCAAAATATCTTTCTGGGCAGGGAACCTACACGGTATGGTTTGATTGATAAACGGCAACTGCGCCGCCAAACGCTGGACGTACTGCGCCGCGTGGGGGCAGAGGAGATGATTTCACCAGATGCGGAGGTGAAGTCGTTGTCGGTGGCTGAGCAGCAGTTGGTGGAGATTGCCAAGGCGCTTTCATTTGAGTCGAAAGTGTTGATTATGGATGAGCCAACGGCCGCTTTAGCCATGCACGAAGTTGAAATATTAACCAATCTTATTCACAAGCTGATTGCCGAAGGCATGGCCATCATTTTTATTTCGCATCGCTTTACCGAGGTGTTTGACCTCGCCAAAACGATTACAGTGTTGAAAGATGGGCAGCGTGTAGCCACTGTGCCAACCAAAGATGTGAATCCCAGCAAAATTATTACAATGATGGTCGGGCGTGAGTTGGATCAATTTTTCCCGGCACGTGCTAAGCCAGATGATATTGGCGAGGTGGTCGTGGAAGTGAGCCAGGGCAGCAATGCCAAGCTAGACGACATCAATTTTCAGCTACGCGCAGGCGAGATTGTGGGCGTGGCGGGTTTGCAAGGCTCTGGCCGCACCGAGTTGGCGCAGGCCATTTTTGGGGTGGAGCCATTTACCAGTGGCCAAATGCACATCAACGGCCAAACAGTGCGAATCAAGACGCCAACCGGGGCGATTAAAGCGCGGATGGGCTTTGTAACTGAAGATCGCAAGGCAGAAGGGATTCTGCCTAACCAGCCTATCAACGACAATATTTTGATGTCTGTTCGCGCCTTGCAGGCGATGTTGCGGCGGGTGACGCGGTATGGCATTGGTGATAAGCCGCAGTTGGTGCCGGAGCTGGTGCAGCAGGTGGATGTGCGCACGCCGAGCGTTATGCAAGAAGTGCAATATTTAAGCGGTGGTAATCAGCAAAAAGTGGTTTTGGCCAAATGGCTGGCATCTACCTGTGACATCTTTATCTTCGACGAGCCGACGCGTGGCATTGATGTGGATGCGAAGGCGAGTATCCATGAAATGGTTCGTGATTTGGCGCAATCTGGTGCGGCCGTTTTGATGATTTCTTCTGAACTGCCGGAGATTATTGGTATGAGCGACCGTATTGTGGTGATGTGGGACGGCCGTATCAGTGGGGAATTGCCCGCGGGGTCTACGGAAGAGGAAATTATGCGGCTGGCCACGGGGCAACAGGCGTCGGCTGAAGCGAATGCGGCAGCGACAATAGAAGCAACGGCCGTGTAGCAAAAATAAGGATCAAGAGATTTATGTCTGCCACAACTTTGACAAACATTCGCATTCGCGTACAGGGGTTAAAAATTCCGCCAGTTTATGGCATCCTCGTGGTTGTTTTCATTGCAGCCGTTATTTTGGATTCCATCTTTGGGCGTGGCCAAATAACCTCTAGCACCATTTTAACCAACATGGTCGTGCGCTCTGTGGCGTTAGGCATCGTGGCTGTAGGGCAAACCTTTGTCATGTTGGCGGCTTCCATTGATCTTTCAGTTGCTTACCTGATTAGCGTGACGGCCGTTATGGCTTCTTATTTAATGCAGGGCGATCCCGACCGAGTACCAATGGCGGTTGCGGCCGTTTTTGGCATTGGTGCGGCCGTTGGTTTGATTAATGGACTCATTGTAAGCAAGCTGAAAGTGAACCCGTTCATTGCAACCTTGGGCGTGGGCCTCGTGTTAAAAGGCATTCTAAACGCCAGCTTTGAGACATTTGTGGGAGCCGTACCGCGCAGCTTCCAATCTTTTGGCTACGATGCCATTGGCCCGGTGCCGATTTCTATTTTGGTACTGCTGGGGGTGACGGCATTGGGTGCATTTGTTCTCAGCCGCACCAAATTCGGAGCCCATCTCTACGCAGTGGGCGGCAATGAGGAATCCTCCCGCCTTTCTGGGTTACGTACCGATCGGGTCATCATTATGGCGCATGTCATTTGCAGCTTAACGGCCGTTCTCACTGGCCTTTTCATTGTTAGCCGATTACGTTCTGGTGCGCCGTGGGTTGGGCCAGACGGTTTATACGATCTGGAATCGATTGCGGCCGTTGTGGTAGGCGGTACTGCTTTGTCTGGCGGTCGCGGCGGTGTTGTTGGGACGCTGGCAGGTGTCTTGATTTTTGGCGTGCTAGATACCATGTTTAACCAATTAGGCGTTGATACCTTTTTGAAGCAGGTATTGCGCGGAGCAATCATTATTCTGGCTGTCGCCAGCTACACCATCCGCTCCAGAGAAAAAGCGGCCTAACAGAAGTATTAGGAAGAAGACAATGGCTCAATTTACATCTGTACAAGAACAAGCTTTGCGCGACCGGGTAATGGGGAGTTTACGCAACATTTCCCCTATCTACTTGGTTTTAATTGTGCTGCTCATTGGGATTGGCACCCAAAACCCAGTTTTTCTGGAGCCAACCGGGTTCCTGAATCTTCTGCGCCGCGCAGCTCCCTTGATGATTCTAACGGCGGGGCAGCTATTTGTTATTGTCACCGGTGGCTTCGATCTTTCTGTTGGCTCCATCATGTCACTCACAGTCATCGGTGCTTCCTTACTCATTAACAATGATCCAGCCAATACTTGGTGGGTGATTCTGGTGCTGTTTGGCATTGGCATTGTCGCTGGATTAATCAACGGCGTTCTCGTTTCGTACTTTAAGGTACCTTCACTAATTGCCACCTTAGGCATGCTGTTGGCGTTGCGTGGGGCTGGACTTTACTGGACGGGCGGGGCACCACGTGGTTACCTGACAGACAACTTCCGTATGTTTGGTCGGGGCTGGTGGGAAAATGTACCGCTGGTAGAGCGGTTTCCGTTTGCGGTCATGGTTTTGATTGTGGTTGGTGGATTGGTGATCTATATATTTCACGCCACCAATTTAGGCAAACAGATGTTGGCAGTAGGGGATAACCCACGGGCCGCCCGACTGGGGGGCATCAATGTAGAGAAGATGCGTATCGTGGCCTTTATTTTGTCAGCGATTACGGCCGTTATTGCAGGTATCTTGTTAGGTGGTTTTGGCGGCGTTAATCCAGATGCAGGTGACGGGTTTGAACTCCAGGCAATATCTGCGGCCGTGTTAGGTGGTGCCGTTTTGCTAGGTGGTCGAGGTTCCATGCCTGCCGCTATTGCTGGCGCCTTGGCTTTAGAAGCCCTGTTTACGCTGCTAAACCTATTGGGTTTGCCCAAGCCGCTTCGTGATGCGGTTCAAGGTCTCATTATCATTGGCGCGGTAGCTTATGCTGCTTATCGCTCCCGCCGAGTTCGCTAATTTTCTAAAGATAGCTCTGTTTAAATGTATGGTTAATAGAGGAGGTGATTATTACCAAAGTTAATCAAGATTGGACAGTAACAACTTATTGGCAAGCTTATCCTATAGCAAAATATTCCCCCGAAGGAGGAGGAAAAATATGTTACATAAAGATGTAAAACGGTCCTGGTTTTTGATGATTGCTTTGTTTGCGCTGATCGTAGGCTTGGTAGCTTGTGGTGGTTCTGCAGATACTGAAGATGAACCAGAAGCTGACGCCCCCGCTGCTGAAGAAACCGATTCAGAAGATGAAGCAATGGATGAAGAAGAACCCGCTGCTGCTGGCTTGGAGAGCGATGCTGCTGAAGTAAAGTCTGAGTTTTTCAGCCAAGAGCAGTATGATCGCGCTATGCGCCAGATGACGTTGACTGCAGAGGGTCCAGCCGATCAACCGTGGCTGCAAATGCTAGAGCCAGAAATGGTGGATACTAGCGAATGGGCAAAAGAAGGTCCGTATACGTTCTGCTTCTCCAATGCGGGTGTTAACAACCCGTGGCGCGTTGTGGGCTACACCACCATGCAAGCGGAAGTAGATTTGCATCCTGAGATCGAAGAGTTTATCCATGTAGATGCTGAAGGTAGCGATGAAAAGCAGATTTCTGACATTGCTGACCTGGTTGCCAGCGGTAACTGTGATGTTTTGATCGTTTCCCCGAACACAACGGCCGCTTTGACCCCAGCCGTCGAGCAAGCGTGTGAAGAGCTGCCGGTTATCGTCTTTGATCGCGGCGTTTTCACTGAATGCCCGGTTAGCTTTGTACAGCCAATTGGTGGATATGCTTTTGGTGAGACAGGTGCTCGCTACATCATCGACAACTGCGGCGACGACTGCAACGTGCTGGCGTTGAGAATTCTGCCTGGTGTGGATGTACTGGAAGAGCGTTGGGCTGCCGCCAAGCTCGCTTTTGAAGGTTCAGATGTCAATGTCATTGGCGTTGAATTTGGCGATGGCGACAATGCCAAGGTGAACTCAATTGTCACAGATTACCTGGATCGTTTTGGCCGGATTGACGCTGTGTGGATGGATGCTGGCGCAACGGCCGTTGCTGCTCTGGAAGCGTTTGAAGATGCCGGGCAACCCTACCCCATCATCGTGGGTGAAGACCAGCAAGACTTCTTGGTGAAATGGCAAGAGAATGACCTTTCTGGTATCTCCCCCACTTTCCCCACCTTCCAATGGCGCACGCCCGTCATCGCTGGCCTGCAGATTATGAATGGTGAAGAGGTTCCGGCCGTTTGGCGTCTGCCGCAGCCAACCATTACCAACGATAATCTAGACCAGTACGTACAAGACAACATGCCGCCACTGCATTACGCCATGTGTGGCTGTGAAGAAATGCCCGACTTCCCCGGACGTTGGGGCGGCGAATAAACGTCGTTTGAGCGATCTCTTTGGTGACAAAGGGATCGTTAAGTGCCCATTCGTCAGCAAGGCATGGCCTTGGCGAATGGGTTTCTAAGCATTAAACATCAGTGACGGGGCGGCTTAACCGTCGTCTCGTCACCTGAACCTTTCACCCACAGTTCTCACATCCCAAAATATTTTTATAGTTTTTTCGCTTTTACAAAGCAGAGGGATTCAAATGATTGAAATTGGTTTTCATACCGACGCATTTAATAGTTCTTACTGGAATTTTGAAAAATGCTTGGAATGGGCACAAAAAAATGATGTCCACTACATCGAATGCGGCACGATTGACGGCGTAAGCTGGCTGCATGGCCTGGGCTATCAGCCGCACATTTCTTTAGTCGAAGACCCATTGGCGGTGCGCCGCAAAATGGAAAAGTATGACGTGAAGTTTTCTCAGCTTGATGCCGCCTATCCGTTGTCTGTGCCGGACGCAAGTTATTTGGCGACAACTTACATCAATAACACAATGCGCTGGGCTTATTTGGCGGGCTGCCGTCACATTGACACCACGGATCATATGTTTAAGCCAGAAGGCGTGACTGATGAAGAAGCTCTAGAAAGCATGAAGCGGATTTATGGTGAGGTGTTGGAAACGGCCGTTCGCTACGACATGATCATCAACATTGAGCCACATGGTTATTACACCACCAAGCCAGAATACATGGAGCGAATGCTCAACTTCTTTGATACACCACACCTGTGCATGAATATGGACACCGGCAACACCTTCATCGCTGGCCAAGACCCGGTTGCTTTCTGCGAAAAATTCAAAGACAAAATCAGCCACGTTCATATCAAAGATGTGAGTCAATCACTGGCAGACTCATTACGCGGCGAGTTAACAGGCATTGCTGTTAGCAATACAGCCATAGGTGATGGCGTTAATGTAGACAACATCAAAAAATGTTTCGATATTCTCGTAGACATTAAATATGATGGCGTGATTAGCCTCGAATGCGAGGGTGAAGGCGGGCCAATGATCGAGAAAAGTTTGGCCTGGGTTCGCGAACTTGTTGATGATGCGAACGGCCGTATGGCAAATAGTTAGAATTTAGAACCACTTTTTAGAGACGACATACGCGGAAATAGAGCACAATAAAAAATCAGCGTTCATCCGCGTTAATCAGCGTCCTGTTTTTTAAGGGAGAGCAACAATGGCAATTAAAATTGGCGTCAATATGGAGTTTGTGCGTCACCATGACAAACCGTTCGCCTGGGGCGTGGCTAAAGCCGCCGAAATCGGCTACGAATACATTGAACCGATGGTACACATTGGCCGCGAACTACTCAGCGAAGCCGGTTACTTTCACTCAGTTTCTATGTACGACGATCCATTGTGGATGCGCGAACTGTGCGACAAACACAACATCAAACTGTCTGGCCTATCTTCACACACACCCCTTTGCAAGCCAGAAATCAGCGCAGAATATCTCAAAATGGCGATCCGCTTTGCTGCCGACGCCGGCGCGCCCGTCGTCAACACCGACGAAGGCCCCAAACCAGTCTGGTCAACCAAAGAGATGGATTACACCTTGATGCAATACACGCTCACCGAAGCCAGCATGGTTGCCGAGCGTCACGGTATCCAGATTGGGCTGGAGCCGCACCAACAGTACAGCAAAACCCCCGATGGCCTGGACAGCATCTATGATTTAGTAGATTCGCCAGCTATCGGCATCAATTATGACACTGGCAATAGTTATCTGGCGGGTGGCTCTGACCCGTATGAATGGCTGGAGCGGGTGCGCGACCGCCTGGTGCATCTGCACGCCAAAGACATTAGCCTTGAGCAGGGCGAAGAAGAACGCGGCAAAGTGACGGGCACGCCCGTTGGCTGTGCCTGCGGCGAAGGCGTGGTCGATTGGCAACGAGTCATTGATATTGTGAAGCCAGTTGCCGCTGACCGTGACATTGTCTTCAGCGTGGAATGCGGCACGGTGCCCGAAGCGATTCGCAGCTTCGAGCATTTGTCTAAACTGCTTTAGCGGGAGATTGGGTACGTAGCCGCGGATTCTTTCCGCGCCTCTGGGGAGCAGTAAGAAACTGCGGCTACAATCAGCGATTCATACTTGTTTGCGCTTAATCTCGTTTTTCACCCTTTTTTTGACACAGCCTGTAATGACAGGATTACAATTGGCAAGGATAGTCTGGCATGGCGACAAAACAGTTTTTACTTGGCATTGATCTGGGAACGAGCAGTACCAAGGCGGCACTTTATTCGGTAGACGGCCGTTTAATTGCCCAATCCACCGTAGAAGTACCCATCTACACGCCCCGCCCCGGCGTTGTGGAGCAGGAAAACGACGACTTTTACCAGACCGCCGCCGAATCTGTACGCCAATGCGTGCTGCAAAGCGGCGTGGACTCACGCCAGATAGCGGCATTGGCTTTCGACAGCCAAATGGCAGGTGTCGGTTCCATTGATGAAAAGTATGAGCCAGCCACCCGCTTTGATTCTTGGCTAGATATGCGCTGCCAGCCCTACATCGAGCAAATTGACGCTGAGTATGGCGACCTGGTGACGCGGCTGTCTGGTTGCCCGCCCACCTGCGATCACGGCCCCAAAATTTTGTGGTGGAAAGAGGAGCGGCCAGAAGCATATGCGCGTGTTGCCAAATTCCTCATGCCCAGTGCCTATGTTGCCGGGCGCATGGCCGGGCTAACCGCCGATGAAGCGTTCATTGATTACACCTTTTTGCACTTCTCGGCCCTAAGCGATGCCCAAAACGGAACCTGGTCGGATGAGCTATGTGGTGCGCTGGGGGTGGATCAAGCCAAACTGCCTCGCATCGTCGAACCCTGGCACGTTGTTGGTGAAGTGCAGGAAGATGCCGCCAAACAGTTTGGTTTAGCTCCCGGCACACTCATTGCTGCTGGTTGTGGCGATACGGCCGCGAATGCCCTCGGTGCAGGCATCGTCCGGCCGGGCATGGTGTTCGACGTCGCTGGAACCGCTTCGGTGCTGGCCGCCTCCACTGGCACCTTCATGGCGGATGTGAAAAACCGGGCTCTGCTCACCATGCGCTCCGTCATTCCCGATTTGTGGAATCCGCTGGCCTACATTGGCGGTGGTGGACAGGCGTTACGCTGGTTCCGCGACAATTTCTTTAATTCGCTGTTCGGCGAAGTTCAGCCGCGCACCGAAGATTTGTATACCGAGATGATCAAACTGGCCGAAAAAGCACCGTTGGGTGCTGATGATCTCTTCTTTTCGCCACATCTGGGCGGGCGCATCTGCCCTTCTACGCCAGACATGCGCGGCGCCTGGATTGGTTTCTCCTGGAGCCACACGCAGGCCCATTTTGCTCGCGCTGTGCTGGAAAGCGTTGCTTTTGAATATGCGTACTACCTGCGCATTTTGCGCGAGGCAATCCCCGATTTGGAGCTGACCGAAACGCGCGCCATCGGCGGCGGGGCGCGCAGCAACATCTGGAATCAGATGAAGGCTGATGTGCTGGGCGTACCTTACCAGCGGCTGCGGCGCACCGAATTTGGTAGTTGGGGCAGCGCCATGATTGCCGGGAAGGCGGCCGGAATCTTTGATGATTTGGCGGAGGTGGCGATTGCTCACGCCCAGCCAGCCGGAAAACCGCTGTTGCCCAACCCAGACAATCATAAAAAGTACCAGCCGTTGGTGGAAAAACATATCGCGTTGCAGGAAACCTTGCACGATACCTTTGTGGATACGCTAAAAAACTAAATTGATTAGGAGATTTTGTTTAAATGAGTAAAAAAGTGCGAATTTGTATGATTGGTGCCGGCCGGGTGGGAAAGCTGCATTCCGGCACGCTGAAGCGGTATGTTCCTGACGGCGAGGTAGTGGCGTTGGTGGATCCGGCCGAGGCAGTTCTCAATGAAACGGGGGAGCAGTTTGGCATAGACGGCCGTTTCCCCAGCCTAGAAGATGCCCTGGAAAAAGCGGAGTTCGATGCCGTCATCATCACTACCCCCACCTTTACCCACAAACAGCTCGCCATGCTGGCCGCCGCCGAAGGCAAACACGTCTTTATGGAAAAACCGATGGCGATGAATTTGCAAGAGTGTGATGACATCATCGCAGCGGTTGAGGGGCGCGGGCTGCTATTGCAGCTCGGCTTTATGCGCCGCTTTGACCCAGAGTTTGTGGCGGCGGCTGAGCGCATCTTTGCTGGCGAGATTGGTGAGCCTACCCTGATCAAATCGCTGACGCATGGACCGGGGCTGCCGCCCGCCTGGGCCAACGACATTCGCACCTCCAACGGCATGCTAGCCGAAGTGAACAGTCATGATCTCGACTGCATCCGCTGGCTGATGGGATCAAATCCTGAGCGCATTTATGTGGAAGCGGCCAACTTCAAAGGGGAAGAGCGGGGCGCACACGCCGAACATTTTTACGACAATATGTTTGCCACCCTCAAGTTTGAATCTGGCGCGTTGGGCAATATCTCTGGCGTTTGCCCTTGCGACTACGGCTACGATGCCCGCGTGGAAATCATCGGCAAGAAGGGCATTATGCAAATTGGCTCGATGCAGGGGATGGACGTTATCGTCTGCACCAATCGAGACCAGGGCTTGATTACGCCAATTTACAAACGGTGGCCAGAGCGGTTTGCCTGGGCGTACATTCATGAGATTCAGCATTTTGTGGAATGTGTGCAAACTGGCAATAAACCGCGCGTGACTGGGGAAGACGGCCGTTGGGCAGTCGCTGGCGTGCTTGCGGGTACAAAATCCATGCTGGAAGGTCGCCCCGTGCGTCTGGAAGAGGTTATGGACCCAGCGTGGCCGGTGCCCTGGCAGCAGTAGGAGACTGGAGATTAGAGATTGGAGATTAGGCAGTTATCAATCTCTAGTCTCCGCTTCAAAATGAAGATATGGAATGGAGACTGAAATGTTAGCTGCGGTTTATTATGGGCCTGAAGATTTACGGGTAGAAGAAAGGCCCCGCCCAAAAATTGGGGCGGATGAGGTGCTGATTAAGGTGCTGAACGCCAACATTTGCGGCACCGATTTGCGTATTTACAAAGGGGGACATCGCCATTATCCGCCCGGCGCGGTGCGCGTTCCGGGGCATGAGGTGGTGGGTGAGATTGCTGAACTGGGTGCAAACGTCGTTGGTTACCAAGTTGGCCAGCGGGTGTTTGTGGCACCGAATATGGGCAACGGCCGTAACCGAGCCACCGTCTCTGGCAATAACAACATGGACCCAGAGTTCCAGGCAATCGGCATCAATCTGGATGGAGCCTTTGCCGAATATATGCGCGTGCCCGCACTGGCGGTTCAGCAAGGCAACCTGATGCCAATTCAAGACGGCGTAGACCCAGCCGTGGCAGCGTTGATTGAGCCGCTGGCCTGCGTGCTGCGCGGCCAAAATGCGCTTAACGTCCGCGATGGTGATGTGGTGGTGGTGATGGGTGCAGGGCCGATTGGCATGTTGCATGTTAAGCTGGCCAATCTGCGTGGCGCCGTGCGCGTTATTGTAAGCGAACCAGCGGCCGGGCGGCGCGAGCAGGCGTTGGCTCTGGGCGCAGACTGCGTGGTTGACCCCATCAACGAGGATTTGCAGGCGGTGGTGCTGGCAGAAAGCGACGACCGTGGCGCAGACGTGATCATCGTGGCTGCGCCGTCCAAAGCGGCGCAGGAGTCTGCGCTGGAGATTGCGGCCATCGGCGGGCGCATCAACCTGTTTGGCGGCTTGCCCAAGCATGACCCGTTCATCAACTTCAACGCCAACACGGTACATTACAAAGAGCTGGTGGTCACCGGGACGACGGCCTGCAGCACGTATGATTGCCTGCGAGCGGCCGATTTGGTGAACTCAGGCCGGATGGATTTGGCACCGCTGGTCACCAGTCGCTTTCCGCTGCGCGAAGCGAAGGCAGCGTTTGCGGCAGCGGCTGACGGCACAAATATGCGGGTGTCCTTGGAGCCGTAAAATGAGCAACCCGCGGCTGATGACGGTGCTGGGGCCGATTGCTCCGGCGGAAATGGGTATTGTGGATGCCCACACGCATGTTTGGATTGAACCGGTAGCAAACGCTGACCCTGATGCCCCGGTGCTGTTTGACGAGACGGCCGTTCTCACCGAACTCTGTCAATTCAAAGCGGCTGGGGGCAGTGGATTGGTGGATTGTCAGCCGGGAGGCTGTGGGCGAAACGGCCGTATGCTGAGTCAGTTGGCAGAACAGAGCGGCGTACACATCGTGGCCTGCACGGGCTTTCATCGGCGCATTTATTACCCGCCGGATGCACCTTTGTGGCAGATAGATGCTGAAGCGGCGGCTGATTTGTTTGTGACTGAGCTAAGGGATGGATTGATGGAAACGGCCGTTGCTGAGCAGCCCGTTCGCGCCGGATTCATTAAAATTGCGGGTGAGGCCACGATGGCAGCCACGCCACAACATTTGTTAGAGGCGGCGGCAATGGCGAGTTTAGCAACCGGAGCCGCCATTGAAATGCACACCGAAAAAGGAGCGGCCGTGGAGGAATTCCTCCAATTCTTCGTTGATCAGGGGGTTGATCCTCAGCGGCTTGTCTTTTGCCATGTTGATAAACGCCCTGATTTCGCCTTTCACCAAACAATTGCCCAAGCGGGTGCCATGCTCGAATACGACACCTTTTTCCGTCCCAAATATCAGCCGGAGCAAAACGTATGGCCGCTGCTGATGCAGATGATTGAGACTGGGCTAGCGGCACAAATTGCGTTGGCAACTGACATGGCCGACAGCGGCATGTGGCAGCAGTTTGGCGGTCAGCCAGGCATGTCTGCCTTTATGACGCATATTCAAGCCCGTCTGGTGCAGATGGGTGTAGATGACACAATTATTAAGCAGCTAATGGGGGGGAATATTGCCAATCGGCTAGCCATTCCCCAACATCGAAAGGAGTGATGGTATGAAAACAGTACCGTTTGCTTTTGATTTGAATGAGCCAGACTTTATTCCGTCCGAATATGACAACCATATTCAACGACGTCTGAGTGCCATGCGCGGCCAGTATCTGGATAAAGAAGCGTATGAAGCGCGGTTAGCACAAGGAGATGACTTGCTGTACGAAGTGTATGAGCTGCGTCGGCCAACGGTTCCTGGCGAACTGCTGCACGGCATTTCCATTGTGCATCCAGGCAAGGTGGGCGATGAATACCACATGACCAAGGGACATTTTCATGAGGTGCTGGAGACGGGCGAAATTTATCATTGCCTTAAGGGCAAAGGGTTTATGGTGATGGAAACGCCCGAAGGGGAGTGGGCCGTCGAGCCGCTCTATCCGGGGCGGGTGCTGTGCGTGCTGCCCCGCTGGGCACATCGCTCTGTGAACGCCAGCCTGGCCGAAGATTTGGTGACGTTTTTTGTCTATCCGGGGGATGCAGGGCACGATTATGGCACGATTGAAGCGCAGGGATTCCGCAAGCTGGTGGTGGAGAAGAATGGGCAGCCGGAAATTGTGGACAATCCGCGCTGGTCGCCACCGGAGGCAGCATGAAGCCGCTGAGTGAATGCCATGTGCTGGTGACGCCGACTTCTTACGGCCGTTTCAACCCCACCCTAAAAAGTGATTTGGAAACGGCCGTTCAGCGCGTCACTTACAACAGGAGTAGCAAGCCGCTTACGTCGGCGCAGCTACAAGAACTGCTGCCCGAGGTGGATGGCTACATTGCGGGGCTGGACGAAATTGATGCAGCGGCCATCGCCGCTGCTCCCAACTTGCAGGTGATTGCCCGCTACGGCGTGGG
The DNA here is from genome assembly GCF_965223285.1 of Candidatus Leptofilum sp. GTDB lineage: Bacteria > Chloroflexota > Anaerolineae > Promineifilales > Promineifilaceae > Leptofilum. The sequence continues at coordinate 2,280,913 of NZ_OZ244997.1, read as the reverse complement.
GACGAACAATGTAGATTTGGAGGCAGCGAAGGCGCACAACGTTACCGTAACCAACACCCCTGGCGCGAACGCAGCCTCGGTGGCTGAGCTGACGATTACCTTAATGCTCAATTTGCTGCGTCCGATAGAAACGGCCGTTACCGAAACGCGGCAGGGCGGCTGGCCTCGGCTCAAAGGATTGTCGCTAGTGGGCAAGACGGTGGGCATTATTGGGCTGGGTGCCATTGGCAAAGCGGTTGCCCAGCGGCTGGCTGGATTTGAATGTCGGTTACTCGCTTTTGATGTGGCTACCGACGACGCTTACGCTCAACAGATGGGCGTAACGCTTTGTTCCCAAGCAAGGTTGCTAGCCGAAGCAGATGTGGTGACGCTGCATTTGCCAGTGTTACCTGCTACAGAGCAAATGGTGAACGACGCTTTTTTGCAGCAAATGAAGCCTGGTAGCTACTTAATCAATACATCCAGGGGTGAATTGGTGGACGAAGTGGTGTTATTGGCGGCATTGGAAAACGGACGTTTGGCCGGTGCTGCGCTGGATGCGTTTCAGCAAGAGCCACCTGGGGCGGAACATCCGCTCCTGGCATTGCCCAACGTCATCCCCACGCCACACATGGGGGCGCACAGCGACGGCGCCACCAACGGCATGGGCAGTATGGCTTTGGCCGACTGTTTGGCAGTGTTGGCAGGCAAAGAACCTGCTTATCCCGTCATTTGAGTTACAAGTTTGTAGCCGCGCTTTCTTAGCGCGAAAAAGCGGTTTGGAATTTGAGGATTCGATGGACAAAGAACAAACATTGCAAAAAATTGAAGAATTAGGATTGTTGGCCGTGCTGCGTGGCCCATCCCCTGAGCTAACGCTCAAAATGGTGGAAGCGTTGGTGGCTGGTGGCGTCCTGGGTATCGAAATTACGTATACCACGCCCAATGCGGCCGCCGTGGTTAAGATGCTGGACGAGCAGTTTGGCGACCAGATTGTGCTGGGTATGGGAACCTTGACTCGACCCGAACAGGCGGCCGAGGCCAAAGCGGCTGGCGCAAAATTTTTAGTTAGCCCCCACACTGAAGCCGAGTTAGCCAAGGCCATGGTAGCCACGGGCTTGCCACTCATGATGGGTGCGTTGACGCCATCAGAGGTGGTGCAGTCGCGGCGGCTGGGGAGCGATGTGGTGAAGCTGTTTCCTGGCTCGTTGGGCGGCCCATCATACCTAAAAGGGCTCAAAGGCCCCTTCCCGGATATTCCGATGATGCCCACTGGCGGCGTGAGTAAAGATAACGTGGCAGATTGGTTTGCGGCTGGTGCAGTTGCTGTGGGGGCGGGTGGTCAGCTTTGCCCCAAGAGTTTGGCAGCGGCAGGTCAGTTTGATGAGATTACAGCCATTGCGCGTGAGTTTGTAACGGCCGTTCACGCAGCGCGACGGTGATTTTGAGGATACTCGTGAATAAGGCTCACCACAAAGAATGAATTTTTTGCATCGAATGAACGCGAATTTGTGATAATTCGCTGCTGTTTTAACAGGAGGACAATATGAGTAGCTATCCAATCATAAACAAGATGGTTCCTACCTTTTATTTTATTGGCGTAACCACCGGTAAATCTTCCATTAACAAGGTGTTCCCGTTGTGGATGGAGGTGCTGGGTCGGCCCGAGGTGGTGCTGGAAGGGATTGACCACAAAATTCATGATGAACCGGAAGCGTACCGGGCAACGGTGGCCCAAATTAAACATGATCCCAACTCATTGGGCGCGTTGGTGACGACCCACAAGCTGGACATTTTTACGGCCGCTGAAGATATGTTTGATCATTTTGACCCGTATGCCCAAGTCACGCGGGAGATGTCGAGTATTTCCAAGCGAAACGGCCGTCTCGAAGGCCACGCCAAAGACCCCATTACCGCCGGGCTCAGCCTGGATCACATCATCGGCGATAGCTACTTTGGCAACACAGGTGGCCACATTCTCTGTTTGGGTGCGGGCGGTTCCGGATTGGCAACGCTGCTTCACCTGATCAACAAAGCCAACAAGGTAGACCGCCCCGACAAATTTATTGCCGTTAATCGCTCACCGGGGCGGCTCGACCATATGCGCGATATGGCCAACAAGTATGAAACCGACATCCAGATCGAGTATGTGGTCAACAGCGACCCCCGCAAAAATGATGAGTTGATGGCGCAACTGCCGGAAGGCAGCATTGTGATCAACGCCACAGGCATGGGCAAAGATACACCCGGTTCCCCGGTAACGGATGAGGGGCAGTTCCCTAAAAACGGCATCGCTTGGGAATTTAATTATCGGGGTGAGCTAGATTTTATGCACCAGGCATTGCGCCAGGTGGAGTCGCGCAATCTGCGCGTGGAGGATGGCTGGGTTTATTTTGTTCATGGCTGGTCCCAGGTGGTGGGGCAAGTGCTGGATATTGAAATTACCCCTGAACTATTCAAGCGGCTGGATGAAACGGCCGTTTCCACCCGATCTTAAAAAATCAGCAGGCTTGTACTGAGCAAAGCCACAGTATTACGCAGATGGCGCAATTTGCGTTTACAGATTTCCTCTCTTTTCTCTGTGGACTCTGTGGCAAATTTATTTTCAAAGGAGAATTCTAATGAAAGCCCGTTTACAACCACTCTATTTTGAAGGCCGTGATAACGAATTTGATGAGCAGCTTGCCATTTTAAAGGAGCAACTTGCCGACGACGCTGAGTTTCTTCCAGAGTTGCCGCTTGGTTCCCCCGTGCCTGAAACTGAGGCAATTATCTTTCCGCAACTGTTGGGCGAGGCGTACCGCCGTCTGGATGAATTCAAAGCCCTCAACCTGCCAATTCTGACGGTTACATCCGAATTTGGCACGGTGCTGATGTGGGATTGGGAAATTGCCAGCTATTTGCGAGACGAAGGCTTAAACATTGTTGCCCCCTACAGCCTTGAACAAACCAAAAAAGCGTGTCGCGCCTTGAGCGTCAAGCGGGAGCTTAAAAACACAAAATTCTTGGTTTATCAAGATAATCCTGGCGAAGGATTTCAGGCCAGCATTTTTAAGCGCTTTTACTGGTGGGAAGATGAATGTACCCAGCGAATGATGGAAAAGTTTGGCGTCACCATCGTCAAGAAGAGCTTTAAGGAAATGGGAGCCAAGGCGAAGGAAATTCCTAATGCTCAGGCGGAAGAAGTATGGAAAAGGTGGGAATGGCCGACGGCAATTACCAATCAACAGCTTTTAAGTGCCATTAAGATTTATATGATGGTCAAAAAAGAGCTGGAAAATGATCCCTCTATTCGCGGGATTGGCATCAACTGCCTCAACGAATCCCATTTCTCTGACACAACGCCCTGTTTGGCCTGGAGTATGCTCTATCAGGAAATGGGGCTCATTTGGGGTTGTGAAGGAGATACGATGGCAATGCTTACCAAATATCTGCTGCACAAATCGCTGGGGATGCCCATCATGATGACCAATCTGTACCCATTTTTGATGGGCAAAGCGGCCCTGAAGCATGAGCGCATTCCGCACTTTCCAGAAGTCGAGGGCAACCCGGACAATCACATTTTGGCGGCTCACTGTGGTTATTTAGGCGTGGTACCTCCCTTTTTCTCAACAGAGTGGACGCTGCGTTCAAAGGTTCTGGCGATTGTGGATGACAACGCTACGGCTATTGATGCGCGGCTACCTGAAGGCAACATGACGCTGGCCAAGCTGCACGCCACAATGAACAAGCTGTCTATTACTGAAGGGGAACTAACTGGCTATTCACAATATGCTGATTCTGATTGCTTGAATGGGGCGGTGCTGCGGGTCCCAAACGGCCGTCGTCTCGTTAATACACTTTCCTCGCATCACTATCTACTTATGTCGGGTCATCATTTAGCTGATATTGAGATGGTTTTACAATTGTTTGATATTGAAATTGAAAAACTATAGTTTACCTTGCTATTTTCTTGAGAATAAGCAAAATTTTCTGGCTCATGGGTAAAAAGAGTGCACAGTGACTAAAGCAGCGATGAAATCGGGAGAAATGCGCTTGATATTTCGTCTGAATTCACAAACCGCAATGTAGCCACTCAAGTTCTTTTTGTGCACACCTTTAAACGACCTTAAAAAGTTACGCACATCTGTCTACATGCCCTCAGCGGTGTTGACACGGCGACGGGGTGGGTCGTCTGGGTCGAAATGCTCACAGCCTTTTTTCCCCCGCATTCTGAAACATTTCATCTGTTTCAGTCTCGTCGTCATCCAGCGGGGTATCTGGTTGGAGCCGTTCCGCCTGAGCCTGGAGGTCATGGCGTAAGGTCAATACCGTTTGGTAATTGAGCACCAGTTCAGCCGCCAGGGTTGTGGCTGGTTCTCCTTTGAGAACGCCGCGAATGAGTAAGACAATCTGCATCGGGGTTAAGTGATGTTGTTGAAAGAGCGTCCCCGTATACAAGTTGTAGGTCGCCTGACAGCAGCAGCGATAAACTGTTAGTTGGCTGCGCTTGGTCGTGCGAAATTCGCGGGCCTGGTCCACACCGGCAGCACAGACGGGACAACGAAAACCACTCGGACGGAAATGTTCGATAATCCATTGTGTGCAATATTCTTTGTCGAGTAAATTGGTGATTGGAAATTCCATAGGCCCTGATTTTACTCATTTCGCACACTTTTTACAGTTGAGCCAATTTCTTTGTGTTCCCAGTAATAGGCCAATGCGGAATGAATTTGACTCATGCTCAAGTAGGGGTGTTGAAAATGCAGCTCTTCTGGACTCCAACCATATGCCTTTTGAGCCATGACAAGCTCAACCACTTTCATTGTTGTGCCAACAATGTGAGGAACCCCTTCATCATCAAGGCGAATATGCTCATATGATGTTGTAATAGGGAAAGTTTCATTCATAACATGCTCCTTGAAAAGCTGCCTGTGGCAACCATTGTATCATAAGTGTAGGATGAATTGAGAGGTAGTATTCCTTTTGTTCCAACAAACTCATCAAAGATGATCAGTTCCACATTTGAATTGCACCCTTGAACTTGATTCCGTCAAAGTCCAGTAGTGTGGATACAAACGGGAAGGTGGTAGGCAGGCTAATCTGTCGGGCCAAGATGGTAGTTGCATCAAGTTTTCTACCCATAAAGGGAAATCACTAACGAAAGGGCTAAGGGATTCGGCCGATTGTCGGATGACTTTTCTAGCTTGTCTATCAGTAAATCGGCGGTGGGTAAGAGAAAATGTTGTTCCGCTTCCAGCGTGAATGTTTTCAATTGCCCCATTACGATAGGTTAGTTTGATAATGGTATTGGCCAATGTACGATAAGGCCGAGTCACAGGTGTTAAAGAATCTGTAGGAGCCACTTTGGAGAAATTTATTAGATAGCTGAATAGCCATTCCACTGACTGGAAGTTTCGCTTTACACGCTGTTGCGGCATAGGCAGCCATTCATAAGCGCGTCGCAGTCTATCAAAGTAAGCAGATTCATCATGATGCCACTGATGCAACAAGTGGGCTAAATTGCTCGAAGCTTCGGTATTAATCCGCTTCATTTCATCTTGGGATATCATGCTTGTGGTCGAATGTTTGGCTCGTGGGTCAATTGGCCTGGCTCTATCCATCAGAACGGCCAGATAAGTTCCCCATCTCAAGCATAATGCAGTCGCACCGATGGATAATACCCAGTGATTGAAACCGACGGTTGGCGACGGCCGTTGGTCTAGCCAAACACACAGCTGGTCAAAGATAGACTCTTCAGGCGGATGGATGGTTATCAAATCTGCTTCTTGTTCGACTGTACCAGCAAGCAGAGAAAAATTCTCAGAAACGGGAACCTGTAATTCCATTGGAATACACCTCAAGCCAAACAGAGGAAGAATTTACTCAGATTAACTTTGCAATAATGATTAACCAAAAAAATGAGATGATGGCAATATTAGCCAATACCCAAAATAGAGCCAAACATTCGGAGAAATATCGCGGGAGCGATACGGGTGGGTACCTCGGCCTAAAAAATGTGGGGACAGGTTCAACAAAGAAAAAAGCTCTCGACTAAATCAAGAGCTTTCATTGCTTTGCACCCAGCACGGGTTCGACGGGAGCGACGGGTTTAGATCACTCACGTGTATAAAGTTGGTTGTAATTTTCTTGCCGAAACACATTGCTCATTTGCATCTGTCACTATTTTCTTCGCATACAGACATCATATCACGAAAAAAACAAGCAGTTTACCAACTTGTTTCAGCTCTATTTTGAGGGCAAGTTGCTCAATTCTTTTCGAGAAAATCTTTAGACAAAGTTTTGTACTTATGCGAGGTTCATATGAAACACTTCCGAACAATTGCCTATTTGCGTGCGGCAACTACCGAACATGACTTTGAGAAAGCCAGAGCCAGTATTATGAGCCTGGCCATTGAAAGGAAACTTGGTGAAGTGGAATGGGTTGAGGAATTTGCTTCTGGCCTTGCTCCATGGCAGGAGCGCAGAATTGCTCAAATTCTTGAGGAACTGCAATCCGGTGACAACTTAATTATCCAGGACATTTCTCGCCTATCCCGTTCCTACGACCAATGCTTAGAAATACTTTCAATTACTGCAAAGAAGGAGATTAGTGTATATGCCGTGAATCAGCCCCAATTATCTTTCAATTTGATCACAAGGCGATGATTGCCAGTGAGGACTTCTTTGCTCTGTGCCTTCATGTATTTTCGAGCAGGGCCACAAAAATTGCCGGAGTTAGAATGGGAATACCTTGATACTCACCAATGTCGAGCAAGTGCGGGTCACCCGTTACGATATAGCTTGCTCCACTTTCAATGGCACATTCAATATAACGATTATCTGAATCATCAGCCTGTACAACAGACAGCTTTTGTTGGGGTTCAACCATCGTGGCAAAATTCCTCAAGTCGTCAATCAGTCCTTCCCGTTCCTCACGAATGCGTCGGTATTTCTTTTGCAACCTTTCATAGCCGGTGACCCGTTCAATTTCATCAACGATAGCCGATGAGACGACAACCTCCAGTTCTCTTTTCTGCCATTTTTCGAGAATTTTTGCCGGATTCCCTTGACTCGAAATCAAGGCACTGATGAAGATATTGGCATCTAAGACAACTCTCATGGCTACTGTTCTTGAGTCAGTTCTGCTCTAACGGCTTGTTGGGCTTCCAGAACATCTTGCAGAACTTCGTCAGGGTCGGCATTTTTGTTAGCTTCTTGAATTCGCCTGACTGTTTCAAAAAAACGTTCCCGACTGCGCTTCCAATTTTCAAAGACGGTCAGAGGAACAATGACGGCCGCAGGTCTGCCTTTACGCTCAATAACGTAGCTGTCCTGATTAAACTGTACTTCATCTAAAACAAGGCTCAGATTGCTTCTGAGGGCACTGCTGTTGGTAACTTTTTCCATAACGCTTCTCGCTAATTTATCAAGTTTACGTGATTGTAAGCTTTGCATACTTCGTACATGATAGCATAGTTGTACATTTGGTTCAATAACTTCTTTCGAGCGATGGGGACTTATAGGCAACGGCCGTTTTGTGCCGCAGCAAATTCTATTGCGGGAGTGATATTGTCCTTCACGCGTGTGAACTATAGGATAGGCAAACAAACAAGGAAAAAGAAAAGACCCCAAGTTATTGAGGTCTTTTGTGTCGTATGGGATTACTATAGGCTATACGGGGACGACGGGCTTGGAGGCACCTCTGGGAACAGGTGTGCGATATGGCCAGCCAGTTTGAATAACCACGTAATCATTCAATATTTACTTCAAATAGTCAAGTAAAGCTTGGACGCCATGCAGATTTTGTAACCGGTCGAGCGACTGGTGGTTGCGTAGTTCGATAGATATAGAGGGGATGCCTCGTGTGGATAACCAATCACTAGCATCACCTGTGATATCATAGCTAGTGAATCGCTCATACACGGGGTAGCTGGCAGCCTGACCGTAAACGTTTGCCAGTGCAAGTGAAGGCGGGTGGGTATCTGGGCAACCGGCGGCAAAAACGCCGTTGGCTGCGCTGTGCCAAAAGACGACAGCGGCCGGATTTTGAGACACGATGAAGTCGCGCAGGGCGATATTTTCGGGTTCCGAAAATGGTTGCGAGCCGCCACTCACTTCTACATCGCGCCAGACGGCCGTAGGCGACCATTGACAATCCCAGTTACGGTTTAAATCTACATTGTTGGCGTTAAAACGGCCAGGTACAGTGTCAGCGGCCACATCTGCTGGCTGAAACCGTTCGCTTTGGTTAGTGACCAAGTATTGCCCGTCGGGGTTGGCCGAGGGAATGATGTGGACGGTTAGGTCGCTGGGGATGAACTGCGGATTGGCGGTGTAATGGTCAATTACGGCGTAGGCCAGCAAAATGGTGTTCCACTCATACCCACCGTGAATGCCCCCAACAAATATCACCTGGGTGGGGCCGCTGCCAAAGCGGTAGTTTAGGATGGGGCGTCCCTGTACCGAAGTGCCAATTGATCGGACGATGGGTGAGGCAACGGCCGTTGCTGATATTTCATCATTTGTGTCTGGGCTGGCGGTGGGAACGGCCGTTTCTGTGGCGATGAGTTTTGTTGCTGTGGGTGCTAGGTTTTCCAGGTTGATGACGGGTGTGTTTGTAGGCGGAACGGCCGTGGCGGGCATGGTTAGCGTGGGTGGCGGTAGGGCAAGGGTGCTGGTGGCTGGGGCTGTGGGTGTGGGAAGTACGGCCGTGGGAGCCAGCGTGGGGAGGGCCTGTTGGCGCACTGTGACACAGGCAGGCAAAAATAGAAGCAGCGCAGTGAGGCAAAGCAGGGCTAAAAAGTGCTTCTGTTTGGGTTTGGATGGGTTGATAAAATTAGTTGTCATGAGTTGATAAGACGGCTTGCATGGCGGCCAGATTGTTCGACCAATCAACCGATTCATAATCTGGCAGCAGCACGGCGATGGCCGGAATGCCCTGGCCGTCTAGCCAATTGGTGCCGTCGCCATTCAGCTCCTGGTTGGTTAAATTTTCAAAGTCGCCAATCGGGTAGCCTGCGGCCTGGCCATACAAGGTGGCCAAGGTGCCTGAGACCAGCGTGCTGCCCTCGCAAAAACCGGGCGACGACAGGCCGTTGGTGGCGCGGGCTTCCCAAAAGACAACGGCCACCGGGTTGTGTTCGGTAATAAAATTGGCCAGTGCCTGGGTTTCTGGCTCAGAAAATGGGGCGGTGCCGCCGCTGCCGGGAATAACGTTGTTGCGCCATCTGGCATCTTGCACCCAGCGGCAATCCCAGTTGCGGTTTAGGTCTACGTCGTTGGCATTGAGCCGACCCGCTAGCTCCCCTGGCGCATAGGGGCTGTCTGGATTGGCGTTGGGAATAATGTAGAGGGTGACGTTGGCTGGCACCTCGGCCAGATTGTTCCTGAAATAGGAGATAGCGCGGTTAGCCAGGGCAACAGAGCTGGGAGCGGCTCCGGCATGAAGCCCCCCAACGAAGATGACAACGTTGGGGCCATTGCCAAAGCGCACCGCCTCGATGTCTAGATTGTTGACCGATTGGCCGATGATTTGGGTTTCGATTAAGACGGCCGTTGCCGTGGGCGGCACTGCTGTTTCTGTTGGGGGGATGGTTGCTGTGGGTGGCGCCGTGTTGGTGGGCAGAGGCGTGGTGGCTGTCGGGTCGGGTACGGGGGTATCAGCGGCGTTTGGTGTGCTGGAGTCTACCGGCGTACTTTCCTCAGCTTCATCTTCGGGTTCGTCTTCAGCGGGAGGTGGCTCGGAGGCCGCTTCTTCATCCTTGTCACTGCCGGCAGACGCCTGTGAACTGCTAGCTTCTGCCCCGGTGATGGTGATGGGATTGTTAATCAAAAAGAATACCCCAACAGCGATTAGCATGACGACAACCACGGCACCGAACCCCAGCCAAAAAGAACGCCAATTAGAAGGGGTGGCCTCTGGCTCTGGCTGGGGATGAGGGATGCTGAGGGAGGCGGGCTGGCCGCTTTCTGCTTCCAAGGCGTACTCAATGCCGCCCAGCAGTTCGGCGGCGTTGGCTGGCCGCTTACCAGGCTCTTTTTGCAGGCAGCGGTGTACCAGTTTGGCCGTTTCTGGGGCAATGTCTGGCCGCAACTGCTGGATAGGCACAGGCTCTTCGTAGACGTGTTTGTGCAGGATTGCCAGGGGGTCATCGGCTTCAAACGGCCGTCTTCCCGTCAACATCTCATACAAAATGACGCCAAGCGAGTACAGGTCGGAACGGCCGTCCACGGGCAACCCCCGCGCCTGCTCCGGGGACATATAAGCTGGGGTGCCGATGAGGGTGCCGGTGTTGGTAAGTTTGGCACCGGTTTGTACGGCCGCAATGCCTAAATCTACCATGATGGGCGTGCCGTCGGGGCGCAGCAAAATATTGCTGGGCTTAAGATCGCGGTGAATGACGGCGGCGGCGTGGGCAACGATAAGCGCATCGGCCATGGGGCGGAGGGTGGTTAGGGTTTGTACGGCCGTTAGCGGCTGCTTCTTGGCTTTAGATTCCTGAATTACTTGCTGTAGGTCGCCGCCATCCACAAACTGCATGGCAATGTAGGGCTGCCCGGTGGGGGCTGCGCCAATAGCATACACGCGCACAATGTTGGGATGCTCTAGCTGGGCGGCCGTTTGCGCTTCGCGGCGAAAACGGGCGACGAATTGGTCATCAATGGCCAGCATGGGCAGCATGATCTTGAGCGCTACGGGTCGCTCCAAATCAATATCATACCCCAGGTACACGTCGGCCATGCCGCCTCTGGCAATATGCTTTTGAATTTGAAATTGGTCTAGCTGCTGCCCAACAAATGGCTGTGGGTCTGACATATTAGTTTCCTGATGTGAGCGTCAAAGTTCCCCAGGTATTGGGGCTGAGTAAAGTACGACTGGCAACATGAGAATAAAATAGCTCTTGCACGGCCGTTCCCACCTGATCATTATCCGTGGCGTTAAAGGAGGCACCCAACACCAGCCCGGTGCTGGGGGTTACGTTTAGGTCGCGCCAGGGAACGGCCGCTTCTACAACATAACCCGATTCGGTACGTCTGGACTGCACAATAATGGCATGATCGGGCGCGTCTACAATGGTGCCGCCGCTGGTGGCTGTCCAGCGCCAAACAGAGGGTGGCAGTGCATTAAAATCACCGGGCGAGAATGTAATCTGAAAATCATCGCTGTTCAAGCTGTTGCTCAGGTCGCCCTGGCGGTTGGTGTCTAGCTGCATGTCTACGCTGTCGCCCTGAAAAATGAGGTGGGCACTTTGGCTTTGGGCGTGAATATCATCGGTAACGGTAACCGCCAGATAGAGATTGTTGCCATCCCAGGCGAGCTGCCAGGCGGCGGTTAAATCCTCGCTGCCGTCCCAGCTTGCGTCTTCAAAGGTGCGGTGTGCGGCCAGCACGGGCGTGACGCCAAGCCATTCGTCCAGGTTGCCGTCAATGGTGGGGGCAAAGTTGAAGAAGGGGGCGTTGACGTTGGCCGACACAATGGGTGGAATGGGCGTTGGCAATGGCGTGTTGGTGGGGAGCGGGGTGTGGGTGCTGGTCGGAACGGCCGTTTCGGTAGGCGCAACTGTCTCGGTGGGTTCGGGGGGCAGGGTTGCTGTGGGGAAGGTGGTGATGGCTAACTCAGCGGGGTCAGTGGCGTCGGCAACGGCCGGTGGCGGTTCTGCAGTTGGGGTAGATGGGTCGTCCGCGTCTGGCCAGAATAAAATGGCCGTCGCAATCAGGGCAACCACCACCGCGCCGCCAGCAGCATAGGGCAGCCAGCGGGGTCGCTGCTTTTTTGGTGTGGCCGCAGGTTGCGTCGCGGGGGTAGGCGTTGGCGGAGCCACGGCTGGCTGGCGCTGGGGCGTTGCCAAAAGTTCGGTTGCCTCTATGCGCGGGTTGGTTTCGGCTTGCAGTGCCTGGTTAAGTGCTGCGCGAAGTTGTTCGGCCGTTTGAAACCGTTTTTCTGGCTCTTTTTGCAGGCACATTTCAATGGTTTGGTGGGTGGTAACGCTCAGATCGTGGCGACGTTCAATCAGGGGCGGAGGCGGTTCGTACAGGTGTTGGCTCAAAATTGCCAGGGGGCTATCGGCCTTAAACGGTACCGTGCCGCTCAACATCTCGTACAGAATCACGCCGAGGGCATAAATATCGGTACGGCCGTCTACCGATCTGCCCATCGCCTGTTCTGGCGACATATAGTAAGGTGTGCCCATTACATGCCCAGTGCGCGTGAGGCGGGCCGAGGCTTCCTGCACGGCGGCAATGCCTAAATCTGTGACAACGGCCGTGCCGTCCTCTCGCAGCAAAATATTACTCGGCTTCAAATCTCGATGGACAATCCCCGCTTTGTGGGCGGCTCGCAGGGCGTCGGCCACCTGCCCAGCCAGGGCCAACACCCGCTGCGTAGAAAGCCGCTGTCCACCATCTGCCGAATGGGTCATCTCCTCCTGCAACGAACCGCCAGGAATGTATTGCATGGCCAGGTAAGGCAACCCGGTTTCTGTAAGACCCGTGGTGTAAATTTGGATGATGTTGGGGTGATTGAGTTTGGCAATGGCCTGGGCTTCACGCTGGAACCGGGCAATCAACTCTTTATCATGGATCAGGCCAGACAGCATAATCTTTATGGCCACCGGCCGCTGCAAGTAAACATCTTGCGCTAAATAAACATTGGCCATGCCCCCTCTGGCCAGATGACGCTCAATTAAATATTGATCTATTTGCTGCCCAACAAGATTATCCATTAAGCCACTGGTTCAACTTCAATATGGGTTTGAGAAGAAAGGCGCACGATCTTGTTCTGACCCAATGGGATGGGGGTATTGGGAGGCAATTTTTGGTCTTCCAAAAATGTCCCGTTAACCCCGCCAAGATCGGTTACAAAAAAGCCACTTGCCTGCCGCGTAAACTGCACATGCTTCCGCGAGATGCGCTGATCGCCACTAATATCGAGATTGCTCCCTTCGCGCCCGATGACAAATGGAAAGCTGTCTACGGTTTTTTCTAGCGTTGCGCCATTGGTTTGTACCACTTTTAGGTGTAACTTTGCCTGTGAGCCAGTTGAATCAGGTTTAGGGGGTGGGGGCGTCAGGAACTCTTCTTCATCTGGAGATACATTTTGCCGTCCCAATAACATCTCTTGATCATGCAGACCCGCTGGCAACACAATAGATTTATCTACAGGCGGCCGTACAATAACTGGCTCTTGCTCCTTCTTTTTTCTGCCTCGCAAAGCCAACACGCCACCCACGCCCAAAACAATGAGCGCAATGATTCCCAGGTAAAGGGGATTGGCTGAAAGGGCTGCAAACACTCTGGTGAAAAACCCGGGTGGTTCGGGGGGAATGGGTTTAAAATCTTCGTAGGTGAATTCAGACCGCTGCTGATCGGCCGTGAGCAAATAAACGGTTACCCGGTAGCTACTTGGCTCCTCTGCCAATCGGATGGCATCTGGCAACTGCTCCTGAATGCGGTCGCCTGTAAAGAGGGTAGGGCCAAAATCATGGATTTTGCTGCCTGTGCTGTCATCAACAATAAATCCTTCATAGGTTTGCACACGTCCGGCCTCGGGCACGTCCAAATCAATGAAGAAGAAGCCATTTTCAAAATCCGGGGTCACGGCCTGAATCGTGAATTCCACCGAGAGAGGGGGATCGTGGGTAAATTCGCGCTCGGTTAACAGCGTGTTGCCCTCTTCATCCAAAATAAGAAATTCTTCCTGGTTGATGGCTTGTACATGAATGCTGTAGGCTCGCCCAGCCTCAAGATTGCTACCATCAATTTCTACCACCAGCGTTCCATTGGGGTTTTCAAAGATTTGGTCGCTGGAAACCTGAGTTCCACCACGCACGTCCCAAACGTTGATGATGAGCTGGCGCACGGTTTCGGAGCTGCCGACGCTTAATGAGAGGGTGTAGGTGTTGGCGGCGGCATTATATTGAAAATTGGAGATTGCCGTGGCCACTGGTGGGGGTGGCAGGTCGTAATTTTTGTTCGAGAAGAAGTTGAAGGTTGCGCTAATGGGTGTGTCTACGTTGCGTAATTTAATAGTAAGTACGGCCTGGTTGTCACCTTGCTGTGGGAAAACTTGCCCACTGGCCAATAGTTGGCTGTTTAGGCCAGCAATAATTTCCTGGAACAAATTATTCAGGTTAGATTGGTTGCCGATGGCCGAAAAGGCACCGGTTTCGGCGGCCATATTGCGAAGTTCGCCCACATTTAACTCTGCTTCTGATTGATTGTAGATGCCGATGGTGTGGATGGGGGTGATGACAGAGATATTGGCAGACGGCCGTGCGGCCGTAATAACTTCGCTGTAAGTGTGGGTGCTGCAAGGCTCATCGCTGCCCACGGTTAGCTGGTCCTGGCCATCGGTAAAAAGAATGATGGCTCGGCGTTCTTGCGGGCTGCTGATTTGCGCCTCTAGCCGTTGGATGGCATCAAAGGTGGCGTCGTAGAGGCAAGTGCCCCGGTTGGGGATGGCCTGTACGGTATCTATAACATCTTTGACCCGAATGTGGTTGTCTGTGAAATCCTGGATGGGAACGCTGGTTTCATTAAAGGGAATGACGGCAAAGTGGGCTGTGGGCGGTGCGTTGTCTATGGCAGATTTTGCGGCCGTTCGTGACAATCGCCTCACTAATGACCTGTATCGCGAACATACCGTAACCAGGCATCCTCAAGGGTTGTACGGCCGTACCATCAGCGAAATCCTGCATGAGTTTGATTTGGCGTACACCAGCGTTCTTGTTTTTAGCGATGGCGGTGCGGCTCGCAGTAGCTGGGATGAAAACCGCATCGAAGCCACGCACCTGTTTTTGTACCAGCTGCGCAGCCTGGGTGTAAAAAACATCATCTGGCTTAACCCAATGCCCGAAGAGCGTTGGGACGGGGATCGGCTGGAAGCGTTGAACTTGGTAGAGAAATTTGAAAACAGCGCCACGGCCATTGCTGAGTTGGTGCCAATGGTCAGCATGGAGCGCGATGGCTTATACCGGGCCATTGACGGCTTGAAGGGCAAGGTTTGAGCGTTGGAGAGATTTGTCGCGATAGGATTTCAAGTGAGCCAGCAAATGGGATGATGTTGGCGGGCTTGATTAGATGGCCAAATGGATGATTTATTCGGTTTGAATGACAATCCCATAGATCGCTTCATCAACCGTTTTGGTACGGTACACGGGCATCTAGAGATGGCCTACCATGCAGCCTTGCCATTGGCGCTTACCCCCGATTTGCTTTATCTGATTTGGGCTAATTTTCGCTCAGATGCAAAAGGCCAACCGCTGAACATGCAGTGGGTCACCGTCGCTGACCTTATATTATCGTCCCTTTGTCGGGAAATTCGGCATGAAACCTATGTGATGGAAACGGCCGTTCGCCAGGAACTTCTCAACGGGATGGCCGAGGATGAGCGGTTTGGACCTGAGTATATTTTGCGTCTCGGCCAATTTATCCAGCATTACGCCAGCCAATATATTCAAAGCGACATTCCCAGCCTACGACAATTTGCGCAGGCCCAGGTTTGGGCCGCCCAGGCGTATACGGAGCCAGACCGCCTGCTAGAGAATTTGGCTGGGCAGTACAGTCAACAGCCTGATGAAGCCGAGACAATGCGTTTGGCAGACCTGCTCGAAATCTTCAGCGAACCGCTTAATCTGGATTGGGTGCCCACGAAGGTAGACACATTGGTTAACTTCGACCGTTTACAAACTTTCGGTGAAGGGCTTGCAAAATTTGACCGTGGTTACCAGCAAGAGGCCATCCGTCAACTTCGTCGGTTGCTTGGTCCTAGCCGAGAACTTCACATTGGCTCTGTTCCTTTGCCTGTTCGATCTGAAGTTGCCCAACTATTGTCACAACAAGAAGATAAAACTTATACCTATCGAATAAAGTTAGAAGATGAGACGACTGTTGTCGTTGAGCAAATTGACCCTAGTGGAACTACTTTATCTATACAAATGGGGCAGCTTGCCTTACCCGAGGAAAATATTGAAATTGAGGTACCAGAATCATATACAATTGACCGAAAAGAATTGGAACATAGATTAATTGAAAACTTTTCACGAGACGAAGTAAACGAGTTGATCTCTGACCTTGGTCTAGAGCTTGACCAATTTTTAACTTTTCGAACCAAGTCCTCCCTCATTCGTGACTTAATACGACATTTTCATCGGCGTGACATGCTTGACGAACTTCTCCAAGCATGTCACCGTAGCAAACCCTCGGTTGATTGGACAGACATTACCGATATCGTCGAAAATTATGCGCCGACCTCTGCGATGATATTTACAGAAATGCTTAATAATGTTGAAAGTGGCCACAGTAATCTTGAGCAACTTCGTTCATTGGGTAAGCAACTCTTTAATATCCTTTTTGATGACACATTGCGAGTAGATTTTCTGATTTTTCTTGAAAAAGCAATAAACGAAAATGCGTTTGTCCGTATTGAATTAGAAATTGACAATAATTTTTTGCAAGATGTTACCTTGTTACCTTGGGAATTGCTGTGTTTGCCAGAGGGAACAGGCTTTGGTACAAACTGGTTAGCTGCCGCACCAGAATTGATGCTTAATCGGTTACCATCCGAAACAATACCTGAAACATATTTCTTGCCAAACGGCGAACCTATACGCATTGCACTAATCGTTGGTCCTCAGGCACACGATGATTCTCCACTTCTTTATGATTCAATTTGGGAAGCTTATGAAATTCTTGCTAATCGGGCTCCGGCTAATTTCACCTTGTTACCATTACTTATTAAACCGACTAACGAGCAATTTGCGAGCCTGATGGCTCAGCAACCACACGTTGTCCATTTGATTATCCATGCCCAACAGTTTGAAACGACTGGAGAAATCGCTCTTATACCTGCCCGCGAGGGGAAGAAGCAAGATTCCACATATCTTTGGCTGGATGGTAAGGAACTTGCCTCGGAAATAAACCAGTACGATCCAACACTTGTAATTTTGCAGAGCGATGAATCCGCTCAACCCCAAATGCTGAAAGGGATGAAAGATGTAGCTGCCGTCTTGGTGGAAAAACACACAGCTAATGTAGTTTGCTGGCAATTTCCCGTTGAAAGTGCGATCGTAGCGAGATTCATCCACACCGTATTTCCCGCTTTTGCTCAAGGAATTCCCTTGGATGAAGCAATACAAAACGGCCGTCGCGCTTTGCTCCGGGATGACAATCCATTGGCATTTGCAGCGCCTAGCCTGTTTTCTAACACGATTGTCCGCCGCCGCACGGCAAATGAACCAGTACCGCGCACATTACCGATTTCTTTGGGCGTTGCTTTGGCCGGTTCTGGTGTAACGACTGTTTTGGAGAAGGGAGAGGTGTTACCTGTTAAAAGCGAACCGTTTACCCTTTTTGCTACCCGGCAAGCATATCATCTCGGGTTAGGTTTTGTTGCCGTCCAACTATTTCAGGGTGAAATGGTTTTTGGGCGTGACAATTTGCTGCTTGCAGAAGTCGTAATTGATGATCCAGATGTTTATTCCGGTGAAATCGAAATCGAAGCTATTGTTTCAGTCAATGCAGATTCTTCTATTCAGTTCCAAGTTAACCATGCAGCAAGCGGTTTTTCCAGGCAAGTCACTGTCTCATTGAGAGACGATGCTCTAATAGGACAGCCACGAATTCAAGATGTTGCCGAGATAATTAATTGGCAATTGCAAGGTGTTACCGAAAACTATCATTTGGCGACATTAACGGCCGTTTCTGATTGGCTCAACACCACTGATGCAGACCGTGTAATGGTAATTACTGGAGAAAGAAGCAGCGGAAAAACAACATTAGCCTCCCTACTAGCACGATATTTTAGAGGTGATAGCCAGCCTCCCAACAACTTGCATGCCCTGGCACCAATCAGCACTAGCGCCGTGTATTTTTGTCAGCCGTCACGTCCAGAAACACTCCATCCACGAAGCTTCATTTTAACCATTGCTACTCAATGGGCCAGTCGCGATAGTCACTTTGCCTATCTGCAACCCATCATCGACAACCATGAAGCTTATGAACTGGATGAACTGGTCACCCAATTGCTCATCAAACCTTTTACCGAAATTGACGAACTGATTTATCCTGGCTCAATCATCTTTCTTGTGGATGATTTGGATGCGGCGATTCAGAATTCTGGAGGGGTTACTATCTTGGATATCATTTTCAGGATGATGGACCAAGTCTCTGGAACGCGTTTTTTGCTTACCACACAAATGCGCCCACCCGTTCGGAAGTGGCTGTCTGATATCGAAGCTAAAATCATTACACTTGGTGATCGTTATGAAAATCTGGATATATGGATAGGAGAAATCTCAAAGGATGGTCGTTATCCGATACGGGCAAGGTCTGCTGAAAATAAAATTCAGACTACATCAGCAAAATGGCGATATATAGAAACGATACTAGGACAAAGTCGGGGAATAACTGATTCGCTGAACAAGCTGTCTTCAGAAACAGAATCGGCAGCGCTTTTAAGTAAAAAAGTGTATGAGTTCTTATGTCCCGAAAAAATTGAGCAAATTTTGAGGCAAGTTCAGCAATATGCAACAGTCAATAGTAAACAAGGTGTCAGGATAAGATTAAGAATTGCAGACAACAAGTTACATTCTTACCCTTGGGAATTATTTTACAATAATGGGGCATTTGCGTTGGATAACAGTGAAATGCCTGTGCTTTTAGAGCGCAGTGTTACCTATCATGGCAATTTTCGAGGCAACCCAGTCATTCCACCGCAGGTACGTATCCTGATAGCAATCTCCACCCCAGGTGACCAACAATTGGTTGACTTGAATATGCTTGAGAAAAAGATTCGGGAAGGTACAAATGAAGGCGTTTTAGCAAAACAAATAAGTGTAAGATTTATTCGTCACGCTACCCTGCAAAAGCTAATGGCTACCGCCAAAACATTTGAACCAGATATCATTCATTTCATTTTGCCTACCAGTCAAGATAGCAAGGAAGCAATCATATTTGAGAATGAATCAGGTAATAGCGAGGTGATCTCCACAAGTAATATTGTGCAGGTTTTAGAAACGCTTTCTGTACAGTTCATAATCTTGAGTCCAATAGGTACCCGACAAGAAAGCCTAGCCCCAATAGCTTCTCAATTTGTTCAGGCAGGCCTTCCAGCCGTTCTTGTTGAGCAGTTTGTTTTGCCAGATAGACCAGCCATCGAATTTCTACGAACCCTTTACAAAGTTTTACTAAGTGACCGGTTACCTTTAGAAGAGGCTGTTTGGCAATGCCGTAACCATCTCGCTACTTCTTATTCTGAGCCTTATTGGAGTCATTTAGCTCTCTTTCTGAATCAAGGTTTCGTTGAACCACCTAATGATGTGGAGGAAGAGCTAAATAAAGCAAATGAAGTTAAGAGCAAAAGGGGAGGGGCATCCAAGAGACTTCGGATTTTGCTCGTAGAAGATGACGAAAATGCCTACGATCCCATGATGCGATGGCTCAAAGAAGAATCATACGATGTGCGTTTGGCGACCTCTTATCCTGAAGCAAAAACAGCTCTGGAAACAGACCATTTTCATTTGATGATTACTGGGAGTCGATTAGTAGATGACGATCCAAATGATCAAGGTGGCCTACAACTCCTGCAAGATGTCGATAAAATGCAACTTAATTTAACAACGATTTTATGTACAGCTGTTTCTTTTTCAGCTTGGTTATTTATATTTAACCCAGACCGGTTTATTCTGAAAGAGGCTGGTTATTTAAGAAAGTTGCTATATACCGTCGAAGAATTAGAGAAAGAAAAAATCAAAATCAATTTTGAGCTGGAATACGTGAGTAATTCGCTGAACGTGCTGGAAGATGTGGCGGAGGATGTAAACTGGTCAATGGAGGAACGGCCGTCTACCAAGCTTCTGCTGCCGCAAGTACACGATCTCTTTGGCAAGCTCTTTTTCGATGCCCGTAGTCTGTATGTAAGTAAGCTCAAGCCAAGTCTAACCGGCGCAGCAGTCGTGCGCATCCAGCCAACCTGGACTGGTGGACTGGGGCGTTCTTACGTGGCTAAAATCGGCCGAAAAGACAAGGTGCAAACCGAACAACGCCATTACGAAGCCAATGTCAAACAATTTCTGACCGCTAACGCTGTTACCCAAGCCGACATTCTCTACTCGCGCCACTTGGGGATGGTGCTGTATACTTTTGGCGAAAGCACAGACGTCGCCTTCCGAGAGTTTGATGAATATTATCAAAGAAGCGAGTCTACACAGATTATTGCTAGCCTGCGCGAATTATTTGATCAAACGTTCCGTCACTGGTTTGCCAACCCGGAACGTATTTTGGCTGATGTGCCTGCCTTTTACTATGATGCTTTTCATTTAGATCAGAAAAAGCTCGTTGGGCGAATTCAGACAGTTCTACCAGATTTCAAATCTGACAATGAATTTATTCAGCTGACATCCGCTTTAGATAAAGTGTTAAATCCTGTTGCTTGGTTGCAAAAGCATAAACAAGAGTGTGTTATGCAAGTTCATACTTGTATTACCCATGGCGATTTGACAGGGCGCAATATTATGGTCAGTGATTCTGGTAAATGTTGGCTGATCGATTTTTACCGCACCTATAAAAGCCACAGTTTGCGTGATTTTGTCATTTTGGAAACAGACGTGAAATATCGGTTGATGTCCTTGCTGAGTCTAGCCGACTTTATACATTTTGAAGAAGCGCTGTTAGAGGCAGACCGGCAAAATCAGCCCCCTATTTTACCGCCCTCATTTTCTAAAGATGCACGTAAGGCGGCCGAAGTGGTATTTGCCCTGCGGCAGTTGGCTCACCGGTATGCCAGCGGCTTCAACACGCGGCAGGCCGAAGTTCGGAAGGAGTATTTGCTCAGCCAGCTTATGGGTACGCTGAACGTGGTGCGGCTGCGGCACATATCGGAAAATCGCAAGTTGCAAGCGATGCATTCTGCGGTGATGCTGTGTGAGGAGCTGGATATGCTGGCGGGACGGCCGTCTGACAATCGCGTTGTGGATATGTACCGCGAACCGGTGCCGGTTAGCCAGGCCTCTTTTGCCGAAGACAGCAGCTTTTTTGCCCCAGCGCTCATGCTGGCCACCGCCCAGCAGCGCTTTTTGGCCGAAAATGTAGCCAAAGATAATGTGGTTTTGTTTATTGGATCGGCCGTTCCCCGTAACGCCGATTGGCCCAACATTCAGGAACTGGCACTGCAACTAATGAAAGAAGTAAACATTTCTGCCTCTAGCAGCGACAAGCCGACTAAACTGTTTGCTTTTTACATCAATCGGACGGACAGCCGTAAGCGATTGATCCAGAAGCAAATCGATTATTTTGACCCGTCAAAACGGCCGTCTATGTATCAAACCGCTGCAAAGCTACCTTGGAAAACTATATATACCACGAATCAACATGCATATATGGAACAAGCTCTTCAAGATAGGCAAAGCAAATTCGATGTGAGAATTGAGGCAGTAAGTGAGAACGTTGAGAGAGAAACAACACCTATTCACAAATTATATGGGTCCCTCGATTCATTGGAGCAAGAACCCAATAAATTGCCGATAACTGAATATGATCATCGCCTAGCTGAAACAGTTGAAAGGGTTTCTCGTTTTTGGCAGCAATTAGGCACAGATGTACAACAAGGTAGCTTTCTCCTGATGCTTTGCCCCTCTGAAGATGAGCTCATGTCAGCCTACCAGCATTGTCAGCCCGGATCAGCTGAAGGGCTCGTTTGGCTGGCAGGGGGTGATATTTCCGAAGAAGAGCAAGACGTTTATCGTAATCTCGACTTCCGTGTTTTGCCCGACACGCCTGGACAACTGCTCAAAGTATTATTCACGCTGACTAATTATGATGGGGGCAATTATCCAGGTTTACCGTCTAGCTAAGTGCCAGCTTGGCGCGTTCAGGGCAAAGAATCGGAAATCCTGAACGCAAAAATTGATACTTGGATCGAGCTGGGTGATATGCTATCCTAAAAATCATCTTATTGGCCAGTCAAGCTAAAAAGAGTCAACTACAGATTTGCAGCAAAAATAATTCTTGCCATCATGCCTCAAATTCAGTTTGATCATTTTCCTCTACAGCCATTCTTGGATTCCTTAGAAACCGATGGTATTCGCCTGACGGTACGCGATTACGAGCGGATCGAGCGACTACTGGCCCGTGAAAGCAACTGGACGATTCTCCAACTGCGTGATGCCCTATCCGCCTTGTTAGTTAAAGATGAAGAACAGCAGCTTCGGTTTAACTGCCGCTTTGATCAGTTCTTGCAGCTGCCCGCTGGTGCTGAAGAACGTTTTGCTGATATTGAAGTAGACAAAGCCCTTGCCGATTTAAAGAATTTAGGAAACATACCACGGCCAACGGTTACAAAACAAGACTCCTCATTACGTAGCCCATCTTCAAAAAGACCTGCTCAACCGAAAAAGAAAATCCGGTGGGATTTTCTTGGTTACCTGATATTGAGTTGTCTCATGCTTGGATCCCTCATCTTTGCTTTTACACCCCCGTCACATCGCCTGGAACTTGAATATGAAGAGCTTAATTTTGGGCCGCATGAAATAGGCCAAATTGTAGAACGCGATTTCTTGATAACGAACACAGGTCGACGACCTGTTGTTATGGATGTGCGTCTTGAAGGTGCGAATCCTGCATTTTTTGAGTGGGAGTGTGATTTAACGACGCCTTTGTCCCCTGGGGAAAGCAGACTTGTAACAGCAAGGTTTCTTTCGGAGATCGAAGGCGATCACGCTGCAGAGATAGTTTTTGCTTACGAGGAGGTAAGCTATGAAGAGCGCATGCCTCTACTTGGCCGTGGTTTTGAGCCAATTATCGAACAGGATCTTCCTCCACCAGCTATTCTGGAAGATTCTCTCCCTAATGAAAGGCCTCGATGGCAAACATACTTCGGTTTAGCTGGATTTTTCTTGTCCGCCACGCTGTTATGCGGATTTTACCTGTGGCGCAAATACTTTGTTCCAAAAGATGAAGTACCAATTTGGGACGAAAATGGTCCTCGGCACTTCCCCTTAGGCAGCATTGGTGGGGAACCGCCGCCCTGGTTGGACGATGAAACGCTGGATTATCTGGCTGATACTATGGGGTATTTCCAGACGCGATGGCACGGCCGTAATCTCGATGTGCCCGCTTCAATTAACGCCACCCTACAGCAGGGGGGACTCCCAGATTTAGTTTTTCAGCGGCGACATGAGATTCGTTCCATGTTGATTTTGGAAGACCTCTATGCGGAAGCCACCGAGTGGAACCGCATACCTGAAGAGTTGGCTGCAGGTATGCGCCGACGTGGCATCCCTGTCATTTATGGCACTTTTGCCGGGGCCCCAAATACATTTACGACCGATGACGGCAGTAGCTACCATTTAGAAGATTTTGAAGATGAGCGGCGTGGGATATTGCTGCTGCTTTTTACTGATGGCAAAACATTTTATGGAGAAGACCAGGGCTTTGCTTTAGAAGCTTTAGCCCGCTGGCCAATGGCTGCCTGGATGGAGCTGCGCGACATACGCTTCTGGGACGAATCTACCGCGCTTTCTACTCAATACAAACTACCAATATACCCAGCTACAACAACAGGTCTGATGCAGGTTTTGCATCGCTTCTTGACTGAACGGGGCACAATGGCTGATTACAGCTTTGATGCTGCCAACTGGCAACCTCAGCCATTATTGACCGACACCAATTTGACAACTTACCTGCAACAGTTTCTGGGAGATGCTTATCTTTGGGCAGCCGACTGCGCCATGATTCAACCGGTAACACCTGCTCTGGCTCAACAATTGCGAGAAAAGTTTCATGCGCAAATTCCTGCTTCAAGAATTGAACGATTATGGTCTTTGCCATTTACAAGGAATAATGTAAGTGGAATACGATTTGATGAAAATGTGCTTCGAGTATTGCGAAATAGTTTTTTGGCACGCCGAAATGAAGAAGACCAAGAGAATGTTTTGAATTTCCTAAATACGCATATTGAAAAAGCTGAACCAGATGGGCCAAATAACAATCTTGCTCACTTGGCTTGGGAGGTTGTCAAAGAACGTCTTAGGTTGGAATATGATCGGGACAATGATCTTAAGCGACTTGAGGAGCTAGCATCTACCCCACTCAGGCAAATGGTACTCAACAGCTTAGATGGTTACGGATATACACCAGAAACAATTCCGCTCAGGGTGCAACCCAATAACCTTGTAGCCCTCTATCGGCAGTCAGTTAGATTGAAGGATAATAACCAGCGTAAAAATAGAGATGATTTTTTCAAGCTGGCTTTTAGCACATTGCTTACTAGTTTGACAATGTTAGATTCACGGGCCACGAGCCTTTCTAAGCCGTGACTTTCGTGAGCGAGTACGATTATCCAAGTGTTTGACAACCAATTCAGCCGCCTGGCGTGACGACAACTGCGGCAACGGCAACGCGGCTCGTAGCAAGGTACGAACGTTAACAATCGATAAATTGGGCAAAGTATCCGTTTCGTAGGCAGCCAACAAAGCCGGGTCACGAGGATATGCCTCCGTCCACTCGAGCAAGGTTTCGGTGATGAAGGCACTGGCCATGATGGTCAAGGCGAGATGGTGAACCCAGGCAGGGTACTTCTGGGCCTGAAATTCATCCCACCCCAACTCCGATTTGGCGTCCTGATGGGCCCGTTCGATGAAGTAGCGATGCGACTTGTGCCGGGCCATTGTCTCCAGAGGAATATCAGCCGGGGCATTGCTCAGTGAATAAGTAACTTTACCGTTGGCGCGGCGGATCAGCAGCCATTCCTGGCGGCAACTTCCCTCTTCACTGACGGTCCACACCCGTTGCCGGGCAAATTGGGCAGTGAGATGGCCCCGTTCATGTGGACGAAGGGTGATGGCGGTGAATGAGAACGCCGATGCCAGTTGTTCAGGTGTGGTCTGACTGCCTAACACAGTAATTTGGACATGCTTGCGCTTTGGTTCCCGGATGACCTGAGGTTTCTCCAGATAAAGCGACAAGTTGCAGGGAATATCGGCAAAGTATTGGATGGACAGCTGGTCTAATTCAGCCCGCAACCAGTGGCTGCGGCCATACAAGCTGTCGCAGTCAAAGGCGTCAAAGGCGACGCCATTGGCCAGGACCCGCTTGACCATGACCAGTACCAGTTCGATCTTGGTCTGAAATTCCCGGTCAGCGGGGATGGCTAGCTTGTTGCGTCGCCGCGCATAGGCCGGGGTGAACCATTTTTCTGGCAAGTACAGTTCGCCATCAATCCAGGTGCGGTAGCCATCTTTGGCCAAGGCCAAAAACACACCCACCTGACTCATGTCAACTTTTCCCAGGCGACCATTGTGCTGCCGACTGCTGCCGGTGCTGCCATCACCGGCCTTCTCCTCTGCACTTTCATCAGCAATGAGGACACTGCCTTGCTGGTAGTGGGGCAAACTGCTGATATCTTGTTGCAGGACGGCGATCAAATCGTTCCCGGCCCAAGGTGAATCGGCGATGAATTGTTGCAGATTTTGTTCGGGGATTCCCGCTACACGGGCAATCCCGTTGATATGCCGGTTGCTCTCCATTCGTAACAAGCCACTCAGGTAATGATAGCCATATTCACTGGTATCGCGTGTCTTGGTTTTCATCCAATAACGATAACGTTCATGATACTGGTCAAGCCGCTCACCCAATTTATCGATAGCTGCTTCATTTAGCCCCCACTGGGCTAACCGTGAAGTTTTTTCTTTTCCATTTTCAAATTTTACTGATATTGGCTCTCACGAGCCTAATTTAACATTGTCAAACTAGATACAAAAAAAGCTACAGTAATAATCGAAGGGTTATTGTTTGGGGAATTGTCAGTGTAGTGGGAATCCTTTTCGTGAGCTACTTTATTTCAAGTAGTAGGTTGATAGAAGAGGAGAAATTAGCTTGCATACAAACAGCCGTGCCAGAATTACATATCACAAACTCAGGTGATGTAGTGGAATACGTACTGAGCGAGGGCGATACCGCCCTCATCCCCAGTAGTTGGCAGGAATTTAATTTATCTATGGAATGGGGCCCAAATGAATTATCTGCTTCTTGTCAGCAGTTTCTTTATAACGATAGCAGTGTGGAAAGTATTTGGCAGTCAGATGTGGGAGAGATTCAAACGTCAAAAAGATGGGAAGCTGATTATTTTTTATCGTCCTCATCACTTACATTTGACAGAATTGTTGTGACAATGCTTGTTGATGGTCTGACTCTTACAAATGCATTTGTGTTAAATTTTAGTGATACGCCAACGAACAATGGTTGTTTAATTTCAGCTCCGATTCGGAGCGTAGATAATCCAAGTCCTGGCGACACTGTTTTTCTTGTTCCAGAAATAGATAATAATGTTTTTGGCTGGACCTTTGACTGGCAATCTGATCCACCTATTCTTCTCGAAACGGATACGTTTTCTCCAAGATTAATTGTACCTAGCAATTTAACTCAAATAGAGGTCAGTTTGAAAGTTACAAATTCTGAAGGATGCGCTAGTGCTCTGTAAAGCAAATTTGTTAGTAAACATAGTTATCGAATAAACTTGTGGAATGGCAAAACATATAAAACTTCCACAAAATGAAAAAACTGAACTTGAACAATTGATAAAGTCGGGTGAACACAAAGCAAGGGTGATCAGTCGGGCAAGGGTGTTGCTTCTACTCAACCGCAGCGAAGGGGAGAAGAGAACCTTGGCTCAAGTCGCAGAAGCAACCATGCTATCCAATGTTACTGTCAGCCAAATCAAACGACGTTACTTTGAAAGTGGTGTGGACAGAGCGTTGTACGACCAACCACGATCAGGGCGGCCGGTGACAAAAATGACTGGAGATGTAGAAGCACAACTGATTGCCTTGACATGCAGCGAACCACCAGAGGGGTATGACCGGTGGACACTGAGATTATTGGCTGATGGGCTGGTAAAACTAGAGGTGGTTGATGAGATTAGTCACACCGCCATAGGAAATAAGCTAAAAAAAATGAACTCAAGCCTTGGCAAGTAAAATCGTGGTGTCTGCCCAAACCTGGGGCACGCTTTGTCGCCAAAATGGAAGATGTCCTCTCCGTTTATGAACGACCCTACGACCCGAAACGGCCGATGGTTTGCCTGGATGAAATTCAAAAAGCGTTGCGGTCAACACCAAGAGGTGAAATTCCGCTGCAACCAGGACAACCCGTTCGAGAAGACTATGAGTACCAACGACATGGGAAGTGTTCCCTTTTTCTGGCCGTCGAACCATTAGCCGGATTTCGCAAAACATGGATTTATCCACAACGCCGCAAGATTGAATTTGCACAGGTGTTGAAATCATTAGTCGACGAGGTTTATCCTGATGCAGAGACGATTGTCTTGGTTGTGGATAACTTGAACATTCACCATATCGCTTCTTTATATGAACGGTATGAACCAGCAGAAGCACGCCGGATTGCGGACAAACTTGAATGGCATTACACACCAGAGCATGGCAGTTGGCTCAATATTGCTGAATGTGAATTATCTGTTTTACGTCGTCAGGCATTGAAGCGACGGAAGGTGGATATTGACGAAGTTCGCAACCAAGTAGCAGCTTGGGAAACACAACGCAATAAACGCCAAGTGGGTGTTGATTGGCAATTTACTTGCACTGATGCTCGCATTAAACTGAAGCGACTTTATCCAATTGTTAACGTTCAGTAATTTGTTAACGCCTTATATTTCTAAATATACTTTGTTTACAAAGCACTAGTTCTCTAATAATTAATGGCTCAACTATTAAAAGTGTGCGAATCGGGTAAAATTGGGAATCATGGAATTCCCAATCACCGATTTACTCGACAAAGAAAACTGTACACAATGGATCATTGAACATTTCCATCCCAATGGCTTTGGGTGTCCGGTCTGTCAAGTCGGCGTAGACCAAGCCCGCAAGTTCCGAACGACAAAGCGCAGTCAACTGACCGTTTACCGTTGCCAACAGTGTCAAGCCGCTTACAACTTGTATACGGGAACCGTTTTCCAACAACATCATTTGACTCCAATGCAAGTCTTGTTGCTCGTTCGCGGTGTCCTCAAAGGAGAACCTGCGACAATCTTGTCAGCCGAATTGGGCATCAACTACCCAACGGTTTTGAGGTTGCGTCATGACCTGCAAGCGAACGCGGAACAGCTCCAACCAGAAACCCCGCTCCTGGATGATGAAACTGAAACCGATGAAATGTTTCAGAATGCGGGGGAAAAAAGGGTGTGAGCATTTCGACTCAGCTGACCCGCCCCGTCGTCGCGCCAACAAACGGCGAGGGCGTGGCACGTATGCCAATGACCGACCGCCTGTTGTGGGCACAGTGGGGCGTCAATCTGGACAAGTTCGCTTGCGTGTTGTTAAAGATACAAAAGGTGAGACCCTGGTTGACCACGTGCATCGCTTTACGCTAGCTGGGTCTCAACTGTATACAGACGAATACCAAAGCTACAATCATGTGATTCGCCCACATGCCACCGTCTCTCATGGCGACAAGGAGTGGGCGCGTGATGACGATGGTGACGGGATTCGCGAAGTGCATGTCAACACGGCCGAAGGCATGTGGACGGATGTGCGTAACTTTTTAAGGATGTTCAAAGGTGTGCATAAGAAAAACTTGAGCGGTTACATTGCGATATGTGAATTCAGGCGGAATGTGAAGCGTATCTCACCGGATTTCATCTCAGCTTTGGTCACTCTGCACACTTTCGACCCATGAGCCACTCCCAATATATTGTCGGGTCAACACCCATACAAGCGGCTGAGGCGGCTTTGTTAAATGCGCCTGTCCCTTTAGATTCTCCTTGAATTGAAACTCGAACCATGATTTAATCGTTTTATGTCGTTAACCAGTGAGGATTTGAAAGCCATAAGGCAGTTAATGGAATTTGAATTAGACAAACGAATAGTGCCACTCAAGGAGAAAATTGCGTTCTTGCCGACTAAAGATGAATTCTATGAAATGATGGACGAATGGATCGTTGAAGTAAAAGAATATAGGCAAGAGCGTACTTTACTTGCCAGTCAAGTTTCAAACCATGAGGAACGAATATCATCCATTGAGTCTACAACAAAGCATGATCTTCCAAAAAGTTAATTCCATAAAATCCCAATGAGCCAGTAACATTTTTAAAAGCGTCTCTACCAGCATAATCCACTACGCATCCCGTACCTCCATCTCCGCTGCACACATAGCCCTTATTGGCTCGTTATTCCGCTCCTGCCCGAGACAACGCATTTGTGCATCTTCTTCGCTGCGCTCAGAAAGCACATGCGTGCGTCCGGCATCCGCTCACGAGCCGGGCTAAGTGTCCGCTCCGCTTCCGGCCAGATGCTCCGTTCGTTCTGCTTTGCAAAGATACTATGAGCAACAATCAAATTATTCGTCAGAATCTTGATGCGCCGGCATCGGCTTTGATTCTTTTGCCGATTGTTTTTGGCAACAAAAACATCAAAGAATAAGGCTAAGAAATGAGCCTTCTAAATGCGGCTGAATCCAACATTTTCACACTTTGAATTTCTTTTAGGACAAGCAAATCGTTATCACCGCTCACAAGGTAATCTGCTTGTCCCAACACGGCATAGGCAATCAAATAATCATCTTTCGGGTCTCTGGTAATTTTAGGGATAGGCTGTGTAATAAGGGGGATTTCTTCGGAGACATCTAACAACAACTGGATAAATTCAGACAAGCGTGATTTGGTAACAATCTTTATCAATTTCGGTTTTCTTTGAACCGTGGCCTCAATTTCTTCCAGCAGCTCCCGCGAAACCAGCAAAGTAACTTCCCCAACAGCGACCTTATCCAACAGCAGTTTAACTAAGCTATCCTTTCTAGGACTGAGCAAATAGGCAATGAAGATATTGGTGTCAACAAATACGCGCATATTCTACTCTTGAAAACGAACGTTACCCTTTTGCACCAATCTATCTACAGCTTCTCGTGTAATCTCATCTGCTAGCTTCTCAGTTTCTTGTTCAGATAGGGAACGATTACGGCTGCCTACTTCCTCGGCAATTTGCTGTAGGGCTTGGATAGCTTTTTTGCGGCGTTCGTTTTCACGCGCCTCTTGTAATATCTCATAGTCCGTATAGGGGATGATAACGGCTTCTGGCCGTCCTCGATTCTGGATGACGACATCATCTTTATCTTGTGTTGCCCGCTTGATAAACGCACTGAGTTGGTTCCGCGCTTCACTTATCGACACAGTTTTCATGATTTCCACCTCTTGGTTTATGGCGTTGTTCTTGGCGTTAAATCTGTACATATTAATAGCCATCTTAGCATGAATGAATGACCTTTGTCAAAAAAGCAGGAAACGCGGTTACGGTATTTTGGTCATTAGCTTATCGGTTGTTTGCCTTATATAATCGCCCAAAATTATCATGGAGGTAGAAATCAACAAGATTAACATTTTGAATCTCTGATCGCCTCATGGGAAGCAGCAAAAATGAGGGAAATGATAATCAGCCAAAGCTGAATGAACTAATCCCTCTGCGAGAAGCTGCTGAACTAAGCGGGCTATCCCATGGACATCT
Source organism: Candidatus Leptofilum sp. (assembly GCF_965223285.1). Taxonomy (GTDB): domain Bacteria; phylum Chloroflexota; class Anaerolineae; order Promineifilales; family Promineifilaceae; genus Leptofilum. The sequence continues at coordinate 2,250,449 of NZ_OZ244997.1, read as the reverse complement.
TTCCCATTTGATTCGAGAAGGTGACCTTTGGGGAGTAAAAATTGGACGAAATTGGGTAACAACTAGAGAGGCAGTCAGAGAATATCTTGCCCGCGATGTGCGGCCAGGTCCGAAGCCAAAAACCGAACCTGACCAGTAGATTAAAAAATTTTGCACAAAATATGAGTTATCGCATATAATTCAGTCCGACTTCTTTACCCAATTCCATAGTCAGCTTTATCGTTTACCGATTGCGGCCGCATTTGTTTATTGCATATGCAAAAGGAGCGCATCGCATGTCTGGTGGTTCTGGCACATAGAAGTTAGGTAGTTGAGAGAAACGGCAGACGACGCGGGTCTGTCGTTTTTCCATTACCATTCCCACTTGATGACATAGTTCTCGTGTAATCGTGGTCTTTTCGTTTCCCACTGCACCAGCCAGCGGCCGTCAGGAAGTTGTGTCGTTGTTTGGTCTAATAAATGTTTCTTGTTCGTCAGTTGCTCAACAGCCCAAGCCTGAATCGGTGGGCGGGACTTCGGGAAAATGACTTGTGATTTCAAGAAATGAGTACGGTGGCTAATTGTGGCACCCCATTGTTCATCACTGCGTAGGAACCCATCTTTGACACCCCACTCAATATGAAACTCATCCATGTCCCCTTTTTGTTTCTCCTCACGTAGAGAAATTAAGATATAGGTCTTTTGGTCGGGTCGGTAACGGTCAGCCTCGATACCTGGGGAACAACTGTAATCTAGCAAGATGTCTCCATCACCCCATGCCTGATCTTGATAGGCAATAATATTATTTTGCAGATACTTCACCTTTTGACGTTTGCTGAAAACGGCCTTATTCCCCACCTTGTTCTTTAATTCCAACGTCGTTTCATATTCCAAAACCTCATACATGCCCTCATCAGCCATCCCCCGCAACAGCTTACGGGCTAATCTCAAACCAATAGCCAGGTACTCAATTCATGACCAGCCCAATACAGCGATGATTATTTGCTGTAGAAAGGCTGTGTTGTTTAGTGGACTTAGACTGCTCATAAAACGACTTATTTAAATGATAGCAAACGAGTTCTCGCAGGTTCAATGTTTAACCCTGTTACCAGATTTGATTCCATATCATTTGCCTACTCTGTATAGTGAATGTAAAGCATAAATCCATCCCGTTTGGAGGTTGAGATGAATAAAAGAGAGCGGAACCAACGTTGGGCAGAAACGGCCGTTTCTGCTGAGTTAAGCAAGATTCGGGATTTGCCAGCAGACACCAATATCTTTATTCCAGGCAATTCCTTCTGGCACAGTTTGCTCAAGATGGCGGGTTTAGTAAATGGAGGGTACAAATCACAAGAAACATTGTTGTCAGAGATTTTGGCAGCCTGCAATCATTTTACGATTGAGGAAAAGGAGATACGCTATCAGTGGCAACGAGCCTGTCAGCAAGCCAAGCCTCGACGGTTGAATACATAGAAAAAACTGGCTGATACAACAATAATAGGCAGAAGATAGGACGCATATTTGGCGTTTAACTATCCTCTGCCTTTTTTCAATACTCTGACGGTAACAAAATCGTTGTCGCGCTTCTGTTCCATTCGGTAATCACCCAAATTTCAACCCCTGTTGCCAACTTATAAGCCGAAAAGGTTCGTAGTCCTTCTTGAACAGCAAGGTCGTTTTGTTCTTTGTCAGCTTCTACCATGTCACCCCAATCGCCCATTTGATGACGCTGCAAAAACTGTTCAGGTGCTTGTCCAGCTTCAGCCAAAGCCTCTAACGCACCGATGGTAGAAACGGTCTGACCCAGCGGAAACAGAGGTTCCTTATGATTGTTCATAGCAAGCCTCCATCAAAACGGCCGTTGCAGCTTGTTCTGGTGCAGTTCCGTTGATAAACAAGGCATATAAATCTGCTATTGGGACGTTAACCTCTGCGACACTTAAATTTGCCTTTTCCCATAAACTGTTGCCGACTTCCTGCAACCATCGCTCATAGGAATTTTCTATGACAACTTCCTCAATACATTTTTTTATCTGTTCTTGCCACAAGCAATTACTTTGTAGCGTCTTGCGTAGCCGATTGACGACTTGTTCAATTTGCACCGTCGTCAATGGTGGTTGATTCTGTGTTTCGGTAATGGCTTGCAACTCAACCATTGTCACGCACAAAATGGGAATAGGAATTTGCTCAAATAGACACATCTCTCACGCTCCTTTTCATTTAGACGCAGCCAAATTTCCCAAAAAATATGGGGTCTCTGCTGCTATTTGGTTTGTAGAACAACTCTGGTCTTTGGCTCCCAACTCCTGTCTAAAAAATAGTAGCATGAATTGGCTTAAGAAAGTGAGGTAGAAGTTGTCGAATAGTGGAGGTAATTGCCTCGCAGGCTCCCCTGTGCGGCCTCCTCGCCGTGCGGACACCCCTAGATGATGTGCGCTTTCTTTGTTTACGCTTTCTGTCCTACTATAATGTTACTATGGCAAAAGAAACCAATGATAAAAATCAGCTAATTTCATTAGCAGATGCGGCAAGTATTTATGGTTTTTCTCATGACTATTTACGACATCTTGCTCTCCGAAAACGCCTCAAAGCTCAAAAGATAGGTGGCATCTGGTTAACTACTCGTGACAACGTAGAAGAGTACATTACGAGCCGTCAGAGGCGTGGGGTCTATCGAGACGATGTAACTCCAGATTAAGATTGACAAATAGACCGATAACGGTCTATAATAAATATAATCAAATAGCTTTATAAAGCAACATGGGCTTGGTGCGTCAACACCAAACCCATGTCTAACCCAAAACCTGAGTTAGCAGGTGTCGGGCTGCAAACATTTTATCAATGACTATCGATTACAGGTAGCTTGATAGATTATCAGTTTTGTCGCAACGGCCGTTTCTCAGTTTTGGGAAGCGGCTTTTTTGTTGCCTTTTGATTGTCCCGTATCAATTTATCGTCGAGCATTTTTGCTCAGAAAGGGGTGTATGAATGTTGGCAACCATCCAAATTCATCTAACCATTTACCAGTTCCGAGGTTTTTTGTTGCGCCCAATGCAGACATCTTTGCCGAGCATCCAATAATCGGCTCACGGCTGAATCCGAATAAAGTCAATAAAAAACCTAAACGGAAAAGGAAGAAGAAAATGCGTTTTGCAGCTTATATTCGTATCAGCTCAGAGGAGCAAATCGGAAATTACTCAATTGATGCTCAAAGAAGGGCTATCGAGGCTTGGGTAATCGCAAATGGCGGTATTCTCTCTCATGTCTATATAGATGAAGGGCAGTCAGGACGTACAGCCAATCGACCCGAATTTAAGCGGATGCGTCGGGACGGACGAAAAGGCAAATTTGACGCAGTTATCGTTCATAAATTTGACCGTTTTGCCCGTAACCGAACCGATGCCCTAGCCATTAAATCCTTGCTACGTCATGATTATGGCATCAAGGTTTTTTCTGTGAGTGAACCTTCGGAAGATAGCGATGGGCCAATGGGTGCACTTATTGAGGGAATTATGGAATCTGTTGCCGATTGGTACAGCCAGAATCTTGCAGCGGAAACAGCAAAGGGTAAAAAAGAGCGTACGCATCAAGGGATACACAACAATCGCGCTCCATTTGGCATGAAAAAGAATAAAGACAAGGTCTTGATTCCAGACCCAAACGAACTCCCTGGACTTATTCTGGCATTTGAAAGCTATGCAACTGGCAAATACAGTGATAAGGATATCGCCCACTTGCTTAATGAAAATAGCTACCAAAGCAAAACAGGACGGCCGTTTTCAAAAGATACTGTCCGAAGCATTCTCCAGAACCAAACATATTTGGGAAAAATCAAATATCAAAAATACAAGCGCAAATCAGATGGCTCTCGCTCCTTCGATGAACCTGTTCAATGGTTTGACGGTCAACATGAAGCCGTAATCAGCCAAGCACTTTTTGATGCTTGCATGGAAGTTCGGGCTAGTAGACGCTCTCACCGTCAAGCCACAAAACGGTACAACCCCTATTTATTGCGGAATATTGCTTATTGCTATCGCTGCTGCAGCAATCCACCCGAAGGAAAGACATTTCGCTATTTCGGTAAAATGCGCGGACAGGCGCAGTGGGGTGGTGCACACCGATACTATCGTTGCCGTGCGTCTGACATTGGGCATCAATGCGAGCAAAAAGGATTTCCTGTAGAAATCCTTGACCAACAAATTGTAGCCATATTAATGAGCCTAAAACCGCCTGCTAATTGGCGTAAGGGAATTACAAAGGCAATGGGGGAGTTGTTGGGTGAAAAAGGGTTGGAAGAACGACTTCAAGAGATTGCCGACATCATCAAAAGAATGGATAAGCGATGGGATAACGGGTTTATCACTGACGAACAAGAATATATGGAACAGCGGATTAAACTTCAAATGGAAATGGAACAGTTAAATCCAGTTCCCGCCAATGAGTTGGAACAGGCTGCCGATATGCTGGAGAATTTCAAGACACATTGGGAGCGACTAGAAGGTGATGAAGAAGGTCGTCACGAGTTAGTAAACTTAATTGTCGAGCGTGCTTATGTGGAGGATGACAAGATTGTGGCTTTGACCTTGCGTTCAAACTACCATCTGGTTCTTAACCATAAAACAAATGAGCCAACTTACCATGAAGTTGACCCATTATACTCCCACGGGAGCGACGGGGATCGAACCCGCGATCTCTGGCTTGACAGGCCAGCGTGTTAACCACTACACCACGCCCCCTTGTTGAGCGACGAAGATAATATCAAATGTTGAGGAAACTGTCAAAAAATTTCACCCATTTTGGTAACAAATTAATCAAAGCGACACGGCCGTTTCTCACACCAATTTCTTCCTTGTTTCCCGCCTAATATATTCTTGATTAAGGTGCTACTATTGGAATGCCAGCGAGCTGTTTAATTTGGCAAACGGCGGTTGCAACGGCCTGCGCCACCGGCTCAGATAACCTTTCATGGTAACCAAAATCATATCCAGCAATTGCGACAAGGTGTGCTGGAGGCATACAGCCATACAGCTTTATCCCAAGTGCCACCAACACGCCCGGATCGAGATGATGGCTGGCCATAGATTCATCCATCTTCGGGTCAACGGCCGTTACTGTAACGTCCCCTGGCTCTCCACCTATACTGGCATCGACGAAAATGACTTGCGCCTCCTCACGAAACTGGTCGATTAACTCCGGCAACAGCTGGTGAATAGAAACGGCCGTAATATTGTCCACCGCCTCTTCACGTAACGCTTCAATCACTGCCCAGCCCACACCATCATCTCCGCGCAGGGGATTCCCGATACCAATGACAACTGTTTTTTGCATAATTCAAACAAGGTTAGGAAGGTCGCTTCGTCATTGCCACTTTCGGCAAATATGCTCACTACCTGCCTAACCTCTACTTTGTTTCCATTAACCGCGCTTCACCGCGTCAAGCAGCTCTCCATCTGGAGCTAGCAACTGCACGTCTAGCGGATATTGTCCGGCGGCGTGCGTAGAGCAGCTCAAACAGGGATCAAAGGTGCGAATCACCGCTTCGACTCTGTTCAACATCGGCTCTTCGATTTTTGTAGAGCGAATAAATTGGCGGGCCACTTGAAGCACCCCCTTGTTCATTGCCAGATTGTTGTGCCCAGTGGCAATAATAAGGTTTACCCAGGTAATCAAACCGTTTTGATCAATTTTGTAATGATGCATGAGCGTGCCACGCGGGGCCTCAGAGGTACCGATACCCTCAAAGGCATTCGGTTCAGCATGGGCCCGAACGTGCTGACTCAAGATGGCAGGATCATTTAGCAGCTGCTCAATGCGCTCAATACAGTATAGAATTTCCACTAGACGGGCATAATGGTATTGAAAGGAACTCAATACCGCGCCACGCTGGAGCATGCGGAACTCTGCCCATTCCTGGTCGGCGAGGGGTGTGCCACAGCGAGAGATGATGTTCATCCGCGCTAATGGCCCTACCCGATATATGCCGTCTGGATAGCCCATCGGTTTATAATATGGCGATTTCAGGTATGAGTCTGGCTCAACGGCTTCAGAGATAAAATCGGCATAGTTGGTTGGGTCTAGCTGATCAGCCACAACGTTTCCGACTGCATCCACAATACGCAGTTTGCCATCATACATGGCTAATTCGCCATCTGGGCCAACCAATCCCATGAAAAGGGTGGGGAAATTAGCAAAACTACGAATTTCAGGATCAAAATTGCCAAAAATGTCCTTGTACCAAATCAGGGTTCGCTGAATTCTTTCCAAAGCGTCTGGAACGAGGGCCATAATGCTGCTGTGGTGATCTTCCGTCAGCGGTGCGCTGACGCCACCCGGTACGACCCAGGCAGGATGAATGCGCTTGCCGCCCAATAGCTCAATGATCGATTGCCCAAATTTGCGCAGGGCAATGCCGTCTTTAGCCAGGTCTGGTTGCTTTTGCAACACGCCGAAAATGTTGCGTTCCACAGGGTTCGCATCGAAGCCCATGACAAAGTCTGGGGAGGAAAGATGGAAAAAGCTCAATGCATGCGATTGGATGATCTGTGCCAAATTCATGATCCGACGCAGGTTTGCGGCCGTTTCTGGAATTTGAACCGCCAACAAAGCATCCCCCGCTTTGGCCGAAGCCATCAGGTGACTGACGGGGCAAATGCCACAAATTCTGGCAGTAAGCGCGGGCATTTCGTAAAATGGCCGTCCTTCTGTCATCTTCTCGAATCCACGAAACTGCGTGACATGGAACCGCGCATCTGCCACCTTCCCATCATCGCCCAGTTGAATTGTGATCTTGCTATGCCCCTCAATACGAGTTACAGGGTCAATTGTGATTGTTTTACTCATAGAAACTTATCCTGTGATGAATAGTTGGGCAATTAGCTAATTGGTAAACATAATCACCCAATTATACAAATTTACGCACCAAACCGCGTCTTGCCTGTTAAATCAGGCGTGCGACCTGCCAATAGTTCTGTAACCACGTAGAAAATCGTGTCGGCCGAGGGCGGACAGCCTGGCACAAACACATCCACATCTACGACTTGGTGAATCGGTACCGACATTTTCCGCAGCGGTGGAATGACCTTTACAGGGATGTGCTGGTTCTCATCCGCATTTTCCAGGTAGGCACGGTCTAGCAAGGCTTCCGGCTTAAACGGATTCCGCATGCCTGGCACGTTTGCGGTAACAGCACAGTCGCCTAGTGCCACCAAAATTTTGGTGTGTGCTCGCACCTTCTGGATTTTTTCAAAATCTTCTTCGCTGCTCACCGCACCTTCAACCAACGTTACGTCCGCCATTTCAGGGAATTCTTTTGTATCTACCAACGGGCTATATAACAAATCAGCCAGTTTGCCGACAGTGATAAGCCGTTCGTCAATGTCCAGGAATGACATGTGGCACCCAGAACAGCCATCTAGCCAGACGGTAGCCATCTTTGCTTTGCTCATTGTTCACCTCCGTTTCGTCCTTCACGCATCAGGCGCAGGTATGGCAGAAACTCATGCTTCTTGCTCATCTCGGCTACCGAGGTACCTTTGTCGAAAAGTGCTCCGGTGGGGCAAACGCGCACACATTTGCCGCAGCTGGTGCAGCTTTGGGCCTCACCCCAAGGCTGGTTCAAATCGGCCACGATGCGAGCATCGGCACCACGTCCCATCAGGTCCCAGGTGTGGGCACCTTCAATCTCGTCGCATACACGCACGCAGCGGGTACACAGGATGCACCGATTGTGATCCAGACCAAAGTAAGGATGGCTGGCATCAACTGGCAAGTTGGGGTTTAGGTAAGGAACACTAACATGGGTCATACCCAATTCATACGCTTTATCCTGCAGTTCGCAGTTGCCGTTAGAAACGCAGACGGCGCAAATATGGTTGCGTTCTGAAAAGAGCAATTCCACAGTTTGTTTCCGATACGATTTTAACCGATCAGAGTTGGTAATGATTTCCATCCCTTCGTCGGGGTAGGTGGTACAGGCAGGGAAGAGGCGATTGGAGCCTTGAATTTCGACCATGCATAGTCGGCAGCCACCGTATGCCGACACACCTTCCAGGTAGCAAAGGGTGGGAATGTCGATTCCGTTTTCGCGAGCCAATTCCAGGATGGTTTCGTCTTCGTGGGCACCAATATCTTGCCCATTAATCTTAAGGGTTATGATGCGGGATCGTCTCATGGTTGCACCTCAGGGGTAGAAACGGCCGTTTCCAGTTCATTCTTGTCGCGTAGCAGATCAGTGTACTCATTGCGGAAGTAGTGCAGTGTACTGTTCACAGGGTTTGGTGCCGTTTGGCCTAAACCACACAAGCTCATCTCGCGCACCATCTTACATAGATTTTCTAGCAGCTCCAGGTCGTGGCTGGTTGCCTCACCACGATAGATCTTGTCGAGCAAATCATACATTTGCACCGTGCCAACGCGGCAAGGCACACATTTGCCACACGATTCCGTTTTGCAAAACTCCATGAAGTAGCGCGCTACATCCACCATGTTGGATGTCTCATCCATCACGATCATGCCGCCTGATCCCATAATGGAGCCAAGTTTTACGAGCGATTCGTAATCGACTGGGGTGTCAAAATATTCTGCTGGAATGCAGCCGCCCGATGGGCCGCCGGTTTGCACAGCTTTTACTTGATGCCCGCCGGGGATACCGCCGCCAATTTCAAACACAATTTCTTTCAGGGGAATACCCATCGGTACCTCAATGAGACCCGTGTTGACAATGCTGCCTGCCAGCGCAAACACCTTAGTTCCCTTGCTTTTGTCTGTGCCAATGCCTGCATACCAGTCGCCACCATTGCGAATGATGGCCGGCACGTTGGCAAATGTTTCCACATTGTTGATGAGTGTTGGCTCGCCCCACAAACCGAACTCAGCAGGGTAGGGTGGGCGAGGGCGAGGTTGACCCCGCTTGCCTTCTACTGAGGCAATGAGTGCGGTTTCTTCACCGCAAACGAACGCCCCTGCCCCCAGGCGAATCTCAATTTGGAAATTGAAAGTAGTGCCGCAAATACCATCACCCAATACGCCTAGCCGCCGCGCCTGGTTGATTGCTTTCTTTAGGCGGGCCACAGCGAGCGGATACTCGCCGCGCACGTAAATATACCCTTTGCGCGCGCCAATGGCGTAGCCAGCCAGCACCATTCCTTCCAAGATGCGGTGAGGATCGCTTTCTAGCACAGAGCGGTCCATGAAGGCACCAGGGTCACCTTCGTCTGCATTGCAGATGACATATTTGCGCTGATCTGCGTCGGCTTTGGCAACTGTGGTCCATTTAAGGCCAGTTGGATAACCCCCGCCGCCGCGTCCGCGCAGGCCGCTGCGCAGCACTTCGTCAATGACATCACTAGGAGCCATTTCGTTAACGGCCGTTACCAAGGCTTCATACCCACCAGCCGCCACATATTCCTCGATACGTTCAGGGTCGATACGGCCGCTGTTTTCCAGCACAATTTTCGTTTGTCGTTGAAAGAAGGGAACATCTGTAGGGCAAACACGCTCTTTGAGCCGTTCACCTGCGCACGTGGCTGCTACCAAAGCCGGTGCATCGGCTGGCGTCACATCTTGGTACAATGTTTCGCCTAAGGCTTCATCCTTATGCAGAACATTTACCAATGGGCCACGTGAGCAAAGCCCCATACAACCCACGCCTTTAGCCTGGCACCCTTTATGTTTCTCGGTTTTAATCTCGGCTTGCACCGATTCCAACACTTTGTCACTTTGGGCAGAGAGGCAACTGGCTGCCACACACACCTGAATCGTGTGGTCGGCTTTGGCTGCGGTTGCCTGTTCTTTTTCTTTTATCTTCTCAAAGCGTTCATACATCATCGTTTGCCCACCTCCGCAGGGTTTCCAACGTTCTGGTCGGCGTCAGGTTACCTAATACTTCACCGTCGAACACAGCCACAGGAGCCAATCCACATGCGCCAACGCAACGGGCTGTTAGCAGTGAGAGTTCCTCGTCACTGGTCGTTTCACCTGGCTTGATGTCGTAACTTTCTTCAATCTGAGCGAGCAATTTAGGACCGCCTTTGATGTAGCAGGCGGTACCTGTGCAGACAACACAGCTATGTTTGCCTGCTGGCTTCAGGCTAAATAGATGGTAAAACGTAGATACACCATACACTTGGCTTAACGGCACGCGCAATGAAGAAGCCACGTATTGCAGCGACACCTCATCTAAAAAGCCAAACGACTCTTGGACACTGTGTAGTGTTTCGATGAGGGCACTGCGCCGAAACCCGTTGCGGCGCATGGTTGCCTGGACAAAGCGCCAACGCTTGTCGTCCGAGGGCGGATTGATTTGCTTGGGATTCGCTAACATGCACACTCCTTTTTGATTGGCCACAGGCCCCCTAGAAATTGTTGGGGCTGGAGATTGGCTCAGTAGGTTCTGTGGCGATTTTCGTTCTGAACGCTAAGCGCAGATATAATTTGAAAACGAGCAGATACTGCTCGAAGATGACCGAATTTACTGATCTACGGTTCGTAACAGTATCGAGCCGAGGGAGCTCATGCAAAAAAGCGGCATTTTGCCCCTATTTTTTAGTTGGATTGCCTAAATGTTAGCTGGGTTTGGTTTCTTGCCGATTGTGTTCTTTCAGGTTTATTTGTGATGAATGTCACAAATTAAACTCTCTATTTGTCAGATAAGAAAAACCAATCGTTTAGCGGCTATAGAGGTAGAATACACTGTTTTTAGTAGGCCGCAACAGTACCGGGTTTTTGTTATCAAACATCGGCGTCGTTTTAAGGTGCAGTGGAGTTTCAAGCATGGCGGAAACAGAAATCGTTGCTTTTGATTTGGAAGGCACACTTACGGCAGGGGTAGCCTGGGAGGGCATGCGCGATTATTTGCAAGCGCACGGCGAGGGGGCCAAGTTCCAACGTTTTTTTCGCAAGAATTTGTTGAAGGTAGTTGCGTTTCGCGTAGGCATTTTGAGGGATGAACGTGCTTTCAAAGAAGGGTGGATTCTAGATGTGATGCGGCTGTTTGCTGGGTACACGCCAGCGCAGTTTGCTGAAGCGGCCGCTTGGGTGGTGGAGCGCACCTTTTGGCCAAACCGTCGGGATGTGGTGGTTGAGGAATTAGAGGTGCATAAAGAAAACGGCCGTTCCGTGATCATCGTATCTGGCATGTTTGAGCCAATTTTGCAGCAGTTTGCCGCCAAGTTGCAGGTCAAGTCGATTGGTACGCCGTTGGAGGTGGTGAACGGCCGTCTCACAGGCGAGATCGTTGGGCAATTAAATGTAGGCAAAGCCAAGGTAGCGCAGCTACAGAATGTGCCCGGCAGATTGGTAGCGGCGTATGGCGACACAGTGCGGGATATTCCTATGTTGCAGATGGCAGAAACGGCCGTTGCTGTGCATCCTGATAAAGTTTTGCGAGAAACGGCCGTGCAGAATGGCTGGCGCATCTTAACCAATTAACAAAGAAGACGACATGAGCGTAGGCTCAACACCATGAATGAAAATCCACAGATTTCGCAGATTGAGGACAAAAATCTGCGTAATCTGTGTAATCTGCGGATTATTTTCAGAAGAAGAATTATGATAATCGCTGTTTTTAGCGCTAAGCCATATGATCGAAACTATCTGAATGCTGCCAATTATCCCTTCGGTAACATTTTCTTTTGAGGCAACGCGGGGTGTCCACCACATCCTGCAGCAGCAAGGCCTGCCCAAATTCCGTCATCACCGGCGAAAGAGCCGCCAGTTCCTCCTGAAGGTTTGTTTCCGCTGCTGCGGCCAACGTCACCGGCCGCGGCCGATATTCTCCATCCTGTGGGGTGGAGCCGCCAGCGTGAGCAGATAATCCTGCGTGGCAGGCAAGATGATACTCCAGCTAGGCTGCTCATCCTCCAATCGCTTGTATGGTTGGCCATCGTCCATGCCACTTACCGCAAAATTGCCCCGGTTCGACTCAGATACCATCTCCAGGATGACCCGTTGCCCGGCTTGGGCGCGGAAAACGTAATATTCTCGCTGCGGAGGTTCCAGGTTGCTGTCCAGCGTGATCGACGTCTCGCCAGGGGCAAACTGTATGCGCACTGGTGTTGGCTCTGGATCAGTGCAAGGGCCAGTTAGCTCAATGTCCGCCCCATCTACCCAGCCAACCTCACCTGGGCCAAGCGTAATCTGGTGCCAGCCAATCTCGGTTTTCAAAACCTCAGCCCAGTTGCCCAGCCGCGCAACCAGGGCAAACTGTCGGCCTGGCCCCAAATGTATATCGGGCGGCGGGGTCTGGCCCTGGCGATTGGCCAGGCAAACATGGGTTGGCGGTGAGCCAGGAAACTCAACGAGCGGCATGGAGCCTGGACCATCGTCGGGTTGGCAGAGTCCGTTGTGGGCCACGTGAGCCACTGGTACCCAGGCTGTAAATTCAGCATCATCCTGTACGTGATACCAATCATTGTCTCGCCCGATGACGGTGACCCAACGATCCAAGCCCAGGCGAGCAGCTACAGCAAAGGCGTGTTCATCTGGGCCAGCATAGACGTAGAGTGGCCCCAGATCGCCGGGGCCAGGATGGGAAACAGTGCAAACATCGGCCGCTTGTTGGCCGCTATTGCCCATGATTGGCACGTCTGCCAAGGGCAGTGCTGGCAGTACGGGAACGCTGTCAACATTCCCTTGAACGCTAACCACGCCGCTAAATACCCAACCAACTGGGCCGGGACCGTCGCCAGGGCCTGGTACAGCCCACCAATCGCCAGCTAGGTTTTGGCCTAGGATGGGCATAGTGGTGCCTGCGCCCAGCACATGGCTTACTGCGTATGCTAAACCGGGGCCCTGCCGCACATTGGTTGCGTCTTGCGTGAGGATGGTTGGCTCCTGATTCGCGGGCGGTGGCGCTGCGTCTTGCGTTGGTACTGGGGATGTTGCGGGTGTGACTGTTGACGGCACGGCCGTTTCTTTTGGCGTTTCTGTCATAATGGTGGGAACGGCCGTTTCTGTTGACTGCACACTCAATGTAGGCACCACTGTAGCTAGTTGCAGTTCCTGGCTTTCTGGGGCACAGGCACATAGTAGGGCAAGAAAGAGGAACAAAGTTCCCCAAATGAGAGTTCGTTTCTTCATCTAAACTGTCACCCATGCCACGCTGCCCGAAAACGGCCGTGGCTCAAATCCACTCAGGCGACAGTTGCTTGTCAAACCATCACCATAAACCACTGCACCACCGGTTACAGCCTGCAAAAGTTGGTTTTGCCTCTGGTCTATCGATGGTGTAGCAAACTATCAAAAGTTACGGTTTTATAGAATACGCAACAGCAGCCAGCCAGAGAAAAGCATACTCCCCTAACAAAAGTTAGTGTAAATCCCCCTCATTTTGTCATCAGAATAGCTAACGTCGGCTGGGTGTGTCAGCCACAAATCCCCTCTATCCTGTTACTGACATTGCGCCTTCGTTCAAGCAAAACCGGCGATGACACCATTACCGTTCTTCAGACAAAATTTATACGTGCGCCATGCACGACGCTTCTGTTATTGCCAACCGAAAACAAGGAAATACATGATGTTTCAATCAGGCTTTTTAGGCACAAACGCCAGCTTCATCACCGATTTTACCTTGCTGGCTGAAATCACTCTTTTTATAGCACTTTGCATCGGCGTGATCGCCCAGCGACGTGGTCAATACAAGCTGCACGACTGGATTCAGACCCCGGTCGTGATCTTGAACCTCTTCCTGATTGTCTCCGTGATGATCACTTCCTTTATGGGGCAGCGTGTGATTAGCACGCTGCCCCAGCGCCCCGGCGATGCCTACTATCTGGTGGTGGCACTTCATGCTGGGTTAGGTTTAATCGCCGAAGGGCTGGCCTTCTATTGCTTGCTGGCTGGGCACCAGATTTTGCCCCGCAAAATTGGCCGCTTGCGCTACTGGATGTGGGCCACATTCGTTTTTTGGACGGCCGCACTCATTGCGGGCGTTGCCACCTACATTATTTGGTATGTGCAGACGCCAGAGGCGGCAACGGCCGTTTCCACCCAATCCGATACCGCTTTAACCCAAGATAATTCCGCTGACCCCACAACCAGCGAAGCGTTTCTGCAAAACTTTGCTTTTACCCCAGCCGACCTCACCGTCACCGCCGGGACAGAGGTGGTTTGGCTAAACCAGGACGGCGCACCGCACAACATCACCTTTGTAGATGGCAGCGTAGCCAGTGATAACTTCTTCCAAGGTGAAAGTTTTGCCACCACTTTTTCCGAACCGGGCAGCTATCTTATCTACTGCACGCTGCATGGCTCGCCAGACGGCAGTGGCATGTCCACCACGGTCACCGTTTTGGCAGATAACGCCGAAAATGCGGCCATCGCCGCGGCGGCACCCACGCCAAACCCCGTACCTCCCACAGCAACGCCTGCGCCAACCGTTCCACCACCCCCAGTCGATCTGCTGGAACCAGCTGCGCCAGAACAAACAGTCGTGGGTCTGGTTTCCTTTTTTGACATCGTAGTGCCCAGCGATTCTGTAGCGGTGCTTCTGAACGGTATTCCTGCGCCAACCGCTGGCGCGACCTACGAAGCGTGGCTCACCGACAGCCAAACCAACACCACGTTCTCATTGGGGCAGGTGATGCCAGATGGCAACGGCCGTATCACCCTCCAATTCACCGATGCCAATGGTCGCAACCTGCTGGGTCTGTACGATGGCTTTCAGCTCACCACGGAGCCACAGTTTGATGACGATCCGTCGCCGGGAACGGCCGTTTTCAGCGGCCAACAACTGCCGCAAGCGTTATCCCACATTCGCGCCATCACCGTGGTGAGCGGCGACGCGCCCGCAGCCTACGGCCTCGGTGCCCGGTTGCAGGCGGAGGAGCTGCTGCGCCACGCCGAATTTGTGCAAACGGCGTACGACCTGCTCAGCATCGCCGATGCCCAGCGGCACGCCGAACATATCGTCAACCTGCTCTCCGGGGCGCAGGGGGACTATTTTGGCGACCTAGACGGCGTGCATGGTGTCCAAAATCCTGGGGATGGCTTTGGCATTTTGCCTTACGTGGCAGCGGTGCAGGCAACGGCCGTTACCGCCGCCAACGCGCCTGACGCCACCAACGCCATCCAGATTCACAGCACCCATGTGGTCTTAGCCACCGACAATGCCCTGGCCTGGGCCACCCAAATTCAGGAAGCGGCCTTGCAAATTTTGGCCGCCGACAGCGTAGGCGACATAGGCACCTACGTAGACACCATCACCCAGCTTAGCCCGCTGATGCTCAACGGCGCAGACAACAACGGCGATGGCGAAATCGCCCCGGCCGAAGGCGGCATCTTCACCGCCTACCAGCACACGCAGTACATGGCTGCCATCCCGGTGGTCGGTGAACCGTAATCGGTATTCAGTATTCAGTTATTTAGATGCCCAGTCGAAAACGGTATGGGCCCATGTATGAACCCCTCTTTGAGGCTGATTTCTAGCCCTGAAAGGGCTTTCCCTAGTAGCCGAGGGCTTTAGCCCCCGGCGGAATTTAAGGAGTAAACATGTTTCGTAAAAAGTTGTTTTTCTTATTTTTGATCCTTCTCTTCGCTTTTGCCGCCTGTGCGGATGAGAGTGATGAGCCAGACGTGACGGCAACAGCCGTTCCTCAAGAAGCCGCCGTCAATCCCACAACCCCACCCACCGAGCCAACGGCCGTTCCTACCGAACTGCCAGCAGCAGCTGACCCCACGCTACCGCCAACGGCAACGGCCGTTCCCGTGGTAGAAGCAGAGCCAGCCCCGCAACGTTTTGGCGTCCTGCGCTTCCGTGACAGCGACAGCGCCCCGGCAGGCAGCTTCCAGTTGCTCCTGGAAGGTATCACCGCTCCTGCAGCAGGCACCCATTACGAGCTGTGGCTTGTTGATGACAGCTTTAACACGCTCAACCTGGGTCCGTTTGAGGTCGCTGACGGCAATGTCCAGTTCAGCGGCAGTGTTGAGCAAAACCTGCTGGCAGCGTACAGCAGCGCCTTCATCAGCGTAGAGCCAAATGACGTAGACGATGGCGAAATTGGCACGATTGCTCTCAACGGCACCGTGCCTGCCGGCTCGCTGCTGCACATCCGCCACGTCGTCACCGCCTTTGCGGGCAATCCCGATGGCAGTGCGTTCCTCATTGGGGCGCAGGGGCAAATCCATCATGCTATGGAACACACTGGCTTCCTGCTGGATGAACTGGCCAATGACAACATCCGCGAAGCCCAGCGGCACGCGGAGCACGTCATCAACATTTTGGATGGTGAAGCAGGCCCTAACTTTGGCGATTTGGACGGGGACACCGTGGCGCAAAATCCCGGTGATGGCTTTGGCGTAATCCCTTACCTGAATGGAGCCAAAGAGCACACCAATCTGGCTTTGGCGGCGGATGGCGTTACGGCCGAAGTGGAACTGCACGCCGGGCATGTACTCATCAGCAGTGACAACGCCTTGAGTCGCCTCGACGACGCCATTAGCGAAGCATTACGCATCATCGCCTCAGATTCGGCCACCGAAGCACAGCCCGCCGCGGAAGAGCTGGCTGCCCTGCTAGACGCCGCTTTGAACGGGGTTGATGCGAATGGCGATGGAGCCGTCGCTCCCATCCCGGACGAGGGTGGCATTATCACGGCTTACGTGCATGGGCAAAACATGGCTTCCTTTGAGTTCTTTGCCGCTGAGGGAGCAAATGTGGCCGCTGCGCCAGCCGAAGAAGCCCCGGAGGCTGAAGCGGCAGCAACAGAAGCAGCACCTACAGTGGAAGCTGTTCCCACAGAAGCACCCGCAGCGGCGGCCCCAGTTGTTATCGAGATGGCAAACTTTGCTTACGTGCCCAATGAAATCACGGTAGAGGCAGGAACGGCCGTTACCTGGGTCAACAAAGATAGCGGGCCACGCCACTCAGCCACCGCCGCCGATGGCAGTTTTGACACCGGCCTGTTTGATGAAGGGGAGGAAGTGACGCTTACCTTCGATGCCCCTGGCACCTACATTTACTACTGCACCCTGCACGGCTCGCCCGATGGCAGCGGCATGGCGGCGACGATTACGGTAACTGAGTAATTGGTAATCGGTCATCCGTTATCGGTAATCGGTGATCTTTTTACGGATGACCGATTACTGTTCACCGATTACCAATCTCTGGAGTGAAACATGAACAAAAAAACAATCCTGCTCATTTTGCTGCTGCTTTTTTTGGCAGGTTGCGTGCAGTTCGATTTTGATGAGGCGGCGCTAGAACGCTCGATTTTTGGCGAGCCGCTCACTCATCAGCCAGCAGAGGCTGGTCAGGACATGCGTCTCAATGAGGCGGAGGACACCGCTTTGTACCCCGTGTGGTGATGGTTTTGTAGATTATCATGGAACTTCGCACAAGATATTACAACGACATTGCCATATTTTCGCTGAACGGCCGTCTCGATGCAGCTACCGTACCCTCGTTTTTACAGGCGGTACAGGGACAGGTGGATGATGGGTACGGCCGTCTGGTCATCGACCTGAAAAAGGTGGATTTTCTCAGCAGCGCAGGCATTAAAGTGCTAGTGCAAACGGCGCAGCTATCGCGGCAGCAGGGCGGCGACATACGTCTGGCCAACGCCCGTGGCCGCGTGAAATACGTCCTGAACTTGGCTGGGGTAGACAGCATCATTAAGGTGTATCCCAATGTGGTCAGTGCCACCGCCAGCTTTTTCCCAGGGCCACTGCCCAGCGCGTAAGCCAATAATCGCAGGTGATAAACAATGAGACGTAAAAAGATTGCGCTAGTCGTTGGCGCAGGCAGCGTGAAATGTGCCGCCGCACTGGGCGTACAGCACGTTTTGCAGCAGGCAGGCATTGTCCCGGATTTGGTGGTGGGCTGTTCCGGTGGCGCACTTTTTGCGACAGCTATCGCTTTGGGCTGGTCTGTTGCTGAGGCCACACGCCTCACCCAGCAGCTTTGGACCCGCGAACTCACCGGGCGGCGTAACAACCGGGCGTTGTGGCAGGCGCTGTTTCCTAAACGATTGGGCTTCGACGGCCGTTTTGGCTTACGCGACGACCAGCTCATTTTGCAGCGGCTGAACGAGACCTTTGGCCAACATACCTTTGCCCAGACGCATCTGCCGCTCTTTATCACTGCGACGGATTTTGGCACGGGGGAACAAGTGGTGCTGCGAGACGGCCGTCTCACCGACGCCATTCGAGCCAGCATCGCGATTCCGTTTGTGTTTGCACCCTGGGAAGTGAACGCCTGCACGGAGCGAGGTCGAACTGGCCGTTTACTGGTAGATGGCTACTTGTCTGACCCGTTACCGATCAATGTGGCCATGCGCGAAGGCGCAGATGTAATCATCGCTCTCGGTTTTGAAACACCTTACCAGCAAAATATGGACTCGCCACTGCGCTACGCTTTTCAACTCAGCAGCATCATGTCCAATAGCCTGTTGAAGGCGCGGCTCGCCTTTTACAACCTGAACCATCATTCAGAACTTTTGCTGCTGATGCCCCAATTTCGCCAGCGCATCCGCCTGTTCGATACCGCCAAATTCCCGGCCATCATTGCCGCCGGGGAAGAGGCAATGGCAGCGCAGCTACCTTATTTGCAGTCGGTAATCGGTGAACGGTCGTCGGTAATTCGTTCATCGATTACCGATAACGGATTACGGATTACCAAACACGAGTGACGACATGAACAACCAGCTATCCCCCAATCGCACCGCCCTCGTCATCGGCTCTGGTGGGCTGAAATGCGCCGCTGCGTTAGGGGTGTGGCAGGTGCTGCGCGAGGCGGGCATCCCCATTGACCTAACGGTGGGGTGCAGCGGCGGCAGCCTGTATGCCACGGCCATCGCTCTGGGCTACAGCCAGGAGGAAGCGGCGACCTTAACACAGCAGTTGTGGACGGCCGAATTGGCCCAACAGCGTCATTTCCCCTCGATCCGACGGGCACTGCTGCCCCGGCTGCTCGGCTTTCGGGCTGAACGGTTTGGCCTCATCGACGATCGGTTGATTCTGCAACAGCTAGAAAATGTGCTGGGCGATACAACTTTTGCCGAGACGGAACTACCGCTTTTCCTGGCAGCAACTGATTTGCACAGCGGCGAACCGGTGACGATTAGCAGCGGGCGGCTGGTGGACGGCATTCGGGCCAGCATTGGCATTCCCATTGTGTTTGCCCCGTGGGAAGTGAATGCTCGCTCCCTCATCGACGGCGGGGCGACTAATCCACTGCCAGTGGATGTGGCCGTGCGCGAAGGGGCCAATTTGATTGTGGCGGTGGGGTTTGAGAATCCGTTTGATACGGCCGTTACCGCCATCGGCCAATACGCAGCGCGGATGGCCCGCATTCAGATCAACAATTTGCGGAAGGCCAACTTTGCCTTCCACCACGCGGCACACCACGCCGAAATTTTGCCGGTGACGGTGCAGTTCGCAGAAGACGTTGGCCTGACTGACACAGATAAAATCCCGCAGATTATCGCCGCAGGTGCCAAGGCGGCGCGGGCGCAGTTACCCGATTTTATATGGCAAGGCGGTTTGCCAAAAACAGAAGCAGCCGCCCACCATGGAGAAAAAAAGATGCACACAGTAACAGTTCAACCAGAAGAAGATAGCCAGAGGAGCCAAAAACTAGGTACGGCCACGGCCGTTTCCCTCACCATTCACCAACTAGGGCAGGCAGAAAAAACGGCCGTGCTCAACAGCGATGATTTCCTGGTGGGCCGCAGCCCCGACGCTGATCTGGCCTTAACCAATTTGTCCTTCGTGTCCGGGCAGCATTTTGCCTTGCGACGCGTGCCCCAAGGGTACGTGGTGGTTGATTTGACTAGCACCAACGGCACCCGGCTCAACAATCGCGGCCTCAGCCCCAACGTCCCCACGCCCATCCACGATGGCGACATCCTGCGCATTGGCGAGGAGCGCTTTGGTAAATCGGTCGGCTTCACCTTCCACAATCCCAACGAAGCCCATGCGCCGCTGGATGGTTTTGGTGTTGGCATCACCAGCACCCAACTGCTGCAAGTGGAGCGGCTCACCATTGGCCGCGCCCCAGAATGCGACATCGTGCTGGAGTCACCCACCATTGCCCGTGTACACGCCTACGTGGAGCGGTTTGGCGAGGGGCGTCATTCGCTGCGCGCCGCCGCTGGCGTCGAGGCCATCTGGGTCAACGATGCACCTACCCGACAAGCGCGGCTGCAAGCCGGGGACGTGGTGCAAATTGGCCCGCATCTCTTCACTTTCGATGGTGAAGCACTCACTCAGTTCGACAGCCAGGGATTCCGGCTGGATGTGGTGGGGGTACATAAGGATGTCAAAACCAAAAACGGCCCGCTGCGTATTTTGGATGATGTTAGCCTGACCGTTATGCCACGCGAGTTTGTGGCGTTGGTGGGCGGCAGCGGTGCGGGCAAAAGCACGCTGCTAGACGCGCTAAATGGGTTTCGTCCGGCGGAGGGGCAGGTTTTAGTAAACGGCCGTGATCTCTATACCAATTACGACAGCTTCCGCAACCAAATCGGCTACGTGCCCCAATACGATATTTTGCCCACCACGTTGAAGGTAGAAGACGCGCTGCGCTTTGCTGCCAAACTTCGCTTACCAGCAGACATCTCCGCTGACGAGCGGGACGAACGCATCGCCCAGGCGTTGCAAACGGTGGAAATGAACAGCGAGCGCATTCGGCGCACCCGCATCGACAAGCTCAGCGGCGGTCAGCGCAAGCGGGTCAGCATCGCCGCTGAACTCATTGCCGATCCCAAGCTGTTCTTCCTCGATGAGCCTAGCTCCGGGCTTGATCCGGGTTTGGAAAAGAAGCTGATGTACACTCTACGCCGCATGGCAGACGAAGGGCGCACCATCGTGCTGATTACCCACGCCACGGCCAATATTGTGCAGGTGGACCACGTCGGATTGCTGTCGCAGGGGCAGCTGGTTTATTTTGGTCCTCCTGAGGCGGCGCAGAAATTCTTCCTGGTAGACGATTTTGCCGACATTTACGAAAAGATTGAGCACAATGGCAGCACCTGGCGGCAAATGTTTACACAAGACAAGCCAGAAGCGTTTCAGGAATACGTGATAGGGCGGCAGCAAACGCAGCCTGCCCAGCCAGCCGGCCAAGCGCGCCAAAAGCGATTTGCGCCAGGGTTGGCACTGCGCCAACTGCTAACGCTGTCGCAGCGCATGTTCCGCCTGACGCTGAGCGACCCGATTGCCTTTTTTGTGGCCCTGCTGGTGATGCCGCTGGTTGGCATTTTGCAAGGCTCCGCCTCGGAAACGTTTGAATTTGTGGGCGACCCGGCCATCCTGAATAATGCGGCGCAGGCGGCGGAAACGCTCAGTAGCAACTACCTGCCCGCCGTCAGTGCCCAGATTTTTGGCTTTGGCATGAGCATTCTGGCGTTTCTTGTGGGCGCATTTGGCGGCTCGCAGGAGCTGTTGAAGGAGCGTTCTGTTTATCTGCGGGAGCGAATGGTTAATTTGCGGCTGCTGCCGTACCTGGGCAGCAAGTTGCTGGTGTTTGGCCTGTTTGCCCTGGCGCAGGTGGCGCTCTACCTGCTGATTTTGTCGTTGCAGGTGGAACTGCCGGGGAATGGCGTGCTGCTCAAAGGGTTTTTGGAGCTGCTGGTCACGCTGTGGCTAACGGTGATGGTGGGGGTGGCGACGGGGCTGTTTATTTCGGCCGTTTCGCGTGATTCAACAACGGCCGTTTACCTAGTCCTTGTCGTCGTCTTTTTCCAATACATCTTTGGCGGTGCCATTCATAACCTGCGCGACAAGCCGATTGAGTTCCAAAGCTACATTGCCGCCACCCGCTGGGCAACGTTGGCAATGGGCACCACGGTGGACATTCTGGCGCAGGCAGAGGCGACGATTGTGTGCGGCAATGAGTTTGCGCTGGACACAAGCAACGCGACCCTCGACCCGGCGACAGGCTCGCTGAACCCGAACTCATTGGCACTGGTGGAGACGGACACGCCCGCCTGCACCAATCGGGCCGTTCCGGCAGATGACCTGTTCTTGCCCTACGGTGACTCAGAGACGGATTTGCTGCGCTTTTGGGGATATCAGGTGGTGCTGGGTGCGCTGTTTGCCCTGGGTGCGCTGCTGTTTGTGAAGCGGCTGGACCGTGTTTAGGGAGATCAGAGTTTTCTATGCTTTTCAATCTCCAATCTCCAATCTCAAGGATTTTGCAATGGACCTAACAGGCCGACAACTTGGAAAATACAAATTGCTAGATCGGGTAGGCCAAGGGGGCATGGCGTATGTATACAAAGCGCGCCAGCCGACAATTGAGCGCAATGTGGCAGTGAAGGTGCTGCACAGCCATCTGGCCGAGGATACGCAATTTCTGGAACGCTTCAAGCGTGAAGCGCAGGGGTTGGGCAACCTGCGTCACCCACACATCGTTAGCGTCATTGATTTTGACGTAGACGATGGCTGGTATTACATGGTGATGGATTTCATCGAAGGGAAGACACTGGAAACGGTGCTGGATGAGCGTGGCACGCTGCCGGTGGACGAGGCACTGCGGCTGACGACACAGCTGGCGGGGGCGTTGGCGTACGCGCATGAAAACGGCCGTATCCACCGCGACATCAAACCGGGCAATGTGATATTTGCTGACGAGGCGCAGCAGCATCCGGTGATCACCGATTTTGGCCTGACGCGCCTGTTGGACAATGCCACCATCACCATCAGCGGCACGATTGCGGGCACACCTGCTTACATGAGCCCAGAGGCGGCACAGGGGCAAAAGGTGGACGCCCGCAGTGACATCTACAGCCTGGGGGTGATGCTGTATGAGATGGTGACGGGCAGACGGCCGTACCTGGGTGAAACGCCGCTCTCCGTGATTATGAAGCTGGTGGTTGAGCCGCTGCCGCCTGCACTCTCTGTCAATCCAGAGCTGCCGCCGGTGGTGGATGAGATTTTGAGCAAGGCAATGGCCAAATTGCCGGAAGATCGGTATCAATCGGCGGCGGGAATGTTGACGGCTTTGCAATCGGTAAGCATTGAACCGGATACGACACAGATTTTGGATGAGCAGACGGCCGTTTTGCCACAAACCCCGACCGTGCCAAGTGATGCTGTTAAATCAAAACGGCCGTTGCTGCCCTGGCTGCCGGGTGGGGGCATACTGCTAGTGATTTTGGCGGTGGGCTTGGTGCTGTGGCTTGGCAATAGGGAAGATGGGGTGGCGGATACACCTGCACTGAGCGAAATCGAAGTGGCCGTTCCCACAGCCGAGGTAGTTGAAGACGCCATTCCCGTCGGGACGGTGCGCTTTGCCGAGCCAGACGGCAACAACCTGCGCCGTTACACGCTGTCGCTGGACGAGGTACCTGAGCCGCCAGATGGTTTACATTACGAACTGTGGTTTGACTTTGTCGACCAGCCCGACCCGGAAAATGTGGCGGAAGTGGTAGTGGGAAACGGCCGTATTACCTACGCCGATGTGCTGGTTGATAATTTGGCCATTAACGTAACTGGCGTGCGCATCAGCCTGGAACCGGATGTGGCTGATGATCCGGCTATTTCGGCAGACATTGTGTTTACAGGTACGGTAACGGCAGAAACTGGATTGGCAGAGGTTGAGATGTTTTTGGTTGTCAGGTAGCTTTCTGTGGGGAAAGTCTATTCGCACGAACAACTTCGGGGGTTTGTCCTGTCCAGGCACGGAACGCTCGAAAAAATGAATTAGGTTCTTCATACCCCAACAAAAAGGATATTTCCGCACTGCTGTAATCAGTTGCGGAAAGATAATGACGGGCCAACTCTTCTCTCAGTTCATCCAGCACCTTCTGAAATGTTGTTCCTTCTTCTCTCAGTCGGCGTTGTAGGGTTCGGTTGCTAATGGCTAATTTTGAGGCAACATATGCCACAGAGTAGTGACCACTGGCTAACATTTCGAGCAGGCACGCCCGCACTCGCTCGCGGAATGAGGCATCTTGTGCCAGATCTTTCATTCGTTTGTCAAATGCTGGCTTCAAGATAGCCCACATGGCGTGATTTACAGTCAGAAATGGCTTTTGCGCATCCACAGCAGAGAATACCACTCTGTTGACCGCGTCACGTCTGATGGGCGTTTTCAAAAACATCTCGTAAATATTCAACTCAGACAAATCACAGTTACTGTGCACAGATGCGGGAACAATATGTTCACGGGTAGCCATCCGAGCCAGCTCAACCCAAAACACGAGTTCAAAAGTGACAAAGAGCGAAGGTAGAGAATCGTTTGGTGGCAATTCGGCAAAGGTCAAGATTGTATGCTGATCAGTTTGCTCAACGGTCATGCGCACTGGGGCAACAACGGATTTGTAATGAGCCGTGCGTTTAAGAGCCATATTCAAGTTGCTGCTGCTTAAGAAGGCGATGATAGCTGGAGCGATAGGATGAGCGCAAAAATTTTTGGCCAATTGCAAAGCCAGGGCTGGCTCATGTTTGGATGCCTGAGCCAGCCCGTGCCAGAAGCGAAAATATTCATCAGCCGTTACGGCAGGTGTTTTGCGAATTAGCAAATCCAAAGGCAGTTGAGCGTACCGCAGCACATCTTGAACGGAAACATTCAGGTCTTTCAATGTTGCCTGCCAGCCTTTTTCCATATTATATTTTTGGCTGTGAAATTCAGTCATTTTGCTCCTAATAAAATACTGCTTTGACTTTTGCAACAAGCTGGCGTGCCTTCGTTCGATCAAACCTCTTTTGTTGGATCGCCTGAACTCCAGGCTACGCCTTCGCCTCTGTCCATCTGGGCGATGGCTTCCATATCCTGTTCATCTATTTCGAAGCCAAATAATTCGATATTCTGCCGTATTCTATCTGCATTGGCACTTTTGGGCAGGACGGCATAGCCTTTCTGAACGCCCCAGCGGAGGAGGAGTTGCGCTTCTGAAACGCCGTATTTCTGAGCCATTACCTTGAATGGTGAATTTGAGTCAACGCCATCAGCCTTCATCTGCTCTGTTTTGGCACTATCTTGACCGGCGACAGTTCGCCAACTGGAAAGCGGTACGAGACTGCTATAGGCAATGATAGCAATATCATTTTGGGTAAGGTAAGAGACTAATTCTGGTTTTTGTGACCACGGGTGAAGCTCAATTTGGTTGGCGTCGGGTAATGGGAGTCCGGCGGCCTTGATTTCTTCGATATGTGCCTCATTGAAATTGCTCACGCCAATGGCTCGCACCTTACCTTGCCGCTGAAGCTCTATCAGAGCTTTCCATTGGTTGAGTCGTTCTGTTTTGGCAAATGGGGCATGAATCAAGTACAGGTCAACATAATTCAGTTGGAGTCTCGCTAAACTGGCTTGCAATGACTCAATGGTCGATTCATATGTTTTCGGCGTTTGCCCCCACGCTTCATTACCGGGATAAAGCTTTGTGGTGACAAATATCTCTTCTCGCGAAATTCCCAACTCTGCTAAAGCTGCTTTGATGCCTAAGCCCACGCCTTTTTCGTTGCCATAGCCTTCGGCCGTATCGACATGCCGGTAACCGGCACGGATGGCCTGGTGTACCAGGGATTGCGCATCTTCATCTTGAATAAGGTAGGTGCCGAATCCAACCATCGGCATTTGAATGTTATTTGCTAGATCAATATTTTTTTGCTGGGTTTGCATTGTTTCTCCTTAAATTGCTCCTGTAAAGTTTACTTGGACCATCACAATATAAACCCATGAGGCAGATTTCCCTCTATCATATCATGCCAAACCTACATCTAATCGTGCCAATGTTTTTTTGATCTGCATAAATAGGCGTTGGATGCTGCCCAAGGCAACCCCCAACCCCTAACTTTTGATAGCCGACACGCCGCTGTCCTCTGTTTAAGATGTTATTGATTTTGAACGTGGAGGACAATCTGATGACCTTTTTTGGTATGAACCCGACGGTAGTACGCAGCCTGGTGCCGGAAACAAGCCTAGCGTATGGGCTGCGTGATATTGTGATTCGACCCGGCACAATCGAAGATGTCGATTTGATCATGGCGATGCACGAACGGCTTTCAGATGCGTCGCTACATAAACGGTATCATCGCCCGTGGCGACCCAGCCGAGACAATATGGCTTGGGTGTGTAAATTGCATGGTGAAAACGGCCGTCTCCTCGTGGCAGAACTTCCAGGCAGCAATCCACAAATCGTGGGGATGGCTTACTACGTTGCGGCTGATGCCCAAACGGCCGAAGCCGCCTTTTTGGTAGAAGATCGTTTTCAGGGACAAGGGCTTGGTAAGCAACTGGTGCAGGCATTGGTGCGACAAGCGGTAGCGCAGGGCATTTGCTTCTTTGATGCGTACGTGCTGACCTCGAACCGATCCATGCTCCATTTGTTGCAGCGAACCGGCAAACTTGTTTATCAAAAGCTGGATATGGGCACCTACGAAATGCGAGTGCGGCTGGCTGCCTAACTATTGTTAGGGGTGTCAGCCTACCAAGGTTACGTCATCCATCACACTTCTGCTGGCTGTGAAAACAGCCGATCTCGCCTAAGCTATCAACCATATATAGTTGAGGTTAAACCAATGAAGCTCAAACCATCGCTTTGGATTATTTTGCTATCTCTGTTGTGGGCACCGGCCTTTCTGTTAATGAAAATTGCGGTTCACGAAATTCCCCCGTTTACATTGGCGGCCGTTCGGGTACTGCTGGCGGCACTCTTATTAACGGCCGTTCTTTGGCAGCAGAAGCTCCGTTTTCCTCGCTGGAAAGAGACATGGTGGCGGTTTGCTGGCATGGGGCTTTTTCTCAATGCGCTCCC
Source organism: Candidatus Leptofilum sp. (assembly GCF_965223285.1). Taxonomy (GTDB): domain Bacteria; phylum Chloroflexota; class Anaerolineae; order Promineifilales; family Promineifilaceae; genus Leptofilum. The sequence continues at coordinate 2,223,774 of NZ_OZ244997.1, read as the reverse complement.
TTACTTGTTGGTGAGCTGGGGGGAGCAGTATGTAGACAGCGGCCTAGCGTCGCTGCTTATCGGCACAGACCCGCTGTTTACCATGCTCATCGCCCACTTTTTCATCGCTGATGATCGTCTGACGCCACAAAAAGCGTTGGGGGCGGCGGTGGGATTTGCCGGACTGGGTTTGTTGGCCGTGCCGCAAATTATCGGCGGCATTTCGGCAATGTTTGGCGGCATCTTGGCCGTTACGGCGGCGGCGTTGAGCTATGGCATTGGCGGCGTTTTTGCTAAAAAGCACCAGCCGCAGACCAAGCCGATGGTGACGGCGGCGGCTCAGCTTTGGTGGGCTACCCTCTTTTTGCTACCACTCTCTTTGATATGGGAACGGCCGTTCACTTTAACCGTCCCCTCGCTGGGTGTCATGCTGGCGGTGGTGGCGTTGGTGGTGGTTTGCACTGCGCTTACCTACGTCGTCTTCATGTGGCTGATTTCTTTTACCAAGGTGACCCAGTTAGCCATGATTGCGTATCTGGTGCCGATTTTTGGCCTGATTTTAGGCATCGTGGTGCTGGGTGAGCGGCCTGATTGGACCGCTTACGCAGGTGGCGCACTGATTTTGCTGGGGGTGATGGTGGTGAACGGACGTTTCGCGCAGCGACAAACCCCATCCCAACCTGAACTTACATTACCTGAACCGACTCCTGGAGATTAACCATGAATGCAGTTGATATTTTACGAAACGGACATCAAACGGAGGTAACGGCCGTTGCGAACTTGCCAGAAGAGCAACGGATTGCCCTTAGCCAGAAGGATTTTTTAGCGAAGCAAAATCGGTTGAAACTTATGTGCATTTTGGCCCATCCTGATGACGAATCGTTGGGAACGGGCGGCATTTTGGCAAAGTATGCAGCGGAAGGCGTGCATACCAGCGTCATCACGGCCACGCGCGGCCAGCAAGGTTGGCCCGGTGACCCAGCGGCCAATCCCGGCCCGGAAGCGTTAGGGCAATTGCGGGCAGGCGAGCTGCGTGCGGCTGCCGATGTGCTAGGCGTGCAGGAGCTGATTTTGCTGGATTATATGGATGGTGAGCTGGATGAGGTGGATTGGGAAACGGCCGTTTCCCAAATCGCGCATTATATCCGCCTTCTCCAACCCCACGTCGTCGTCACTTTTGACCCCTATGGTGCTTACGGCCACCCCGACCACATCGCCATTAGCCAAATGACCATGGCCGCAATTGTTGCTGCTAGTTCTAGCAATGGGGCGCAGCCACCGCATCAGGTAGCCAAGCTGTACTACATGGCCGACACGGCCGAAATAGCGCACCTGTATGAAGATATTTTTGGCGAGCTGGTGATGACGATTGACGACGAAGAGCGGCGCATGGTTTCCTGGCCCCGGTGGGCCATCACCACGCGCATTGAAACTGCCGCCTATCTGCCCCAAATTTGGCAGGCGATCAGTTGTCACCGGTCGCAGCTGCCTGGTTACAACATGTTGGTTCAGCTGCCGCTTGAGCAGCGCCATCGTCTTTATGGGCAGCAATCTTTTTACCGTGCTTTTAGCCTGGTAAACGGTGGCCGCACAGTAGAAAATGATCTGTTTGACGGCTTACGTGAAAATGAAACGCATTTACAAGGAGCAAAAGATGGAATCGTTGGGGATTAACGTAAATTTTTTACTTGTGCAGATATTCTGCTTTGGGGGACCCGTGTTGACATTGATTATAGCTACGGTGCTATTTATGAGACGGAGCAGGCAAAATAGGTGACGTTATGATGGTAAAAACAACAAAATTACAGTCGTGGCCGCGGCTTATTCTTGGGTTTGTGGCTTTCAATGCGTTCGTTGGGGCCATGATCTTGATGTTTTTGCCCAACCAGACGGAAACGCTGTTCTTTTGGCCGATAAACCCGCCGATAAATGCGGGATTGTTTGGGGCGTTATACTTGGGTGGCGCAACGGCCGTTTCTTGGGCAACGTGGCGCAATCGGTGGGAATCGGCACGCTATTTGGTGCCCATTTTGGTGGCGGCGGGCATTCTCATCTCTTTGGTAACGCTGCTGCATCTGGACAAGTTTGCGCCGGGCATCCGCTTGGCGTATTGGCTGCTGATTTACATTGGCGCACCGCTGCTGGCGTTAGGCATTTATGCGGCGCAAGAACGGGATGGCGCAGATTGGATAGTGGTGGTGCCGGTACGGCCGTTGACTCGTCAAATCGCTACGGTTACTGGAGCGGTTGTGCTGGGATTGAGTTTTCTGCTGATTGGCTGGCCAGAAACGGCCGTGGTCCACTGGCCCTGGCCCACCAGCCCGCTGCTGGTGCGTATTTTTGCCGCCTGGTTTGGTGCATTTGGCGCGGGGCTGTTCTGGTTCCAGATAGAGCGAGATTGGCAACGACTTTGGCAAATTCCCAACCTGATGATTGCCGCTGCTGGGCTGGATTTGTTCATGGTGTTTGTCTATCGCCATGAACTTATTGGCGGCGTCACCCTATGGTTGTATTGCGGTCACCTTGTTTTGTTTGCCCTGATAGGTGGGCTGCTGCATTGGGCGCAATTTCAAACGGCCGTATCAAGGCGCACAAACCAACACAATATCGTTCGGAACCAAACAACAACACAAAAAGGATAAAAAAAATGTCAAATTTTAAGCGTCCGCGAAAATTGCAGCGCGGCGACAGAATTGCTGTTGTGTCGCCATCGTGGGGAGGGCCAAACGTTTTTCCAGCCATTTATGAAACTGGGCTGGAAAAAATGCGCGCTCAGTTGCATCTTGAGCCTGTAGAGTTTCCCACAGCCCGAATGGCTCCGGACCGACTCGCGCAAAATCCCAAACTGCGTGCCGATGATATCAATGCCGCTTTTGCAGACGAGTCAATTGCCGGAATTTTCGTTTCGATTGGTGGGGATGATTCAGCGCGAATTTTGCCGTATTTAAACACCGAGCTCATTCTTGCCAATCCGAAGCTGCTGCTGGGGTATTCAGACACGACAACGCTTCTGTCGTATCTGTCTTCTCAGGGTCTGGTAACGTTTCATGGGCCGACAATTATGGCAGGAATTGCCCAAATTGAATCGTTTGGGGATCAGTATAAGGCGCATCTTGTCAGGCTGCTGTTTAGCAGCGGCCAAACGTATGAGTACGCGCCGTACCAGGCGTACGCTGAAGGCTATCCAGACTGGGCCATTCCCGAAAATCTCGGCAAGGTGAACGTCTTAACCCAAAACTCAGGATGGGATTGGTTACAAAAGGGCGAGGATAAACAAGGTTATTTTTGGGGTGGTTGTATCGAAGTCTTGGAATTCCTCAAAGGAACCGATTTCTGGCCCGCTCGATCCTTCTTTGATGACAAGTTTTTGCTGCTTGAAACCTCAGAAGAGGTGCCGACGCCAGACCAGGTTATGAGGATACTTCGCAATTACGGTTTGCAAACGATTCTGGACAGAATTCAAGGGTTGGTTATTGGGCGACCACGTGGCTACTCAGAGGAGCAAAAGCTGGCGCTTCGCCAAGTAGTGAAGCAGATTGTTGTTGATGAGTACGGCCGTTCAGATATACCAATCATCCTCAATTTCGATATTGGGCATACCGATCCACAGTTTATTGTTCCCTTCGGCGTCAAAGCATTGATTTCTTCTGCTAACGCGCGGGTAGCTTTAGTTGAACCGATATTCAGGAAGAATGAGCCGGAGGGCAATTCTAATGCATTCTAATGTCTCAGAAAATGATGAATCAAGCGTCACTTTGCGGCCAGTTGGTGCCAATAACTGGCGTGACATAGCAAAATTGAAAGTTGCTGAAACCCAACAGGATTTTGTTGCTGACCCAAGTCACTATCTGGCTCTTTGTTGTTTTGGAAAACTCTGGCAGCCGTTGGCTATTTGTTTGGGGGAGCAAGTCATTGGCTTTATGATGTGGGCAGTAGACCCGGCTGATGGTAGTTGCTGGCTTGGCGGAATTTTGATTGACCAAGGTTGGCAGAGGCGTGGCTATGGCAGACAAGCAGTGCAGGCAGCCATAATAATGCTTAAGGAGAAATATGCTTACCTAAACTTTGCACTTTCCTATGACCCAACAAATCTCGCGGCAAAACATCTTTACAACAAACTTGGCTTTGTAGAAATGGATGAGTGGGAGGACGATGAGATTGTTGCTCGCTTGTCCCTTGCAAAATGAATGATTGATAGGAGGCACTATGAGTGAACTTATTTACTACGTAGCAACTAGCTTAGACGGCTTTATTGCCCACAAGGACGGCTCTTTTGACGGATTTGAGTGGGACGATGAGGTTGTGTCAGATTTTTTTGAGGACCTTAAGAAATTTGGAACCGTGCTAATGGGTCGCAAGACGTATGAAGTAGGCCTGAAGGAAGGAAAAACCAGCCCCTATCCGACGATGCGACAAATCCTCTTTTCTCGCACAATGCAGAAAAGCCCTGACGAAGCAGTTGAATTGGTGCAAAATGGGATCGTGCCGTTTGTCGAAAAATTAAAGGCGGAATCAGAGCGTGCAATTTGGCTTTGTGGTGGTTCTGTTGTTGCCTCAACGCTTATGCGGGCGGGGTTGATTGATGAGATTATTGTCAAACTCAATCCTGTTGTCTTTGGCTCCGGCATCCCACTGTTTTCTACGCTTGATGCGCATTCAACTCTTAAACTGAACGAAACCAAACAGTACGCATGTGGAATCGTTTTTCTTACCTATCGTGTTGTTTAAGATGTTACCTATCGAAGGTTAGGGGGATTTGCCCGCGAAGGACAGGTGTAACGGCCGTTCACTTTCCATATTCTATCTATAGAATCTAATTTTTTGGGAGTGAACGATGACAACAACTATTCAACCAACGTTACAAACAACTGAATTGGGCCCATTTATTGCCCAATATGGTGCCACCAAAATCCGCAGCAAAGGTAATTTGTGGAGCGGTGTCGTCTTTATAATTTTCGGCGTGATTGGGCTTATTGTGGGGCTAATTGCGGCCGTTTCGGAAACTGGCACTTCTGTCGTAGGTTTCTGCGGCGGTGTGGGCTTGTTGAGCTTAATCGGCGGTGCTTGGGCAGTGCACACCCATCGCCAGGAAAAGGATATGGCAGTGCAGGTGTATCAAGACGGCATTCTGTTTACCAAGAACGGCCGTACCATCGCTATGCGCTGGGACGAGGTTCAAAATCTAGATGTTATTGTCGTTTATAATCGGCAAATACGGTCCTCTTTTTACAACTACACGCTAAAAGACACCGCTGGTCAGACGATGCGCTTGAACCTGACGCCAGGCAATCTGGAAAATTCCGACCAGCTAGCCCAGACAATTCAGCACGAGGTCACACGCCGTCAGTTGGCTCAGGCGTTTACCAAGCTGAACGCAGGGCTGACTGTTGACTTTGGCCCCCTGAGCGTCACCAAAGACGGGATTCAGAACGGCCGTAACCATCTGCCCTGGTCTGAATTCAAAGAAGCCCGCCTGACTTACAAAGGGTATTTCCGGATTTGGCCAAAATTTGGTAGCAAAAGCTGGGCAAAAATTGAGATGCAAAAAATACCCAATCTGTTTACCTTCTTGGCACTGGCCAACCAGCTAGGCGAGCTGTAGATAATCCAGCAACAGGAGTGATTGATGAAACTATTTCGATCCAAGATTAGCAGGCAATCTTGCCTGACAAGGAGCTTTAATGTCTATTTCCTTAATTCAAGAACAAACGAAAGAGCTGGCGCAGCTAGCGGCAAAGGTAAACGGCCGTATCATCCAGCCCGGCGACGCAGCATATGACGACGCCCGTGCCGTCTGGAACGGCATGATTGACCGCCAACCTGCCGGCATTGTGCAGGCGGTCAACGTCAATGACGTAGCGGCCGTGGTGAACTTTGCCCGCGAAAACGATTTGCTGCTTTCTGTGCGCGGCGGTGGTCACCAGGTGGCTGGGCACGCCGTTAACGACGGCGGCATCGTGCTGGATTTGTCCCAGATGCGGCAGGTGGTGGTGGATACCGACGCCAAAATTGCCCACGCAGCAGGTGGCGCACTCATAGCCGATATTGACCAGGCGACGCAACCATACGGCCTGGCAGCGGTCATGGGCGTGATGAGTGAAACCGGGGTGGCTGGTTTAACCTTGGGCGGTGGCTTTGGCCATCTACGCAACAAATTTGGCTTAAGCTGTGACAATTTAATCGAAGTGGAGATGGTGTTGGCAGACGGCCGTATCGTCATTGCCAACGCACAAGAAAATAGCGACCTGTTTTGGGGCATTCGTGGTGGTGGCGGCAACTTTGGCGTGGTCACCCGCTTTAGCTACCAACTGCATGAGATTGGCACAGAGCTGTACACTATGGCCGTTTTTCATGACGGCCGTCGTGCCGAGGAAGCGGTACGTATCTTCCGCGATTATTGCCTAAACGCACCCGATGAAATCAGCGTTTTGCTGGCAATGGGCATCTTTCCCCCCATTGATCATTTTCCGGCGGAGCTACATGGTGAACCGTTTGTACTCATTTTAGGTGCATACGTAGGCGATGTAGCTGAAGGGGGGCAGGTGACAGCACCTTTACGCACCTTCCAGGAACCACTGCTGGACTTTAGCGGCGTGATGCCTTACCTGGACCTGCAAACTTTCTTCGATGAAGATTATCCGGCAGGCGAACTGCGCTACTATTGGAAATCGTTGAATATTACCGACCTGAGCGATGACGCGATTCGCATTTTGGTGCAGCACGCCAGCCAGCAGCCGTCCATCTTGAGCACCACAGATATTTGGCACATTGGTGGCGCGGTGCAGCGCGTGGCAGATGACGCGACCGCTTTTCACGGTCGCCACGTCAGCTTTTTGGTGAATCCTGAAGCCAATTGGAAAAACCCGGAAGAGGATGCCATGAATATGCGCTGGGCGCAGACGATGCTGGAGGCATTACGGCCGTTTTCCGACGGCAGCCGCTACCTTAACTTTGCTGGTTTCCAGGAAGAAGGGGATGCGATGATGCAGGACGCCTTTGCCGATAAGTACCAACGTTTGGCCGAGCTAAAAGCCAAATACGATCCAACCAATCTGTTCAGCTTGAACCAAAATATCAAGCCTGCGCAGCTATGATCAATCTGTCGGGGGAGGTTCACAACCCCCCGACAAATATGAGGACAAGGAAATCATTCAGGTTTTGGTTCATGGGTCCAGTTTTCAGGTGATTAGTTGGTCTGCATTGTTAAATCGGTGTAAGCTGGTACTTTGATCTGCAAATGAGTACGATCTTTCAATAAGCATTATCTGACAGCCTTAAACGAACTTTTTGCAAGATGCTCAGGAGTTCTTCCAAACTGCACGAATGGTATGACCCAACAAGAAACGGCCGATCTGAAAAAGATATTACGCCAACAAGAAACGCTGCGAGAGATTATTGAATCGATTAGCAGTGAGCTGGAATTACGGCCGTTGCTTACCCGCATTGTGCAGCACGCCTGCGAACTGCTGGATGCCGATCGGGGCACGATTGGTTTGGTAGATGAAGAGCGCCAACTAGTACGCACTGAAGCCGTCTACCAGATGCCACCAGACGAGCTCGGCGCGGAAATGACGGCGGGCGTGGGGCTAGCGGGCAAGGTGTTGGCCAGCCAGGAACCGCTGGTATTGGGCCAGTATGGCGATTTGGACACACCCTTGCAAATTGATTTGATGCAAGATGCTGTCATCGGCCTGCCTATTTTTTGGCACGACCAGATGATTGGCTTTTTTGGCATTGGGGCCGATCCGCCGCGCCGCTTTGATGCGCAGGACATTGAGCTGCTAACACAGCTAGCCCGCCACGCAGCCATCGCCATCGAGAACGCCCGCCTGTTTGCAACCGAAAAGCGTCGGGCCGCTCGCCAACAAACGCTTACCCGCATTGGCGAAATTATTAGCAGTACGCTGGCGCTGGATGATTTGCTGCAAACGGCCGTTACCGCCATTCGCGAGCATTTGAATTTTGCCGACGCTGGATTTTTGCTGCCAGATGAAGACGACCCGGAAATGCTGGTTCTGGTTGCCCGCAGCGGCCTTTACGCCGAACTGCTGGCCGACGATTATCGCCAAAGCATCCATGAGGGCATCATCGGGGCCGCCGCCCGCAGTCGCCAGCCAGTGATCACCACCGACGCCATGAATGACCCTCGCTACAAGCGCATTCCTGGTGCCGACAATATCCAGTCGGTCATTGGCATTCCGGTGGTGGTGGCAAATCAGCTAGTGGGCGTGCTCAATGTGGAGTCAGATAGCCTCTTCGATGAGGAGGATGTGGCGGTGCTGGAAATTGTGGGGGGGCAGTTAGGCTCAGCCATTGCCACCGCTCGGCTGTTTGACCAGATGCAGCGTAATTTGGCAGAAACGCAGCTTTTGTATGAAACCAGTCGGCGCATGACGAACGCATTTGATGTAGATGATGTGATCGAGGCATATTTACAGCACGTGGCGGTGCGTGGGCGGTACGTTTGTACGGTGGCTCTGTATGAGTTTGATGAGTTTGGGGAACGAACGGCCGTTGTTGTGCGAGGTGTTTGGTCGCCAGATGAAGAGCTGCGACTGGTGCATCAAAAGTTTCGCTACTTCCGTGACGACTTAGACCCACTGCTGGACCAGGGTCAGACGGTGCTTATGTCGGACGTACACAACGATCCACGGGCAAATGCCGAACTGCGTCGTTTGCAAACTGAGACGGGGCGACCTGCGCTGGCTTTCATTCCGCTCATCGTGCGTCGTCAGCGCATTGGCGTGGTTATTCTGACATATCCGGCAATTTACCATTGGCAAGAGAGCGATCTGTGGCCTTATCAGGTAACAGCTGCCCAGCTCGCGACCGCCATTGATACCCGACGGCAGCAACTTTTGTTGGTGCAAAGCAGCCAAGAAGTGGCCGTACTGCATGAGCGCCAGCGGCTGGCTCGTGAACTGCATGATTCGGTGACCCAACTTATTTTTAGCATGACGCTGGTCGCGCAATCCATCGCGCCAGCCTGGCAGCGAGCGCCCGCCGAAGGAGAGCAGCGAGTCAACCGTGTACTGGAGCTGAGCCAGCAGGCACTAGCCGAGATGCGCGCCTTGCTATTTGAGCTGCGCTCATCCGAACCGCCGCCGCTGCCCACGGAAACAGGCGTGACGCTACCGGGTATTACTCGACTGCGGCGGGATGGCTTGGTGACGGCGTTATCCCAACATCTTGATTCGCTGGGGATTGAGGGATTGCAAATTGATTTGACGGCAGCAGATTATCAGGCGCAGCAGCTGGAAATAGAAATCGCACTGTTTCGCATAACGCAAGAGGCGTTGAACAACGTCATGAAACACGCGCAGGCCACGCAAGTAATGATTGCGATCACCATGCAGCCAACGGCCGTTCACCTGAAAATTCAGGACAATGGGGTGGGGTTTTCACAAAAGCGGGGGAATGGACGGAGCAAAGGCGGCTTGGGCTTACGCACTATGAGAGAACGGGCTGAAGCGTTGCACGGCCGTTTGCAAATTAATTCCACGGTAGGGCAGGGAACGGCCGTAGAAGCGTGGCTGCCCCTTACAAATGGAGAAACAAAATGAGCACACCCATCAAAGTTATGATTGTAGATGACCATGCCATCGTGCGCGAAGGGCTGGCCATGCTGTTGGGTGAAGAAGCCCAAATTGAACTGGTTGGTGAAGCCAGCAATGGGCTGGAAGCCGTTACGCGCGTACCCCTGTTGCAACCAGAAGTCATTTTAATGGACCTGATGATGCCAGAAATGGATGGCATTGCAGCCACGGCTAAAATCAAGGCGGCCTATCCAGAGTGTCAGGTATTGGTGCTCACCAGCTTTGCCGAAGATCAGCGCGTGCCTGCCGCTATACAGGCTGGTGCGGTTGGTTATCTTCTAAAAGATGTGCTAAAAGCAGATTTGCTGCGAGCCATTCAGGCCGCGTCACGCGGTGAGCCAACGCTGCACCCAGAAGCGCAGCGTCAGCTGATGCAGCAGATGGTTGCCCCAGCCACGCCCAACCTGCTAGATAGCCTCACCGAGCGGGAGATGGATGTGCTGCGGCTGATTGCGCGGGGCAACAGCAATAAAGAGATTGCGGCTAAACTCCATCTAACCGAAGGCACTGTAAAAGGGTATGTGTCTACAATTTTGGGTAAGCTGCAAGTGGCGGATCGCACGCAAGCTGCCCTCTACGCGGTAAAAAACGGCGTGGAATAAATTACGGTTCCCCGAATACCATAGATAGCCTCCGAGGAACTACAAAAGCGACTGATCATTCGTAAGGTAGAAAACCGCTAGGCGCGGAGCCTGTGGACCATGAGGTAAGCTGGCAGGCTGCTACGCCCAACTGGATAACGAACACTGTCTGCAATGGTAAAGTGCCAGCGTTTGTAAAATGCCAATGCCGACTGGTTTCCAGCCCACACCATCAGCCAGCAAACATCATGCTGGTTTTGAATCGCCTGAGCCAGCGCGTGCTGCATTAAGGCGGTCCCCACTCCCTGCCCAATCCACGCTTGTTTCAAGTAGAGTCGCGACAGTTCAACAGGCGCATCACCGAAATTAATATTTGTCGGGGAGCCAGGATTAAGTTTCACCATACCCACAACCTCTTGCGGCGTTTCTGCCAAGTAAAAACGGCCGTCTTGTTGGGCTAGCTCATTATTGATTTGGGTGAAGCTGAATGCTTGATGGAGATACAGATTCATGTCGGCTGAGGGGAGCGCCCCTTTGTGTGCAGCTGCTACCAAATGGTATCCCATTGTGGCAATGGTGGCTGCATCAGCCTGGGTAGCTGGTCGAATGGAAACGGCCGTTCGCTCCCGGTTCAGCCAAGTTTGATATTGCTTCTCTTTTAACGTTACATGTTGCATCAAAAAACCTCCGGTACAGAAACAGGTAAGTTACGCTTGCAGGATAAGGGCAAACGGCCGTCTCTTCTGCTACCGAAGGATAGAATTTGATGCTAACAATGGTTACCAAGTGATATCCGTTTGCTTGCTTTCGTCAGTTGAGTGAGAAGCACTGACCACCTGGTAGGAAAGATAGGTTTCGCCGTCTACCGTGAGGGTCGGCAGCGCAGCTTTCTGCATTTTGAATTTTCTCATTTGCGACTCCTGATGAGATAAGACATCATCCCATCGGCGCGGTCACGCGCCAAACGGTCATCCTGAAGCCCTATTTCAGCGTCTGAGAGCTGTTAGGCTTTGTTGCATGAAAAACAATTTCTAGCAAATTGAACAATGATTGCCCAAAGCCTTGAACGGCACGGTAAGGCAAATTCAGCAGATGCGCCGTGCCGGCTGCATGAGGGTATCATCCCAGGGTGAAAGTTTCGGTGTCGATTGTCGCCAATAATATTTCAAATTGTCCTGTTCCCAGTTAGCATAAATCTCTTCCCAGGTTAGATCGCAGTGCGGTTGCAACGACCTGGCTTCGATTGGCTCAGTAGCAGCCTGGTAGCGAGCATCTATGGAAAGGCGAATTTGATCTTTATGCTGGCAAGGCAGAGCCTTATGAACAGTGAAGCAAGGAAAAGTCAGCACGTCGCCTGCCACATAATCCCCTTCCACCCACACTTCTTCGCCTTCACACAGCTGCACAGCAATACCGCCCGCACCGGGTGCGGCCTGAATGGGTATATAGCCTTCGTGATGGGAAGCCCGCAGCACGGTCAGGCCGCCTAACGAGCGAGGGCAATCCCCCAGCGGAAACCAGCAGGTCCAGGTATCTGTGCTGCCTTGAATGAGGGGAAAATCCTGGTGCAGCGGCGTGGGTGACATGACGCGATGGCTAGTGATCATGCGGGCAATGTGGCGAGGATGCACAAAAACTTCTTGCCCAAACAGACCCTGGTAAAGGGCAATCAAATGGGGATGATGAGGCAAAGCGTGGAAGCTCTCCAGCTTTTGCACGTCATCATAGGCGGCGTGGCTGACGCCGATGTCGTTGCGCATCTGCTCATCCGGCACCTGGTTGAGCGCATTTAGATTGATGAGGCCACCTTGTGCATCCTGCCCCGCTTCTCGCCAGCCATACTTTTCGACGACAGCCAGCAGATCTTCGCGCAGGCGCAGCACCTCCTGGACTGGTAGCAGTTGCTTGAAAAAAAGATACCCTTCTTCATTTGCCCGTTGCCGTAATGCAGCAAAGTTACCGTCACGCAGCAAGAGGCTTGAGTCGATAAATTGTGTATGTTTGACCGAATTGTTCATGATCATCTCCTCTGCGGATTGAAATCGCGCAGCCAGGTAATGAACTACGCTAAAGCGCACTAATCGTGTGGATAGATGAGCGGTACGTATTTGTCGTTGTCGATGACATCGCCTTTGGTTAGCTCCTTAAAATAGGCATTGGGCAGAACGTTTTGCGTGCCGTTGAAGGTGCTGCCATCTGGCATGTAGGCGCAGGTCATGGCCCGCCGCCAGCCGGGGGTCATGTTGGCTCCGGCACCGTGGGCAATCAGGCCGTTGTGGAAGGAGCAGGAGCCAGCTTTCATTGGGGCGGCTACTGTTGGTTTGTCCGCCCAGTCTTCGTATACGGTAAACAAATCGCCGATGTTTTCGCCGATGGGCACGTTATCATAGGTGGCCGATTTGTGGGTGCCGGGCATGAAATAAAGGCAGCCATTTTCTAAGGTAGAATCGTCGAGGGCTACCCAAATACTGATGGCGTTGCGTGAATAGAATGACCAGTAGGGGTTGTCGAGGTGCCAGGCGGTAGGATTGCCCCAAGGTGGCTTGAACAAGGCTTGATCGTGCCAGATACGGATGCCATCTACACCAGCTAAATCGGCCGCCATCTTGCCTAACTCTGGATTAAACATGAGCTGGCGCATCTTGTCGTTATCCATCCAAAGATTGATGCGCTGGACAAAGATATTCTCGACAAAGGAGTTGTCATCCCTATCTTCCCAACCATCTTTTGACTCTTGTCGCACCAATTTACGGCGGCCGCGCTGGGCCACAGCCTCATCGACTGCTTCGCGCCACCGCGCTAATTCGTCGGCCGTTAAGAAATCTTCAATAACAACAAAGCCATTTTCACGATAGGATGTGATCTCAGATTGTGTTAGATTGGTTCTCATTTTCTTTTCTCCTCGTTAAATTGTTGTACTCTTTCTCTGACCAGTTCGGTCATCTTCGCCAGAATTTTTTCGCCAAATGCTTGCGAGGCGGCTGTGCGCGGGTCTTCTCCGAGAACGCCAATGGGGGCAACGTCCGTATCCTCCCCTAACTCATCCAACTTCACCAAATGCGGCTCAATGGCCATCATCACAGAGGTTTCAAACGCGGCCGCGTGGTCTCCAGCATCGCCCGTTTCTGAATACATCATGTCGGTCAGTACAAAAATTTCAGCGGTGCCTCCCTTTTCATAGTAGGTAGTCACAGCCTGGTTTAGCGGGCCAATTAAGGGATAATGGCCGGGAATGGGCACAATTAGCTTGAAGCCGAGCGTTTCAATTTGAAAAAGCATATGTACCACTAGCTCTTGCCACAGCCGCCAGCCGCCGTTGGCCTGAGAGCGGTCGGCGTCAGCTCGATAAGCCGTCTTATCTGCCTCCATCGCCGCCATAATTGCCCCGGTATGATCTTCCGTGCCTTCCGGCAGCCAGGGAGAAACGGCCGGATCAAAGACCAGTTCACAGATTTCTTGCCGGTTATCGCCCCAGTAGAGTGGCGGCATGACGAGTCCGCCAAGCTGTGCCGCTAGATGCAGGGCGATGCCGTTGGCTTTCAAGCCGTCAAGGCCAAGTGGATTGTGCAAACTGTGCCATTCTAAAATGCCCAAACCTACATAGGCGACAGGCATTGCTTGGCGGCGTTGGACGAGCTCTTTGGGGCGTAGGCGATGGTATTCAACAATCATCATTCAACTCCTCTGAAAAATAATTTAACGCAAAGGCGCAAAGGCGCAGAGGAAAACAAAGAAGAAATTTGCAGATAAATATTTTCGTTCATAAATGGCCAGCAATAGTTAGTGTCGTTTTCTATTGAGCATATCGATCTTCAATTTCTGCCAAGCCGTTGTTGGCGAAGTAAATTTCTCCTTGCAGCGTGTAGCTGGCACCGGGTGCAAGGTCAGGGATGGCCGGATCGGCGTGAATGCAGGGGTGATCAGGGTTGCAGATGAGGGAGTAGGTGTCTTGCCGCCAGCTAAAGGCGACGATGTGCCTGGCTGACGATGTCTGACAGGCGATGACGGGGAGATCGGCAATTTTAGGGCCGGAACGCCAGCCGAAATGGTAACGGCCGTTTTCCTCCCCCATTGATCCCACCGCTTCCAAATCTACCCAGCCCTGCTCCGTGTGGATAAATTTGTTGCTCAGACCATAAGCCGACAGTTGATAATGCGCCCGCATAAAGAGGCAGGTTTGCAAGCGGATGGTCGTTAAGGGCTCAGGCGAGCCATTGGTGAGCGTGAGAGAGAGTTCAACCAGATTGGAAGTGGTTGCTCCTACAAAACCGCGCCAGGAAACGGCGTTGGGCAATGTTCTTTCGTACTGAATGCCGGTGTCCACATCTTGCCAGGCGACCGGGGGCAGGTTGGGAAATTTGGTGGGGAACAGGGAGCTGACGTGGCTCAAATAGAGCAATCCCTGATCGCTGAAAATCGCTTCGGGAAAGTCCAGCCAGATGTAATCATTGCTGCCCCAGGGCGGCTTAATCCAGGCGATATGTTCTAAAGCGTCATGGGGTCGCCAGGCACCGGCGACGATGCCGATTTTATGTTGCTTATTCATAAGACCTCTGTGGTTGGTTGATGATGAGTTCTACACCTTTGGGCGCTTCCACAACCTCAATGTGATACGTTTGCCCATTTCCTGAGTAGTTGAGTGCCAGATGTCCATCACGGACGGGGACTTTGTAGGAAAATGTGTTGAAATGACCGGGCAAGCCGGGATTGACGACGATTTTGTTTTGCCATAGTTGCAGCAGGTCGATGCCTAGCAGATGGCGCGGAATTGCCAGCCCGGCGGTGCCGCTCCACCCATGACAGGCGGAGGTGGGAATCCAATCCATCTCATATGTGGGAACATTGCCTAAAAATGGATGGGGGTACACCCAATCGGGCGTGTCGGGATCGAAAACTTCCCACCAGGTGGTTGCTTCCCGTTTTAACATGCCGCCCCAGTAGCGTTGAATGTGTTGCTGAATGTCGGCAAAACGGCCGTTTTCAGCCAACGCTTCAAAGATGAGGAAGTAAAAGGCGGGTGAGTATGGGGGCCTGAAGGCGGCGATTTTGTCAACTAAGGCTTGGGCTTCTTGGCTGGGGAGAAAACGGCTGTAAATCGCCGCCATATTGCCTTGCAGTGAACGGCCGAGTTGAGTGCCTGTGTCGTCAATCGTATCGGCAAAAAGGCCGCTTTGCGGATCATAAAAGGTGGCGCGGGCGGCTGGGAGCAGCTTTTGCTGCTGCGCTTCGTGACGGGAACTCTCTTGCTCTCGGATGGTGTTGAGAAAGACCATATCGTCCAGATAGCGGGCGTAGAGGGCGTTGAGAATGACCATTTTTGGCCCCCGCGCAATCTCCCTGCTCCAATCGAGAAAAGCGTGACCGCGTGGCAAAAATTGGGTGGTCATCAGGCCGTCATCGTCTACTTGGGCCATGATGTAGTCATCTAGTTTGTCGAGAGAACGGCCGTTTTCCAGCAAAAAAGCCTTGTCACCCGAATAACAAAAATATTCACGTAGCGTCGCCACCAGGTGCATACAAAAATCGAGGTTGTAACAATTATTATCCAACGGCCCGGTGGAGGGAATGGAGCCATCCGCCTGCTGTAAAGCCAACATTTGCCGCAGATTCTTGCGCACGAGCGCGGCATCCCCATAAAAATAGTAGTTTTGCAGCGCCATCACCCGCAAATCGAACACCCACAGCGCCTGCTCGCGCCAGGGGCAATCTTCATAATGGAAGGAGGTGTTGGCGCGCAATGTTTCCTGGCTGACGGCGAGGATTTGGTTCGTCAGGGCATCGCCGCTGTGCAGATGGCCGGAACTGTCATAGGCGTAGCGGGTATCGTGGATGGCAACTTGGCTGAGCGTGATCGGTTGGGGCACGGCGATGAATTTGATTTGTAAATAGCGGAAGGCGCGGCGGTGAAAGGATTTCCAGATACCGGAAGCGGGCGCACGCACCACATCCAAGCGATAAAGGTCAAGGCTCTCGCCAATCCACAATTCATAAATGCAGAATCCGCCGGAGGTGTGAATTTCGGGATAGCCCACCACTTCGCGGCCAAAATCGAAGATGATGGCGGGTGCGGCGCCATAATTTGTGGCTTCGACTTGGATTTTTTGCTTTTGGTAGGGTGTGGGAACGGCCGTTGTTCCCAATACGACATGCCCCAGATTGCGGTGAACGTCAATGATTTTTGCGGGATGGACAATCGTTGTTTGCAATTCTGGTAGGGTGACCGCGACCAGCTCTTGGGCAAAGGCTGCATCATGAACCGGCGCGATTTCGTCGGCAAATGACCAGGATGAATGATCGTAGTCGATGGCCTGCCAGCCATCTTCTAAATCGCCGTGGTAAAACTCTTTGTAGCCACCCCATTTGCTAACCATTGAGCTGCCGCTGAAAAGAGGCGAACGGCGCAGTTGCCATGTTTTATCGCTGACAAAGTTGGTTCTGGCTGCCTGCACGGCTACGAGCAAGCCGGGCTGTCCATATGCAAATTTCTGAATGGTTTCTGTAGTTGCGCCGTCGTGATGGAGACGGATGGCGATCAGGTTTTCCCCCTGTCGTAGTTGGGCGGCGGGTATGGTATGGCGATGGAAATAGCGGAGTGTAGGCTGGGATGGCGCTGGGCCACGGGCGATTTCTGTGCCGTTGATGAATAGGATGTAGCGGGAAACGGCCGTTATCGACACCACTAACTGCTCTATCCCGCTAAATTCAAAACGGCGCACAAATTCCAGAAAAAGATTCGTCTCTGTTTCCGTGCCGCGCAGCCCGATCCATTTTGCCTCTGGCTGCGGCCAATTCTGGGTGACTTTGCCGTTATTGTCCATAATTTTGGGCAGCCTCGGCGATCATGTGCAAAAGTTGTGGTGGCACCTCGCGGCGATCAATCCAATGTTCTTCAGTGAAGATTTTTTTATCAAAAGTAGCGGTGACCACCTGTTCTGTAAAGGGTTCCCCAGCAGCGACAAGCTCTCCATCCATACCCCAAATATTGCTGTCGCCTGCGCCCAACGCATCCGGTCGCACGACGATCACATTGGAACGCACCACCACCATCTTGAGCAAGGTTGCCAGGGCGGATTGATTGTTCAAAACCATCTGTCGGTGCGCCCAAAAGGTTAAACGGCCGCCATCTTCAGCTTCTGTGCAGGGGCCAATGTTGTTGAAATGGGGTGTAAACAACAGCCGCGCGCCGCGCCAGCGCAAATAGAGCGCCGGTTCGACAAAGGAGGTGGTATGGCAAATGGCAACGCCAAATTTGATGCCGTGTGCGGTAAAGAGGGGCAGGCTCAAATCGGTGATGAAATAGCGATCATCATAGCTTGGGGTCAGCATCGTTTTATGGGCGATGCCCAAAATTTCGCCACGATGAATGACGATTTGGGAATTATAAATGCCTTGCTCTGTTTTTTCGGCGAAACCGACCAGCAGAACGGTTTTGTGTTTTTTTGTGGCGACGACTAATTTTTGGATGAGGGCACTGCTGCGTGACACGGCGCATTCGGTAATGGCCTTTGGCGAGTATCCCGTGAGATAGGTTTCGGGAAAGCAGAAGAAGTCGAGGCCGCTGTGCTCCGGTTTTTCTAGCTGGTGCAGGATGACGGAGAGGTTGGCGGCCACGTCACCATCCACGATTGGGCCTTGATAGCTGCCGATAGTTACTGTATCAGACATCTTAGCTGCGCTCAGGAACGTGCCAGTTGGCATACCAGACAGATTGTTCGTCAACGGTTTCAATGAGGCCAAAATCGAGTGACATGCTTTTAAATTCCGGCAGCCGTGGTCGTATCTCTTTATCCCAAAACTGCTCTACGGATTCAAAGGTGGACAGCCCAGGGGCGGCGGCGGTAGCATCGTATTCGTCTAGTAGTGTTTGGGCTTTGGCGGTTAGCCAGTCCACTTCGTCCTGTACCATTCGTTCACCAATGGTTCTGTTGGCGTGAGGGGCATCTGCGCCCATAGCAAAGTAGGGTGGGGTGTTGGGAACGGCCGTTCCTTCACGCAGAGGCCGTTCTCCCGGTTTGGCGCTTTCTTGGTAATGGGGCTTGTCTGGCACATTTTGCCGCACAGCCTGCGGCAGGCGGGACAAATCGACACAAGCTGGTTCGACCGCCCAGAGCAAGGATGTTTCTATTTTTCCAGCATGGTCGCCACTTTGGAAGCCATCATTTTGCCCCTCGCCAGCAAAGCCCGGCTGATTGGCCTCAAAGTCGGGCAAACCATATAGTCGGGTTTTGGTGTAGGGTTGGATGAGTTGGATGAGGGTTTTGAGGTCTTGCCAATTGGGGCCGTAATGACCGGTTAAAAAGATGGCAGCGTGGAAGCCGAGCGTGTCGGCGGTGCGGATGTGGTAGCAGATATTTTTGAAGTGAATCCAGGGAGGAACGGCCGTTAACCATTTCCGCTGCACCTCACCCACATACTTGGCTCCCCAAGTGGCATAGCCGCCCAGTTCATGAATATGCCAGTAGTCGGGCGGAGCCACGATGCCGCCAAAGGTGCGGGCTGCTTCACAGGCAATGCCGTGCGCCTTAAGCGCATCCAGGCCGAGGGCATTTTGCGGGCCGTGCGGCTCACAAAGGCCGTAGGTAAAATAGAGCAGCGGGCAGTTTTGAAATGCCGCTTCCAATTGATCGGGGAACATGCGCTCCCATCGTACTTCTTTCATGCTCATTCCTTAGCCAGACACTAATTATAGGCTTGCAAAAAGGCTGATTTAATTGTATATATATAACTTAATACAAATAGACTGTCAATACTAGTGGGGAAAGTTGAGTCAGCATAATACTGGCTCTTGCGGATTTGTTAACAAGCATGAATAATATGAAGATGATTGATAAAACAAGTAAAAGGCCACTATATATCCAGATACAAGATCATGTGCTTGATCTAATGAGAAATGGGGAGTTGAAGTCTGGAGAAAGTGTGCCATCTGAGCATGAACTTGCCGACCAGACAGGGGTCAGTCGTTTAACTGTGCGAAAAGCGTATTCCGAGCTAGTGAAAAAGGGAATGCTGCAAACTGTTCAGGGAAAAGGTACCTTTGTTGCAGATTCGATTGAACCAGAGTTGTTGAGCAAAGGCAATCTTACTTCAAAGTTGGCGAATCGCACGATTGGGCTGCTTTTTCCCGAAATTACAGAATATTTCGGCCGTATTCTAAAAGAGATAGAACAACGCGCTTCTCAAGATGGCTACAGTATCAACGTCATGTTCAACGACAGTATTGAACGAGAACGACAGGCTATTGATCAAATGCTGTCGCAAAACCCAGCTGGCATTATTCTCACACCCTATCGTCTTAAAAGATCAAACGTTATCATCAAGAATTACGAAAAGCTCGCACAGTCTGGCGTACCAATTGTCATGATAGGCAGGCCACCTTTTCATATTAACTGTGATGCAACTTTTGTAGATGATACGGTTGGCATCTACGATACAGTCCAGACTTTAATAGGTATGGCCCATCAGGAGTTTGTTTTCCTATTTGATGGCGTCAACAGTGACCCACAGGGATTAATGGAGCGTTCAGAGGGATTCAAGTTAGCCATCCAAACAGTAGGTAGCAGTAAAAAACCACAGCTGATTGATATTTCTGAAGACAGTTGGCAAGAGAAGCTGCGTACATTGCTGCTGGCGGAAAATCCGGTAACGGCCGTTATCACCGATGCCGATGGCACAGCCGCTGCGGCCTATACGGTTATTTTGGATTGTGGCAAAAAAATCCCGGCAGATGTGTCGGTCGTAGGCTATGATAATTCCAGTATCTGTGAAAGTTTGCAAGTGAAACTGGCTTCAGTGGCTCCAAACAGAAAGTTGCTTGGTCGCCACGCCTACGATCTATTAAAAACACGCATCAATCGTGAACCAGATCACCTCAATGGTCAAGTAACCCATAGCATCATCATAACACCAACGCTTGTGATCAGAGAATCAATCGGTAACAAACTCTCTGACTGACCCCATAGTTTGAGTTGCAAATTCCTACCATGCTCAGAGTTGTCCTCGCAAGAGTTTGGCTTTGCTAGTCAGGTAATGTTGAAAATTAGCCCAACTCACATCGGGTGGAACGGTGTGATCGACTGTAGGGATAAAGCCGCCCTCCTCAATAAGCGGCTGCAATGTGCGCAAATGGGCATCAATCGCCTCTGGCCCCTGGGTTAAAACCCGCTTATCTACCCCACCCCACAGACGCAGAGAACGGCCGTATTTCTGGCGCAAACGAATGGGGTCTTGATCGGCCGTGCGTTCCAACGGCCACAAGGCATCCACACCCGCATCCAACATCATGGGAATCAGCTTCTCAGGATTGCCGTCGGTGTCCACACAAATATAGCGCACCCCATGCGACTTAAAAAAATCAATTACCTGCTTGAGCCGAGGGTAAATAAAGGTGCGATAGGTTTTGGGGCTAAGCAGCGGCCCCGTTTTCATAGCCAAATCCTCAGCCAGACAGATATACTCAACCGTTGTTTTAGCCAGTACCGGTCTAGCCGCCTCAATCAGAAAATCAGCGACATGTTCCATGATGTCATGCACCAGGTTGGGCTGATCATACCAGGCGTATGAAAGCCCCTCAGTGCCCATGAGTTCTCGCGCTTGCCAATAAAAACCGGCCGTGGATGTGTTCGGTGCAAAAACAAGAGGATGACGGCGATTGCGCCAGCCATCGACCCGAAAAACGTGCCAGTAAGGCTCGTATCGCTTTTGATCGCGCGGGTCGAGCCGTTTCTTCACCGCTTGCCATTCAGCTTCGTTATGCACGGGGAAATCGATGTATTGATCCATTGACATGCGCGCATCACCAACAGACCCAGCCTTAAGCGCCTTGCGCGTACGCCCTTGTTCATCTTTGAAGGTAATTGACCGGTCGGTCTCTTTCAGGATTTCCCGCTCAAAGCCAGGCATCAAATTATGGTTGAAGTAGATAAATTCTCTGGGGTCGAGGCCGATGGATTCCTCACCAGGGAACCAGTTCCAATGCATGTCGGTACCATTCAAACCTTCTGCTTCCCAACGCGCAACAACCTGCGGCCAGACACCAGCTTCCCAGTTGGGAACGCGGTCAACAGGATGGTATTCCATGACAGCTAAAAATCGTTCGAGATGATTCATCATTCATCCTTCCTCATTCATAATTTCAATACCAGCCATGCGCCTGAGCAGTCTCGTACATGGCGACGACATTTTCCGTGGGTGAGTTGTCTTGCAGTTGATGGGTGGGGGAGAGTGCATAACCGCCACCGGGCATCATGATTTCTAGTTTTTGGCGCACGTCGTCAATTGTTTCTTGCACTGTGCCATAGGCTACCGGCCCGGCCGTGGAGATGCAGCCGTGAAATGCCAATCGGTCACCATAGGTGGCTTTGAGATAGGCTGGTGCCATATCTTTGACCTCTGGCTGCAAGGTATCAACAACGTTGATGCCCATTTCTATGAAGTCATCAAATGCCCAACTGCTGGAGCCACATGAGTGCATGACGACGGGCAAATCATATGATTTGGCCAGGTCGATCATTTGTTGGTGGCGGGGGCGCAGATGTTTGCGGTACAGTTTTTTGCTAATCATTGGCCCGCGCTGTGTGCCCAGGTCTTCGCCCATCCAAAAGATGTCGATACGGCCGTTTGCCGCATCAAGAATTCGTTCCATCAACCCCAATTGAAAGGCCAGCTTCTTATCAAAGTAAGCCAAACAAGCGGGTTCATCCGTGATCAGATCGACAAGTACCTGCTCCATACTGCGTAAAAACCCGGTGCTGTTGATGAAATCGGTGATGCCGGGATCGCCTATGGAGAGACAATATTGTTCCCACATCTGGCATTGGGCTGCCACTTGTGAGGTATCAAAATCGTCGGGATTGGGCATAGGCCAGGCGGCGATCTCATCCAGCGTGGCATCTTTAAGCGGAAAGTCAACGTAATCCCAGTAACCGCCATATGCATTTTCAACCCACACGCGATGTACTCCCATGATGTCCACCTGTCGGCCGGGGACATCATCAAACAGTTTGGGACCAACGTAGGGTACATACGGTGTACGAAAATCGACGCCTAAAATCTGCCGCAGTGCTTCGTCATCGTTGGCTTTGAGACCATAGTGCTGCTTGAGCCTTTGGTCTATGTTTTCGTTATAAAAATAGTTGATGGGGACACGATCTGGCTCTTGGCGGGCAAAAGCGGTGAGAACGCGCTCTTTGGAACACATTTTTGGCTTTACGTTCATCATTACCTCCTATTGTTTTCGTTTTCACGGATAGAGACATACTCCCTGACTCTTTTGGCAGCGGATTCAATATCAGAATCAAAGGCGATCATGCCTTTTCTAATGACAGTGTCACCCGGTTGCAGGTCGCCAAAGTGTGGTCGAGAGTGCATACAATGATGTTCGTCTGCGTTGGCTGAACCGGACAGGGCGTTTTCATAGCCGATAACGGCCGTTTTCCCTCCATCTACAGCCACCATCCCCACCATAACGGGAGCCACCACCCTGTCCTGGCTTCTGCCCCAAAACCACTCCCCTTCATTGTCGGGCGGCAACTCATACGCCTGCAAATCGGTGTGGTAGACACAACGCTCTAGCTGCGTTCGGGTCAAGGTAGACAGCGCCTGCATCCCATCAGCGGTAGAGATGTAGGTTCTGCTTACTTCGTCTTCTGCCGTAAAGGCGGCGCTTTTGGCCTGGAAGCAGCCCCCTTCACACACGAGACCTGTTAAGCGCTGCTGGCTGTTGTTTGTGAGTTCAAGATGCAGGTAAACGGCCGTTTCTGCCGGGGTTAGTGCAGCGTATAAATGGACACCGGCAATAAATTGCTTCTTTTCCTGACCGAAAGCGGCGTTTCTGGCCTGGTGTCCTTCCTGTTCTGCAATGTACTGAGCATCACTCTGCCAATGATACGCATACCCACCATCTTCGGCTCGCTGCCATTGCGGATAAATGGCCGGGAAATCCATGACCCAGCCTTGACGGCAGCCAATTGATTCAGGAAATTGTAAATGCCAGACAGCGTGCCATTGCAGATGGTGAATTTCAACATATCTTGTTTGGGTGGGCTGCAAAATTATCATCTTTGTTCTTCCTCATTGACAAAATCACAAAACTAGGTCATCATGTATAGTGTTGTATGTATACAAATATAACACAGATGAATGGAGGATACGAATGAGAGATGAAGCAAAAGTTACACTCGTGCAGCTAACTGATTACGGTGACGCGGACAGCGTCATTGCGCGAATGCCCCATTTCTTTCAACAAGCGGCCGATTATGGGTCTGACCTGATTGTTTTTCCTGAATACGTTTTGGGTGACCGCATTCCGATTGATCATGAACGGGTGCTGAAATTTCGGGAATTAACCGCCTCACATGCCATGTATGCCATTAGCGGTCTGGTTGAAAGTCATGGCACAAAGCGGGCCACAACAGCCATTGTCGTCGATCGGGCCGGCGATGTGCTGGGTCGTTATCTGAAGTCCCATCCCGCATCTGGCGATCCCCCCTATTTTTGGCCGCCCGCCTCAACATCGGCATCCACGGCGGAAGCAACCGGGATTCTGGGCAATCAGTTCAAGGTATTTCATCTCGATTTTGGTCCCATTGGCATTCTGCAATGTTATGACGGTTATTTTCCAGAAGCGTGGGGCTGCACGTCGTATGCTGGAGCAGAACTGATTTTGTGGATAAACGGCCGTGATGGTCAGGTAGAAGATGCTTACTGCATGTTTGCCGCCGATGCGTATGGCTGTGTGATTGGCGCCAACATTACCAACGGCAGCAATACCGGTTTTACGGGACCACGCGGTAGTTGTGTAACGGCCGTAGGTGACCCTGAACCACGCCGCCTCTTTCCCCGCATTGCCGAAAGAGGTGACGCCTGCGTTCACGCCACCATCAACCTGCATGAGCTGAGAAAGCAGCGCAAACATCTGCGGCAGATGCACCAGCGTCGCCCCGATATGTATGGTTTGCTCACCCAAGATGTCAAAATGTGGCAAGATTATCCAGATATTCCCTGGGTTCACGAAGAGTGCGAAAGCCTGACCAATAAAGCCCAACTTTAGCCAATTGCGCAGCGGGCTTCTGGCCAACTGTCCTATTTTCCAAAAGGATATCGTCTTATGAAAACTGGATATATCTTCCCCACCATAATTTCTGCAGACGCGCACGAAGGTGAACTGCTAGACGTGCAAAACATGGTGTCCACGAGTCGGGATTACGCCAAGATTGCTGTATACGGCCGTCAACGAAGCCCAGAAATATTGTTCGATTTCGGAATTAAGACCACTGGCTATCTTTTTCTGGATATTAAAGGGAGCAGCCACGATTCCCTTTATATTGAATATGGTCCTCGCCAAGATGCCATGTTTTTTAGCCGAAAAATCAAAGTAACTACTACAAAAAATAGTTTGTGGATTGATGCCAGCCATCTTGCGCTGCGCTACATGCGTCTCACCCTTCTATCTGATGCGCCATTGCCTTCCCAAAGCTGGATCGAGATCCGCAAAATCGGGGTGAAGTTTTCGGCCTATCCATTTCACTATCGCGGCCAATTTCACGCTTCTGATGAGCTATTGAACAAGATTTGGACGATGGGCGCGTATACCAATCAGCTATGCGTGCAAAAAGCTGATGCCACCGTCGCTTACAAACAAGAATTGCCAGAAACACATAAATCCTTCTTAAAATCATGGTCTAGCCCCTATTCTCAATACATCATCATGGATGGCCCACGCCGTGATATGGAAGCCTGGATTGGTGATGTTCGTCCTGAGGCATTGACCCTCTATTCGGCATTTGGAGAGTATAGCGTGGCTAAAAGCACCTTAAGTTTCTTTGCCGATTTGCAAGAAACCAGCGGCAAACTGCCGGCAAGCAATGCCTCTCGTCAAGATTTTAAGGAATATAACCTCTGGTGGATTGTGTCACTTTGGGAATGTTATCTTTACTCAGGAGATATGAACTTTCTGGAGCATATGTACCTCCCCTTTAGAAATTGTCTGGATTGGATTCTGCTTGATCTGGATGAGCGGGGGTTGATGTTTAATGACCGAACCTGGATGTGGACAATTGCCCGTCAGGGGTACACTGCCGCCACGCAATGTATCCTCGCCCATGCGTTTCAATGCGCGGCCAACATCGAACGAGCCATGGGCAATCCCTCTTTCGCTGATCAGCTTGTTGGCAAAGCTGCAAAGACCTGTCGTGCTATTAATGATCATTTTTGGGATGAAGAACGGGGTGTTTATCTTGATGAGGCGACCTTCATTAGTGAAAAAGCGCCGGTGTTTTTGGATACGAATGTCTTGGCAATTGTTTTTGGCATTGCTGACGAGAATCGCAGTCGGTGCGCTCTCGATTACATACGCGAGCATATGTGG
Organism: Candidatus Leptofilum sp.; assembly: GCF_965223285.1. Lineage (GTDB taxonomy): Bacteria > Chloroflexota > Anaerolineae > Promineifilales > Promineifilaceae > Leptofilum. The sequence goes on along the minus strand of NZ_OZ244997.1, from coordinate 2,198,254 downwards.
ACACCATTTGGCTCAACCACGTTGGATATTTATCTGCAAAATATCAAGGTGCCGCTAGACTGTCATCATTATGATGGCTTTCCCGTCAGTCGTGACACTTTCGATGATGAAATTGAGGGCATTATTTACCCCCACAACCGCCAGATTTGGCCGTTTATGACGGCGTATGAGGTGGAGGCGCGTTTCAAAACGGGTGATATAGACGGCGCTTTTGAGCTTATCAGGAACTGCTGGGGGAATATGGTTTTGCAGGAGCCAGGCACTTTTTGGGAGATGGTTGAGGCCGATACGGGGAAATTTCCGCTGAAGGGATTTGTGGCACATTCAAAGACAGACGTATTGAACAGCGCCAGTCATGGCTGGTCTGGCTGGATCACGCATATCATGAGCGTTTATGTTTTGGGGGTGAGACCGCTCGCGCCAGGCTTTTCCCGGGTGAGTGTGAAGCCAAATCCAGGAGCATTGTCGTTTGTCAACGGCCGTATCCCCACCCCCAAAGGCCCCATCATCATCACCATTAAACAAAGCCTCGCTGGCGTGGCGGTGGATATTACTGCGCCCGGCGGCATCCGGCTGGAGTGTGACGTAACTCATCTGAATAAGCTGAATAATACCGTTGTCCTCAACGGTAAAGAGATTGCCCAAGAGGCGCTTATTACCCCGTAATTGGAACACGAGGCTTTTGATGAACAACTGAACACTTGACGGATTGTATATCAATTTGTATAATGTTTGCAGTTGACTATATTTGTATGTATACAAGTTGAATAAGGAGAGTGGGAAATGAAGAGAAAGATAGCATTTGGTAACTATTCCATCATGAAAGCCTCGACCTTTTTGATAACATTGATGCTGCTGTTGATGTTTATCGTTGCTTGTGGTGGCGGAACGGCCAGTGAAGAAGACACATCGGCCACAGATGACAACAGCTCAGCGGTTGATGATAGCAGTGGGGAAAGTGACAGCAGTGGGGAAACGGCCGTTGAGGAAGATGCCCCCGTTGTTAATGAACCACTCTATAAACTGGATCCACCCGCTGAAGTTTCGGTCATAAAACCGGCCGACACCTTCTTTGGCTACTTCGGCGATCAAACACCGTCAGACAACGCTGTCTACGATGTTTGGGAAGAGACGATGGGCATCCAGTTTGTCAATAAGATCGAGACTGCCTCTGAAGCCTATGCCCAGCAGGTTAAGTTAGCCATCGCCTCCGATGATTTGCCCGATATTGTTGGCGCCTCGTCGGCTGAATTCGAAGAAATGATCAGAAATGATATGCTCCTCGATTTAAGTGATTTGATAGACCAGTACATGGATCCCGTTGTCCTCGAAAAGTTAATGGCCTTTGACGGCGCTCTTTTTGCCCCAGTCACCAGGGGCGATGCCATTTATGGCATTCCGGCTACGTCCAATGTCGAAGGCTCGCTGCGCACTATGTGGATCAGAAAGGATTGGCTAGAAGCGGTTGGCCGCGATGTGCCTACAACGATGGAAGAGGTGATTGAACTAGCTATTGCTTTTACTGAAGAAGACCCGGATGGGAACGGTGAAGATGATACCTGGGGCTTGCCTATTGATGGCGATGTGACCGATTCCTTGCTCAACACCTACGAAATTGTGGCCAATGCCTGCGGCTATTATCCGACTCGGTTTATTGAAGGTGAAAATGGTGAAATTGTTCATGGGTCATTAGATCCCGGTTTGAAAGATATCTTGGAAATTCTCCGGAACCTTTATGGAGCTGGAGCCATTGACCCTGAATTTGTTTCCAAGGACTTCATGCAAGTTGATGAAGGCGTTGGCGCTGGCCGGTACGGTTTGTGGTTGGGTGTTTTCTGGAAGCCCGTTGATCCTGGCATGCAAACCACGTATCAAGAGGGTGTGGAGTGGATTACTGCCCCCATTCCTCCATGCGAGTCAGAGGACGAATACCGGCCTTTTGTCGCCTTTCCCGCCAACGCTTATTACGGCGTCCGTGCAGATTACGAGCATCCAGAAGCCTTGATTGTCGCAGTCAACAACTACCTGGATCCCGATGCCCTCAGCACACCAGGCAGTTTCCAGAAGGAGATGCTTGAATTGGGCAACCAGCCCGATTTCCAGGGCATTCCGTTAAATAACTGGGCGGCATTGCAGTGGCAAGACCCCCTATTCTTCGACTCGTCACCCATTGCCAGGGCGCTTGAGGACCCGGACTTTGATCCTGAAAATCCTCCGTATCAGATTCATATGCAAGCATACAGCATTATCTCTGGGCTCAACAACCCTGAACCATGGCAGCAAATTCAGTTTTCCGATATTTTCCTCGGGTCAGTCGGTGTTCACGAAAGCTATCCGACGGAAAACTATGTCTTTAGTGCTTATTTTGGTGCCCCAACCGAAACGATGCAAGCACAGGGCTCGATCCTGGGCAAGCTGGAAACGGAAACGATTATCAATATCATTACGGGCAATGCGGACGTGTCTGAATATGATAACTTCATCCAAGAATATCTAGAGCTTGGCGGTGAGCAAATCATAGAAGAGGTGAATGCAGCAGCTAACTGATCGCCGTTATAAGATCGTATCTTCTCATTACGCTAGCACCATTGAGAAGATACGATCTTTTTGTAACCACACCTGGCTTTTGAGGAGAGTGTGACATGGAAATTCCTGAAAAAGATGTGATTGGGGAACGGCCGTTGGGGGCAATGACCTCTCAAGTAGCAGCCACCGCAGCAGTTAGCACTTCTGGCGGCCTTAAGAGCAGAATGGCTGGCAAGTGGCCTTTATACCTCATGACCATACCGGGCTTGATCGTCGTTTTCATTTTCAACGTTGCCCCAATGTATGGCATCTCCATCGCCTTCAAGGATTTCTTTCCCTCACGCGGCATTGCCGACAGTCCTTGGGTTGGCTTGCAACACTTCACCTACCTTTTTTCGCTGCCCGACACCTGGCAAGTGCTTAAAAACACGCTCATCATCGCTATCTTGAAAATGGTTTTAGGCTTCCCCGTGCCTATTATTGTAGCTATCCTCATCAATGAAATTAGGGTAACCTGGTACAAGAAGACGGTACAAACATTGATTTATCTACCCCATTTCATCTCCTGGGTGATTTTGGCCGGTATTCTCAAAAACATGTTGACCACCGATGGGGGGATGATCAACAACCTTATCGTGATGTTTGGCGGTGACCCCATATTTTTCTTAGGCAGCAATGATTGGTTTAGAACCATTCTCATTGCCTCTGATATTTGGAAGAATTTCGGCTTTAGCACCATTCTATATTTGGCCGCGCTCCTTTCTATCGATCCTCAACTGTATGAATCAGCCAAAATAGATGGGGCTAGTTGGCTGCAAGCAACCCGCTATGTGACGCTGCCAGGCATCACACCCATCATGCTGCTAACGGCCATTCTTTCCATAGGCAGTATTTTGAATGCCAATTTTGACCAGGTATTGAATCTGTATAATCCGCAAGTGTACGCCACGGGCGACATTATTGATACTTTTGTCTACAGAATCTCGCTGGTGGATTTCAATTGGGAGTTGGGAACGGCCGTTGGCTTCTTCCGGTCTATTGTATCTATGATATTGCTCATTGTGTCCTATGGCCTGGCTTACAAATACACAGATTACCGGATTTTCTAGAATTTCAGGTCAGTGACCGTTTTTTGAAGGAGTGAATTGAACCATGCGCGGCAAAAAAAGAGCTTCCATCTACACTATTTTGAACTACTGGGTTATGGGATTTCTGGCACTTATCTGCATCATCCCCCTGATAAACGTCCTGGCTATATCATTTTCCTCACAAGATCAGGTGGTGAAAGGGCTTGTCTTCTTGACCCCCAAAGGCTTTTCTCTTGATTCCTATAAGGTCATTTTGCAAGAAACAGCCTTCCTAAAAAGTTTTGTTGTTAGCGTGGTCAGAGTTGTCGTGGGCACGGTATTGAGCACGGTTTTTACCGTGCTTATGGCTTACCCCCTGAGCAAATCGGAAAGAACCTTGCCCGGTCGTAACATCATTATGATCATCATTATATTTGTGATGTTATTCAACGCCGGTTTGGTACCCGTTTACTTATTGATCCGTGACCTGGGTTTATTACAGAATTACCTTGTTCTGGTTCTGCCTGGCTTACTGCCGGTATTCAATGTCATCATTGTCATGAATTTTATGCGCATGCTGCCGCCCTCCCTGGAAGAGGCTGCGATTATGGATGGCGCTGGCTTTTTCACCATCCTGACAAAGATTATCGTCCCTCTTAGCAAACCGGCTATTGTGACGATTTCTTTGTTTACGGCCGTTGCCATCTGGAACGACTACTTTACCGGCCTCATCTACCTGGACATCAACAAATATCCCTTGCAAACCTATCTTTACGCCATGAACGTCAATCGAGACATCAATAACTTGCAACAGGCGCTCCTCTTCCAAAACGTCGGCGATAAAACACTGCTTTCGGCACAGATGTTCGTCGCCCTCATTCCCGTCCTCCTCGTTTATCCCTTCCTGCAAAAGCATTTTGTGAAAGGCATCGTCTTAGGCGCCGTAAAAGGGTAGATAGTTACTATGCCACTTTATAGAAAACCAAAACCCATCGTATTCACTCCCACGAATCCCGTGGAAATGCACTTCCATGACAGCGACGAAGCGTGGCTGATGATGGGCGGTCGGGCCATCGCTCACATGGTAGACCGCGACGGGAATAGAAGTGACTTTGAGCTAGAAGAAGGGGATGTTTGGATGATCGAGGCCGGGGTTGAACATGGCTGCACCCCCATTACTGATGAATTCCTACTCTTTCCCTTTATGGGTACCCTTCCAGAAGGTTCACATCCACCGGGGCATTATTATTTTGAAAAAGAGCAATATATGCCCAGCCTCGTGCTCAGGAAAGATCCCCTAAACCGTTAGAGGAATACAAATGCATAACATTGGTCTGGAATTCGTAGAAAAAGGCAAACTTGCTTTCCGGGAACTGGGCGATCCACCAGATTTGGGACCCACTGACATTCTGTTTGAGACGGTCTACTCTGGGATCACAAATGGGACTGAACGCCACGCTTTCCTGGCTGAGTACAATTATGGCGGGGCGGTCTTTCCCAGCCAACATGGCTACCAGCAAGTAGGCAAAGTCCTGGCTGTGGGCGAGGCGGTGACCCAGTTCGAGCCAGGCGATTGGGTTTTCTGCGGCAATTATGTGGGCCACAATGGCTGGAGTATCGCCCCCGAAAACAGCTTGCTGCTCAAGCTGCCCCCCGATATGGATCATAAATATTGCGCTTTGTTTGGCGTAACGGCCGTTGCCCTGCGCAGCGTGCGGCGAATGGGTGTAAGGGCTGGTGACAATGTGTGGGTAGCCGGGCAAGGCCCCATCGGCCACTTTGTCGCCCAATCAGCACGAGCCGTCGGCGCACGGGTAACGGTGACCGACATGCTCGATGCCCGGCTTGAGGCCGCGCAAAAATGTGGCGCACATCTCGCGCTCAACGCCGCCGATAAGCAAACGTATCCACGCCTCCAAGAAAACGGCCCCTACAACTTCATCTACGACTGTTGCAGTGCCAAAAATCTACTGTTTGACATCTTTGAACACAAACTACTGGCTTATCGTGGCACAGTGGGCTTGATGGCTGTGCGCGATACCGTCACCTATCCCTGGAGCCTGCTGCACACCATTGAGTCGCGCATCGAAGTTGCTTGTCACTTTGACCGAGATGATTTGCGGGTACTGCTGTTTCTCTACCAACAAGGTCTCATTCAAATAGAGCCGATGGTTTCACATGTCGCTTCCATTGAAAAGGCGACTGAGATTTACGATATGCTCGCCTATCGTGGCGATGAGATGTTAGGAACTATTTTCGACTGGGCAAAAAAAGCCTAAACAAAAATTATTGCCAAACCCAGGTGAAATATGAACCATATAGACAATATTTATGATGCTGTATTAGATGGTGATATGGGTGTTATTCCCGAAAGTGTGCAGACTGCCTTGAACGCAAACGTACCGGCAGCAGATATTCTCAAAGAAGGCATGATTGCCGCGATGGAAGAAGTGGGTCGGCTTTTTGAAGAAGGCGAATATTTTGTGCCGGAGATGCTAATCGCGGCACGCGCTATGAAAATCGGATTAGACCTCCTGAAGCCCTACCTCATCGATTCAGGTGTTGATCCTGTGGGTAAAGTGGTTGTAGGCACTGTTCAAGGGGATATGCACGATATTGGCAAAAATTTGGTATCCATGATGTTGGAAGGTGCTGGCTTCGAGATCATTGATCTAGGTATTGATGTACCTCCTGCCAATTTTGTCGAGGCAGTTCGAGAGGGTGTTGATATTTTGGGGCTTTCGGCACTGTTGACCACCACGATGCCCAGCATCCAAGATACGATTCAAGCGATTGAACAAGCTGGACTGCGTGACAATGTCAAAGTAATGATCGGCGGTGCGCCAGTAACGGCCGAATACGCCCAACAAATCGGCGCAGACGGTTTTGCCCCGGATGCCGGTCAGGCCGTCACGCTGGCCAAATCATTGCTGTAAGATTTTATTCCGCAATCAATATTCCACAATCACACTAGGAGCAAACCAACAAATGCCAAAAATCGCTTTTATTGGCGCCGGCAGCACTGTCTTTGCCAAGAACCTTATCGGCGACATTCTTAGTTTTCCTGAATTAGCCAATGCCACCATCAGCCTGCACGATATTGATGCCGAACGCCTGCACACCACCGAGATCGTCGCCCACAAGATCGCCGAAACGTTGAAGGTTACGCTGTGTATCGAAGCTACAATGGATCGCCGCGCCGCCCTTGACGGCGCCGATTACGCCATCACCATGTTCCAGATTGGCGGCTATAAACCAAGCACCGTCGTTGATTTCGAGATACCCAAAAAGTACGGCCTGCGCCAAACCATTGCCGACACATTGGGCATCGGCGGCATCATGCGTGCCTTGCGCACAATCCCCGTGCTTTTGGATGTCGCCCGCGACATGGAAGAACTGTGCCCAGAGGCCACGCTGCTGAACTACGTCAATCCAATGGCGATGAACTGCTGGGGGCTAAATCGCGCCAGCCGTATCAAAACCGTCGGTCTTTGCCACAGCGTACAGGGCACGATTATGCAGTTGGCACATGATATGCAAATTCCCTACGAAGAGATTAACTATCTTTGTGCTGGTATCAACCATATGGCCTTTTATCTTAAGCTAGAACGGGATGGCGTTGATCTCTACCCGCTGCTCAAGGAAGTGGGCGAAGCCCGCAGTGAAAAACGCCGCTACAAGCATTTGCTGGACAAAGTGCGCTATGAAATGCTGCGCCGCACAGGTTACTTTGTGACCGAATCGAGTGAGCATTTTAGCGAATATGTGCCCTGGTTTATCAAGCGGGATCGGCCAGATTTGGTGGAGCGTTATCATATTCCATTTGATGAATATATTGAGCGGTGTGAAATTCAGATAGCGGAGTGGGAAAAGGCCAAAGCCGCTTTTGAGAGCGGCGAGATGGATTTGGAAGTTCAACGTAGTCACGAATATGGGTCGCTAATCATCCACAGCATGGAGACGGGGCAACAGCGCGTGGTGTATGGCAATGTCGCCAACAACGGCTTGATTGACAACTTGCCCCAGGGATGCAGCGTGGAGGTGCCTTGCCTGGTGGATAAAAACGGTATCCAGCCGACCAAAATTGGCAAACTGCCGCCTCATCTGGCGGCTTTGATGCGGACGAATGTAAATGTGCAGGAGTTGGCGGTGGAAGCGGCCGTCACCGGCAAACGCGAACATATCTACCATGCGGCAATGCTAGACCCGCACACGGCCGCTGAGCTAGACCTGGAACAAATTTGGGCCTTGGTCGATGATTTAATTGCCGCGCACGGCGATTGGCTGCCAGCCTATCAGTGAAGTGAGCTAACGGATGAATCGGCTCATCGATGAACCGCAACTGGTTAAACTGAGAGCGTCGCTCGCTGCCGAAAACGAGTTGATGCAGCGAGGCATCTTCACCGATCTGGATACTGGGCGTGACTACTTTACCGGCTACGCTTATGAGACGCTCTACGATTGGGATCAATATTTTGAAGCCATCATCCAAATTTACATGGGCTGGCCTAGCGATTATATCAAGAACGGCGTTACCATTTTCCTCAACCACCAGCGGAACAGCGGGCTGATTTCGCGCTCCGTACCCAGCAATGAGATGCACGATCCAGAGCATGTCAAGCCTTTTCTGGCGCAAATCGGCCTGCTCGTGGCCCAAAATTATGGCGAAACGGATTGGATTCTCAACGAGCATTACTTCCCACGGCTGCAGCGCTATCTTGATTATTGGCTGGAGGAGATGGACGAAAATGGAAACGGATTAAGCGAATGGATGAGTGCGCCGCACTCTGGGATGGACAATCAGCATGAACGGGCGGGCTACTGGGGAGATCGCTTTTGTGAGGGCGTTGATTTGAATGCGTATCTGGTGCGGGAACTGCGGGCGTTTGCCGCTTTGGCGGTGGCCTATGGCAAGCGCCATTTAGCCGACACTTATCGCCAAACAGCCGACGAGTTGGCGGAACGAATACGCACCTTGCTGTGGGATGAGGAAGATGGTTTCTTTTATGATGGCAACGGCCGTTTCCACAACCCACCCCGCAGCCAACATGCTGGCTGGGCCTCAACCCTCAATGCAATCCCCAACGACCCGCTCATCCGCGTCAAATCGGTGTCTGCCTTTGCCGCGCTGTGGGCGGAAGTAGCAACCCCGGCCCAGACGCGGCGCATGATCGTCGAACACCTCTTCAATCCGCGAGAATTTTGGTCGCCCTACCCCATCGCTGCCCTGGCCCGTAGTGAACGTTGGTACAGTCAGGATCGCCTGCCCAACGATTTAGGCTGCAATTGGCGCGCCAAAACCTGGATACCAACCAACTATATCGCCTATCACGGCTTACGCGCCTATGGCTACCGGGAGTTGGCAACACTAGTGGCTCACTACACCCACAAGCTGGTACTGCAAGCAGGTAATCGGGAATATTACGATGCCGAAGACGGCCGTGGCCAGGGACTTAATCCCTTCTGGGGCTGGAGCTTGTTAGCCCACTTCCTGCCCTACGAGGAGAGCCGCGAGAATGATATGACCTCTCTCGGAGAAGTGGGAGAATGATGAAACGCATAGGCTTTTTACTTAAAGTGAAACAAGACAAGATTGAGGCGTATAAAAAGCATCACAAGGCCGTCTGGCCGGAGATGCTAGAGGCACTGCGGCGCACGGGTTGGCACAACTATTCGCTCTTTTTGCGCGACGATGGCACACTTTTTGGCTACTTTGAAACGCCCCACAGCTTTGAGGCCGCTTTAGAGGGCATGGCTGGCGAGGAAATCAATGCCAAATGGCAAGATTTCATGGCTCCCTATTTTGAATCTCCCGCTGGCACTCATGCTGACACGATGATGGTGGCCTTAGAAGAGGTGTTCCATCTTGATTGAATGACAGGAGCAATGAATAATGACAAACCAGATTGAAAAAGCATATGAATTGGCGCAGGAACGGTATGCGGCCTTAGGTGTAGACACAGATGCCGCGCTGAAAAAACTGTCCGATATCTCCATCAGCCTCCACTGTTGGCAGGGGGATGACGTGGGCGGTTTTGAAGAGCCGGAGCGCGGACTCAGCGGGGGCATCATGGCTACGGGCAATTATCCGGGCAAGGCGCGAACGGCCGTTCAACTCCGCGCCGATCTCGATAAAGCCTACAGCCTCATTCCCGGCACACACCGTTTGAATTTACACGCCATCTACCTGGAAACAGACCACAAAGTGCCGCGCAACGAGATTGAACCCAAGCATTTTGCCAACTGGCTGGATTGGGCCAAAGAAAACAATCATGGCCTGGATTTCAACCCCACCTGCTTTTCCCACCCGCTGGCGGACGATGGCTTTACGCTGGCTCATGCCGATGCTGCTGTGCGCCAGTTTTGGATTGAGCATTGTATTGCCTGCCGGGAGATTGGAGCATATTTCGGGCGAGAACTGGGTTCCCCAGCAGTCACCAACATCTGGATTCCCGACGGCTACAAAGACACCCCAGTAGACCGCGTCGCTCCCCGCCAGCATTTGCTAGACAGCCTCGACCAAATCTTCGCCCAGGGGCTAGATCCGGCTCACAATCTCGATGCCGTCGAATGCAAACTATTCGGCCTCGGCTCCGAAAGTTATGTGGTGGGTTCGCATGAATTTTACATGGGGTATGCCATCGCCCGCCAAAAGCTACTCTGCCTCGATGCCGGGCACTTCCACCCCACCGAAACCATCGCCGACAAAATCTCCTCCGTCATGCTGTATGTGCCCGAACTGCTGCTGCACGTCAGCCGCGGTGTGCGCTGGGACAGCGACCACGTTGTCACCCTGACCGATGAACTGCAAGCCATCATGCAAGAGCTTGTGCGCGGCGATTATCTCAATCGCGTCCACATCGGCCTCGATTTCTTCGACGCCAGCATCAACCGCGTGGCTGCTTGGGTCATCGGCACGCGCAACGCCCTGCGCGCCTTGCTCATGGCGCTGCTGGAACCAGGCGAGAAAATGCGTCAACTGGAATTGGCGGGCGACTTCACGGCTCGTCTGGCACTGTTAGAGGAATTAAAGGGATTGCCCTTCGGGGCAGTGTGGGATCAATTTTGTTTACAGCAAAGTGTGCCAGTGGGTATCGCTTATTTAGATGAAATTCACGCTTACGAAAAGCAGGTGATGGCACATCGTTAATTGAAGGGATTGACAATAGGTAACTGGTTTTCAATGACAAGACTGTCGTGCATATCCTCAGAATAGAGAATTGTTGCACTAGACAAAAGCGCGGCGGCAACTATCAACCCATCGTAATGGGAGAGCGAATATTTTTCTCGTAATTCGGAAGCTCGTTCCTGAATGGCCTGGCTCATTGGAATCACTTGAAAATCATCATAAAGAGAACGAATCGTATTACGGATAGCATGTTCAGTGAAATTGCCTTTTCTCAGTAAATTATTGGTAATTTCATTGATAACCTGTGTGCTAATGACAATATTGTCATGATTGTCAGTGATGAGTTGTTTGGCCAGAGTCTCTTTGGATTGATCATCTTGGGGCAACATGGCATACAGCCATAGATTGCTGTCTACGAAACAAAGCGAAGCTGGCTCAACGGGCATTGGCTTCTTCCCTTGTTAAGTAGGTCATATTGGGAATACGAACGGGATGATCGATTAAATAATCTATGAAAGAATCATACCCTTTATCTTTAGCATCTTGCACAAGGTCTTTTCCGGCAGGTATGGGCACAGGTTCTTGCTGTTCGGAGGTAAGGATGATGACGCGGATAGGGGCATTGGCAGCCACTGACAAAAGGGCTTCTCGCTGTTCTTCAGGAACTTCAATGACACCATCTTTGATACGTGTTTGGAATTCTATTGCGTACATAAGTTATGCTCCACATGAAATCGGATAAGCAGATTATAGCATAGGTTTTTTATGGCACAGAAAACAGTTTTAGCGGTTGATTTAGGGGCAGAATCGGGGCGGGTAACGGCCGTTCATTTTGATGACAACACCCTACGCGTCGAGGAACTGCACCGCTTTCCGAACGAAACGGTGACGGTGAATGGGACGCTGCATTGGGATTTTTTACGTCTGTGGGGGGAGATTCAGGCTGGGATTGCCAAAGGGAAAGTGCTGCAGCCAGCCAGCATTGGCGTGGATACGTGGGGGGTGGATTTTGGGCTGCTGGACAAACAGGATAATTTGATTGGCAGTCCGGTGCATTACCGCGATAGTCGCACGACAGGCATGATGGAACGTGCCTTGGCCGTCGTGCCCCAAGCGGAGATTTTCGCCCAAACGGGTATCCAATTTATGCCCATCAACACCCTCTATCAAATGCTCAGTCTAGTAGAGAATCAGTCACCGCAGTTGCAAATTGCCAGCACCTTTTTGACCGCGCCCGATTTGCTCAACTTTTGGCTTACGGGAGCGAAGGTGTGTGAGTTTAGCAACGCCACGACAACGCAGATGGTTGATGCGGGAAACGGCCGTTGGGCCACCAACCTCCTCACCAAACTCGACATCCCCACCCACATCTTCCCCGAAATTGTGCAGCCAGGAACCAATTTGGGTCTGTATGAAGGCATTCCCATCATCGCTCCCGCTTGCCACGATACGGGCAGCGCTGTAGCGGCCGTGCCCGCCCTCTCAGACGACTTCGCCTACATCAGCAGTGGCACCTGGAGCCTGGTGGGGCTGGAAGTGGATGAACCGATTCTCACATCGGCAGCGTTGGTGGCCAACGTGACCAATGAAGGTGGTGTGTATGGCACGTATCGCCTGCTGAAAAATGTGATGGGCTTGTGGATTTTGCAGCAGTGCCGGGCAACCTGGGCGGCGGCTGGTGAGGCATATAGCTATGCGGAACTGGTGGCGCTGGCGGAGGAGGCTGAACCCCTTGTCTCGATTTTCAACCCCAATGATCCCGCCTTTTTCACCCCTGGCGACCACCCACAACACATTCGTGAGATGTGCCAGCAAACAGGCCAGCCCGCACCTCAAACGCCAGGGGAAATGACACGCTGTGTGCTGGAAAGTTTAGCTCTGGCTTACCGTGAGGTGTTAGCACAGGTGACAGATGTTGCTGACCGCACCGTTTCTACCATCCACATTGTCGGCGGCGGCAGCCAAAACGACCTGCTCAACCAGATGACGGCCGATGCCATTGGCTTGCCTGTTGTCGCCGGCCCTGTCGAAGCCACGGTGATTGGCAATGCGTTAGTGCAGCTTATTACCCTGGGCGAGATGGCTGATTGGCAGCAAGCGCGGCAGGTCGTGGCAGGGATGGGGGAATTGAAACGATATGAACCTGCAAGAACGGCCGTTTGGGATGACGCATACGGCCGTTACCAACAGCTTATTCGTGAAGGGAAGAAGGTGTGATGATTCAAGCCAAACGAGAATCACCAAAAGGGAAGCGTGTCTCCCTGTTTGTCACCTGTATGGTGGATATGCTCTACCCACACACAGGCTTCGCCGTTGTAAAGGTGTTAGCGCATCTGGGAATCGCGGTTGACTTTCCCCAAGCCCAAACCTGCTGTGGCCAGCCAGGGTTTAATGCTGGTTATCGCCGCGAAGCGCGGCAGGTGGCACAGCAGTTCATCGAAGCGTTCCGCGATGCAGAAGTGATCGTCACCCCATCAGGCTCTTGTGCGGCGATGGTGCGCCACGAATATCCGCGCCTGTTTGCCGCTGAGCCATCGCTGCTGGCTGAGGCAGAAAGGCTGGCCAGCATCACCTGGGAGTTCACCGAATTTATTGTGGATGGCCTGGGCATCACCCATTTGGGAGCGCGTCTACCGCAGCCACAAACATTTGTTTGCCATCACGCCTGCCACGGGCTGCGTCTTTTAGGGCTGGGCAAGGCCGCAGAGACGTTGTTAGCCAATGTGGAGAATGCAAACGTGTTAGCGTGGGAAAATGGGGAGATCTGCTGTGGTTTTGGCGGTCTGTTCAGTGTCAAAATGGCTGATGTGAGTGGCGCGATGCTGCAAAAGAAGCTGGAACAGATCCCCCAAAGTGGCGCGGAGAGCGTTGTGACGGGGGATGTGAGCTGCCTGACGCATATGAACGGCGGGCTGGAAAAGCAGGGTAAACGGCCGTCTGTACGCCACATTGCCGACGTGCTGGCTGAGGGTATTGGGGAGCAGCCATGAAAGTCCAATCTGCTCAATTCATCCCGGCGGCTCAGATTGCCATCCATGATCCCGATTTGCAAACGGCCGTTGCCTTTGGCACAAATACTGGTTTCACCAAGCGCCAGGCGGCCATGTTTGCTGATGGCGAGGCACACGGTCAGGCCATGCGCCAGCAAGCAGCGGCTATCAAGCGGCACGCCTTAAACAATTTGCCCGATCTGCTGGCGCAGGCCGAAGCCAACATGCAGGCCAACGGCATTCAGGTGCTGTGGGCGCTTGATGCGGCTGAAGCCAATCGGCATATGCTAGAGATTGCCCAACGGCACAATGTGCGCTCGGTGGTCAAAAGCAAAAGCATGGTCACCGAGGAAATTGGACTAAACCACGCCCTGGAAACGGCCGCTATTGAGGTGTTGGAGACGGATTTGGGTGAATACATCGTCCAATTGGGTGGCGACACACCCAGCCACATTGTTGTCCCCATCATTCATAAAACGAAAGAGAGCATTCGTGATCTGCTCATCGAAAAAGCCAATATGCCGCCAACTGACGGCACAGAGGCTATGGCACTGTTTGCCCGCGAAACATTGCGCCAACGCTTTTTGATGGCCGATATGGGTGTTTCTGGGGGTAACTTTATCATTGCCGAAACTGGTTCGCTGTGCCTGGTATCCAACGAAGGCAACGCTCGCCTGGTCACCAGCCTGCCTCGCGTCCATGTAGCCCTGGTGGGCATCGAAAAGCTGGTCGCCACAGTAGAGGATTATGCCACATTAACACAGGTATTGCCGCGCAGCGCCACCGGCCAGGCACTGACGGTTTACACACATATCGTGAATGGCCCGCGCCAACCAGACGAGCCAGATGGGCCGGAGCAAGTGTATGTGATTTTGGTGGATAACGGCCGTTCCGATATTTACACCAGCGATTACTGCGAAGCCCTGGCCTGCATCCGCTGCGGCGCCTGCCTGAATGGTTGCCCAGTTTACCAGGTCACTGGCGGCCACGCTTACGGTTGGGTCTATCCCGGCCCAATCGGGGCTGTCATAACCCCTTTGCTCACTGGTTTGGAAAATGCCAGCCCCTTACCCCATGCCAGCACGCTGTGCGGCATGTGCAAACAAGTCTGCCCGGTTGATATTGACATCCCCCACATGCTGCTCAATTTGCGTCACGAACTGGTAGCGCGTGGTCAAAGCAGCCCTGTCTGGGACATAGGGATGAAGGCATGGGCGTTGGGCAATAAGTCGCCCGGTCGCTTTGTATGGGGGGGTAAGGTGGCGGCAAAGGTGACGAATTTGCTCAAGCCCAAATCGTTGCCGGTGCCGCTGGCGGGTTGGACAAAGCATCGTACCCCGCCGAAGTTTGCCCCCAAATCATTCCACCAACTGTGGCGAGAGCGGCAAGGAGATAATGATGAGCAGTCGTGAACAAATTTTGGGCAGGCTACGGCAAGGGAAACAAGCGTTTCCCGCTATCTCTGCTCCCACCACATACCAACCAATGGTTCCCCTCAACGATGTTTCGCCGCTGGCCTTGCAGGCCCGGTTTAGACAAGAAGCGGAAAAGGCGGGCTCTGTTTTGCATGAAGTGCAGACAGCCGCAGCCGCGATTGAGGTGGTCTTGCAAATCGTTGGCGAGGATACGGTCATCTCCAGTTGGGAGGCAGCCCACATCCCCTTACCCGGTCTGGCCGAAGCATTGGCAAAGGCCAGCGTCCGTTGTGTGGGGCAGGATGCAACCGTGCGCGTAGGGCTGACTGGTGTAGACGCAGCGTTGGCGGCGACGGGAAGCGTGGTGGTGTTGAGTGGCAACCGCCGTTACCGGGCCGCATCGCTCCTACCTCCCATCCACATTGCCGTGGTTGCCGCCAGCCAGATTTTGCCTGATTTAGAAAGCTGGTGGGCGGCACAAAAAGTGGCTGGCCTGGAGAAAAGTCGGCAGCACAGCAACATCGTCGTCATTACTGGCCCTAGCAGAACGGCCGATATTGCGATGCAGTTGGTCATGGGCATGCACGGGCCACGACAACTGCATCTGGTTCTATGTAAAAGCCAAAAAGAATTTTGAATTAGAATGAGCGCGCATTTGGCTTTTACTTGAGCAAACCACAGAGAAATCGCGCTTCGTTTTTCAAAATACTTTCTGTGGTTTGCTTACTTAGCTAATTCAAATTCCTTAACTATGAGGTAAATCATGTCACAAAAAACATACAAACACGTTTCTTACAGTTGGGACGATGCCGTCGCCAACCAGCTTGACCCCGTAGAGCGGCTGCGCTACCGTTCCAACATCTTGGGCGATGACCAGCGCATCACCAACACCGGCGGCGGCAACACCTCCTCCAAAGTGATGATGACCGACCCCTTAACGGGCGAAGAAGTCGATGTTCTTTGGGTCAAAGGCTCCGGCGGCGACCTGCGTACCTCGACCCGCGCCAACTTTGCCTCCCTTTACATGGACAAACTGCTTTCGCTGCAAACGATTTACGATGCGGCCGAGGTTAAAGGGGTGAAAACGGAGATTGAGGACAAAATGGTGAGCATGTATCCGCACACTACCTTTAACCTCAACCCCCGTGCCAGCTCCATTGACACGCCGCTGCATGGCTTCATCCCTTACCGCCACGTAGACCATATGCACCCCATCTCGGCCATTGCCATTGCTGCCAGCAAAAACCAGGAGCGATTGACGCATGAAATATTCGGCGACGAAATCGGCTGGGTGCCCTGGCAGCGTCCCGGCTTCGATTTGGGCCTGGTGATGGGGCAGATGGCCAGCGAAAATCCGCAGCTAAAAGGACTGGTGATGGGGCAGCATGGGCTGATTAACTGGGCCGATGACGATAAAGTCTGTTATGAATTGACGCTGGACTTGATTGAGAAAGCGGCCGTTTACATCGCCAAACACGACAAAGGGGAAGACACATTTGGTGGCACCAAATACCAATCCCTGCCTGATAGTGAGCGGGAAGCCTTGCTGATTGAGCTTTTGCCCAAACTGCGCGGTCTAGTCTCCCAACAGAACCGCTTCATCGGCACCATCCACATCACCGACAGCGTGCTGCAATTTGTCAACAGCCACGACGCGCCCCGATTAGCCGAGCTAGGCACATCCTGCCCCGACCATTTTCTGCGCACTAAAATCAAGCCTTTGTATGTGGATTGGAACCCGCAAAGCGAAAATACGGCCGTGCTGCTGAACAAATTAGAAGCCGGGCTGGCCCAGTATCGCGCCGATTACGCCGCCTACTATGAAGCCTGCCAGAATCCCGATTCCCCCGCCATGCGCGACCCCAATCCGACGGTGATTCTCATTCCCGGCGTGGGTCTGATTGCCTGGGGCAAAAACAAAAGCGAAAGTCGGGTCACGGCCGAATTTTACTCGCTGGCGATTGAAGTGATGAAAGCCTCGGAATCTATTAGCCAATATCAAGGCTTGCCGCGCCAAGAAGCGTTTGATATTGAGTATTGGCTGCTTGAGGAGGCCAAGCTGAAGCGGATGCCGCCGGAGAAAGAGCTGGCAAGGAATGTGGTGATTGTCGTTGGCGCAGGCAGCGGCATTGGCAAAGCGACGGCACATCGCGTGGCTAAAGAGGGGGCGCATGTGGTTTGTGTCGATTTGGATGAGGCGGCGGCAAAGGAAACGGCCGTTTCTCTCACCAACAAATACGGCATGGGCATCGGCGTGGCGGGCACAGGCATTTCCGCATGCGGCCCGTCTATTCGTTTGGGTGTTGACATCACCAATCGAGAATCGGTACAGCAGATGCTCAATCAGGTCATTCTGGCTTATGGCGGCATTGACAATATTATTGTTACTGCTGGCGTCTTTGTGCCCCCCAGCCAGAAGGGCAAAATTAGTGACGAGCAGTGGGATTTGACCTTCGCCGTCAACGTGAAGGGTGGCTACATCATTGCCGATGAAGCCCGCAAAATTTGGGAAGCGCAGGGATTAACAGGCACATTGGTGCTGACGACGAGCGTAAATGCGACCGTAGCTAAAAAAGGCTCTGTTGCCTACGATACCAGCAAAGCGGCTGCCAACCATCTGGTGCGCGAGTTGGCGATTGAGCTGTCGCCGCTGGTGCGCGTCAACGGGTTAGCACCAGCCACTGTGGTTGAAGGCAGCAGCATGTTCCCGCGTGAGCGGGTGATTAGTTCGCTGGTCAAATATGAAATCCCCTTTGACGAGAACGAAGAGACCGCAGCCTTGCGCGATAAGCTGGCGCACTTTTACGCCCAACGCACCTTAACCAAATCACCCATCACCCTGGCTGACCAGGCGGAGGCCGCTTATCTGCTCACCAGCCACCAACTGAGCAAGACAACAGGGCAAGTCATCAGCGTGGATGGCGGTTTGCACGAAGCCTTTTTGCGTTAGCGTGGGGTACAGCGTATGAAAATCCAGCTGCAATATGGGCGCAATGGCTTAGAGGTAGACATCCCAGCGCCAGATGTGACTGTTTTACGCCCCCAATTTGTGCCGGGGTTGAACGATGAGCGTGCTGCTTTTGAAACGGCCGTTCGCCATCCCATTCAATCCCCGCCCTTAGCTGACCAAATTGACACCGGCGACACTGTGGCCATCGTCATTGCCGACATTACCCGCGCCCTGCCCTCTGACCGTCTTCTGCCCTGGCTATTGGCCGAGTTGGACCATGTGTCACGCGAAAACTTCACCGTCATCATCGGCACAGGCACACACCGCGCCTGCACCCGGGCAGAGATTGAGCAGTTGGTGGGCGCGGAGGTGGTGCAAAAGGTGCGCGTCGTCAATCATAATGCGTATGATGATGACCTGTTGGCAACTGTGGGGCGTTTGCAGGGGGATAACGGCCGTTTACAACTCAACAAAGCGTACGTGCAAGCGGATAAACGCATCATCATCGGCTTTATCGAACCCCATTTTATGGCCGGATTCTCTGGTGGATATAAGGCCGTGTTCCCCGGTGTGGCCGGACTGTCCGCCATTATGCACTACCATCGCGCCGAAGCAATTGGGCACCCGCGCAGCAGTTGGGGTGTGCTGGATGGCAATCCCACCCAAGCACAAATTCGCCAGTATGGCGCGGTGCTGCCGGTTGATTTTTGCATCAATGTGACGCTGAACCATCAGCAGGACATCACCCGCTTTTTTTGTGGCGAGGTGGTGGCCGCCCACGAGCAAGGGTGTGCTTTTGTCAAGGAGACGGCGATGGTGGGATGTAAACGGCCGTTTCCCATCGTCATCACCAGCAACAGCGGCTACCCCCTCGACCAAAACCTGTACCAAACCGTCAAAGGCATGTGTGCTGCCGCCGAAATCGTCACTAGTGGCGGCCTTATCATCACTGCCGCCCGCTGTAACGACGGTTTTCCCGATCACGGCAATTTTACCGAATTGCTGCTGGAACACGATTCGCCCCAAGCATTGCTAGAAACCATCCACACCCCTGGTTTTCATAGGCTCGATCAATGGCAGGCGCAAAAGTTAGCACAGGTGCAGCTCAAAGCCCGCGTGGCTCTGTACAGCGACATACCAGCGACCGATCTCTCCCGCGTCCGTATCGAGCCGATTGCCGACATCGACACTTACCTACGCCAGCAATTAGCGACCTTGGGCGCGGATCTCCCTATTGCGGTTTTACCGGAAGGGCCCATGACCATCCCTTACTTGGCCTAAATCCGACAACAATTAAAGTGCGTTTCAACGCACTTTCCAATAGCTGTAGATTTCAATCTACAGGAGACAAATGATGAAAATTCCCCCTTCCCCCCACTTTACCCCTGTTTCCCTGACAGAGGTTTTTAACGCCAATCAGGAACAATTGGATGAGACGCTGCAACTGAATCTGAGTAGCGAGCAATGGGTTGGCAGCCGCACGCTGCGCGG
Source organism: Candidatus Leptofilum sp. (assembly GCF_965223285.1). Classification (GTDB taxonomy): domain Bacteria; phylum Chloroflexota; class Anaerolineae; order Promineifilales; family Promineifilaceae; genus Leptofilum. The sequence goes on along the minus strand of NZ_OZ244997.1, from coordinate 2,178,686 downwards.
TATCCTTTTTGAACTGGGATGGCCGGAACGGCCGAATGTCATCCTGCTCGATCAGGAACCAGTCCACATCGCTCTCGACCCGATTCAGGCGACTTTTGTACTGTTTTTGCACACCGTCGCCGACCAGCAAAGTGCGCTGCCGGAAGACCTGGCCGATTCGCTCGGCTCACTACTGCCGACGGGCAATGAGTTGGGGGAGACCGTGTCAGAGTATTGCCTGGAATATGTAGATGGGTCGGTAGCCACGGCTGCTATCCAGCGTCGTTTTGCCATTCAACAAGCCCATATCGGCTGGGGAGCCAGTGCGTTTACGGCCGTACCCGCCAGCGAGCCTAAAGTGATGCCCTCAGCAGCGGAGGCTATCATCACCGGCCAAAAAGCCGTTCACTTTGGGCAAGGCGAAACCCGGCACATATCCGGGAGGGATAGCTCAATGGAGCATCTCTGGCTTTATGCTCTGCCCAATCCCCAGCCTGAGAAAGCCATTCGCCGCATAACCTGCATCCCCAAAAATGAAAAATCAGTCATTTATGCCATCTCTCATACCCAGCTTGCAGACCATCCTTTACGGCCGTCCGTGTGCCAAAAGCTAAAATTGACGCTGCCGGAAGGCGCGGCCTTAAATGCTATTCACGAACTGGAAAGGATTGATATTGATTTGGGGTTGGTTATCTCAGCGCGGGCGGTTCTGGATTATGATCGTGACCATTGGCTGAGTGCTGATCCTGTGGTGCAGCCGGAGCAATTGACAACATCTGTTATTGTCGAATACAGTGCTCATCCCCAGGCCAAACTGTACGTAAAAACTGGCACGGCAGATACAGATATTGCCGTTTTCGATCTGGCCGATCTGGCACAAGAAGCCAGCATCGTCCAGATAAATCCGGCCATCCATCCGGTGCGGCTGCGTGTCGTCGAACGTGGCAGCAACACGCCGGTTCCCGTACGCCTGCATCTGCATGGGGCCGCAGGAGAATATCTACCACCCAAAGGGTATCATCGCAAGGTGAACCCTAGTTGGTTTGAAGACAATTACGGTGAGTTCGTCAACGGCCGTAACCAATACTGCTATATTCCCGGCGACTGTGTCGTTGACCTGCCGCATGGCGACGTTTTTATAGAAATTACACGCGGTTATGAAGTGGCCCCTATCCGCTCACAGTTTGTCGTTACGTCAGAAACAGAGGAAGTGACCTTTGAGTTGGAGCGGGTGCTGTACTGGCGCGAACAAGGCTGGGTAACGGCCGATACCCACGTCCACTTCCTCAGTCCACAGACGGCCTTGCTGGAGGGCGCAGCGGAAGGGGTCAATGTCGTCAATTTGCTGGCCAGCCAGTGGGGGGAGATGTTCAGTAATGTGGGGGATTTTGACGGCCGTTCCACCTTTGGCGCCAAAGAGTTTGGCGGCGATGGCGAATTCCTGGTGCGGGTCGGTACGGAAAACAGAATGCTTGTCTTGGGGCATATTTCGCTGCTGGGCTATACCGGCGCCATGATCCATCCCTTGTGCAGCGGCGGGCCATCCGAATCCGCCCTGGGCGATGCCCTGGAGGTGACGATGGCCGACTGGGCGCGGCGCTGTATTGCGCAAAATGGCCTCGTCGTCATGCCCCATGCCCCGAATCCCCAATGTGAACGCGCCGCCGACATTGTGCTGGGGTTGGTCAACGCCATCGAGATGATGTCCTTCAACCCGTTTGACGCCCAAATCACGCCCTATGGTCTGGCCGATTGGTATCGTTATCTTAACCTGGGCTACCACATTCCCGTAGTCGGCGGCTCTGACAAGATGAGCGCCGCCATGCTGCTGGGCGGGATGCGTACCTATGCCCACCTGGGTGAACGCGAATTCACTTATGAAAATTGGATGGCCGCTATCCGCGGCGGTAACACCTTTGTAACCGTTGGCCCCTTGGCTGAGTTGACCGTAGAAGGGTTAACACCAGGGCAAACACTGCATCTTCCAGCCACCGGCGGCACGGTGAACGTCACCTGGCGGGTTGAATCGGCCAGTTTGCCAGTGGAGCGGGTGGAGATTGTGGTGGGTGGGCAAGCGGTGGAGCAGGTAGAGGTAGCCGGGCAGTTAGCGATGTCAGGTAGTGTCGAGTTGACTGTGGTTGAATCAACCTGGATTGCTTTGCGTGTGCGCGGTAGTTACCAAGAGAAACGTGGGGAGATTGCGGCACACACGAGCGCGGTGCAGGTGCTGGTGGGAGATAAACCCATTTTTTCGCCGGTGGAGGCAACGGCCGTTCTTGAGCAAATCGAAGGAGCCATTGCCTACGTGGACACACTGGCCCCACGACCGGATGCCACACGCTACAAAAAGCTGCGGCTCACATTAGAATCAGCCTACAATCGCCTGCACTTGCGATTGCATCAAAATGGTGTTTACCATCAGCATAGTCTGCCTCATCATCAGGAGAACCACGAGCATTAGTTGAATATCGTAGACTGCTCATCTGAACAGTTCAAATTGCGTCACAAACACAGCAGCGTCAATTACCTGACAATTTATTTTGTTCAAACACGAACCGCTGGTTGCCTCCCGACACCCATTGTGCCAAACTTCACATGTTATTGGCCACTTATTTGGGTAGGATGACGGCTGTATTCATAATCAATAGCCGTGTAAACTAGGGTCTGATTGACTGACTGATTGTAATTGTCCATCTCTGTAAAGGGGAGTGATTATGACGCTTGAAATGTGGCTGGTGTTGGGGATTTTGGCAACGGCCGTTTTCTTATTCATCACCGAATGGCTGCGGGTAGACGTGGTGGCCGTGGGTGTGGTCTTGGCACTGATGCTTACTGGCGTATTGACGACGGGTGAGGCATTGGCAGGGTTTTCGAGTACAGCCGTACTTACTATTGCCGCTCTGTTTGTCGTTGGGGGAGCTGTGCTGCACACTGGCTTGGCCGGGGCGATTGGACGGCGCATCCTCACCGTTGCCGGGAATAGCGAATGGCGGCTGGTGTTGGTCATTATGGGGGCCGTCGCTTTGCTCTCTGGCTTTATGAGCGACACCGGCACGGTGGCCGTGCTGCTGCCCGCCATTATTAGCTTATCGATCAACACCAAAATTAGCCCAGCCAAGCTGCTCATTCCGCTGGCATTTGGCTCGCTGCTGGGTGGAGCCATGACCCTGATCGGCACGCCGCCCAACATCATTGTGAGTGACGTGCTGCGAGACGCAGGCTACGAGCCATTTTTCTTCTTTAGCTACACGCCGATGGGGCTGATTTTGGCGGCCATTGGCATCGCCTTTATGCTTTTTGTGGGGCGGCGACTGCTGCCCGACCGCACTGTGATAGTAGAAAAGCAGATTGTGGCCACCCCCAAAGAACTGTTGGATACGTACCGTTTGCCGGAGAATTTGCTGCGGCTGCGCGTCCGGCGTGGGTCGGAGCTAATTGGCCGAACCGTCATCGAATCTGCTTTGCGCGATCAATTTGATGTGACGGTGCTCAAAATTATGCGCCCCCCCAGCTTATGGGAATTGGCAGAGAGCGGCAGCACCGATGCCGATCCCAAAGATACCCCCATCATTCCCGATGAGGACGTGACTATTCAGCGTAACGATGTGCTGGTGGTGCAAGGGGAAGATGATGCGGTAAACCAGGCTGCTATCCGCTGGCATTTGGCCGTGCAGCCCGCCAAGCCTAAAGATTCAAAGGCATTGCTGAGCCGCGAGGTGGGCGTTGCCGAACTGCTGCTGCCGCCACGATCCAGCTTGCTGGGCAAAACGTTGGCTGATGTTCGTTTTGGCACGACTTATCGGTTAACGGTTTTAGCGATTAGTCGGCCAGGTGTGGGAGATAAGCTCGATCTCAAAACAACGCAGCTACGGTTTGGCGACACGCTGGTGGTGCAGGGTCGTTGGCGCGACATTTCGCATCTGCGCGATTTCCGTCGGGACTTTGTGGTGATGGGTGAGCCAGAATCAGAGATTGATCGGCCCCCGCGCAGTAAAGCCCGCTGGGCAGCAGCCATCATGGTGGGCATGTTGGTGCTGATGGTAGGGGAATTTGTGCCGCTGGTAACCGCGGCATTGGTCGCGGCCTTGCTGGTGGTGCTCACTGGCTGTCTCACCATGGACAGAGCCTATGATGCCATTGACTGGAAGAGCATTGTACTTATTTCCGGCATGCTGCCCATGAGCACCGCTCTACAAAAAGTGGGGCTGGTGGATGTGATTGCCAACGGCTTTGTGGAAACATTGGGCGAGCGTGGCCCGTTGGCGGTGATGATTGGTCTCTTTTTGCTCACATCGCTTTTTACCCAGGTGTTATCCAACACGGCCACGACGGTGGTGATTGCCCCCATTGCGCTGGTGGCAGCAGAAACGCTCGGCATTCAGCCACAGGGCTTTTTGATGGCGGTGGCCATTGCGGCCTCGATGGCGTTTGCTTCGCCAGTGGCTTCACCGACCAACACATTGGTGATGGGTGCAGGTAATTATCGTTTTAGCGACTACGTGAAGGTGGGCGTACCGTTAATATTGCTGATGTTGGTGGCAGTGGCATTGCTGCTGCCGCTGATCTTTCCGTTCTGAATCTCTTAGCTGTAGCCGCAGGTTCTTTCTGCGCAAAACCTGCGCGGAAAGAATCCGCGGCTACGAGGTTAGAGTTGCAGGATGAGTCCTTGGTTAGCCGCGAGCGTGAAGTTGGGAAGGGTGATTGAACCGCTGCGCTGCATGTCTGTCGCCAGAATGATGGTGGCAGTTGCCTCTAACTCTGTTATGTTAACCTCTTGAGCGTCCCCTGTGAAATTGAGGACGATGAGGAAGGAACGGCCGTCCGCTTCCCGCACATACGCAAACACATCTTCATTATTGGCATCCACCGCCCGATAGCTGCCTGCGTACAGGGCGGGTTCCGTGCCGCGAAGTTGGGTCAGGGCGCGGTAGAAGTTGAGCATGGACGTCGGATCATTGTTTTGCGCAGCCACGTTGACTGTTTGGTAGTTTTCCGCGACGGGCAGCCAGGGAACGGCCGTTTCTCCCGAAAATCCAGCGTGAACGGAATCATCCCACTGCATGGGCGTACGAACCGGGTCTCGCCCGATCTTGTCGGCCAGCTCTGGCTGGTTTACCGCAGGAGGGTCTTGCACGAGCTCTGGCGGAATATGCCCATTCACCATGCCAATTTCCTCACCGTAATACGTTGTGGGCGTACCGCGCAGCGTCAGCAGCAGCATGTTGGCGACCCTCGCTTGCGCCACGCCCACGCGGCTGGCAATGCGGTGCTGATCGTGGTTGCCCAGTACCCAATTGGGCCACGCGCCGCGGGGCAAGGTTGCCTCATACACATCCACCATCTGCCGGATTGCCTGGGCTTGCCAATTACCTCCATAAATCAGATGAAAGTTGAAAGGTAGGTGGCATTCATCGAAATTAGTGCCGTAATAGGTTGCTAACTGGTCAAAGGGCAAATAAATCTCCCCAACCATCATGCGCTCGTCGTATTCATCCAGCACGGCACGCATTTTGCGGATGAGTTCATGAACCTCCGGCAAATTTTGGGTGTAGATGTGCTGCAAGCTGTTGAACGGGTTCGCGCCATCCCACTGCGGATTCGGTGGTTCGTCGCGGAACTGTTCATCCTTTATCATGAGCCAAATGACGTCCACGCGAAAGCCATCTACCCCTTTGTCAAGCCAGAAGCGCATCACGTCCAGCATGGCGGGTAGTACGTCGGGGTGGCGATAATTGAGTTCTGGCTGCTGGGTGACAAATTGGTGCAGATAGTATTGCCCGGTCGTTTTATCAAAAGTCCAGGCAGGGCCACCAAAGAAGCTGAGCCAGTTGTTGGGCGGGCCGCCGTCTGGGGCGGGGTCGCGCCAAATGTACCAGTCGCGCTTGGGGTTGTCGCGGCTGCTGCGGCTTTCCTGGAACCAGGCGTGCTCATCTGAAGTATGATTGGGTACCAGGTCTATGATGAGCTTGAGGCCGCGCGCATGGATTTCGGCCAACAGGTTGTCGAAGTCGGCCATCGTGCCAAAAAGTGGGTGGATGTCTATGTAATCGGCCACGTCATAGCCAAAATCGTGCATGGGCGAGGGGTAGATTGGCGACAGCCAGATAGCGTCGATGTTGAGGCTTTGCAGGTGGTCTAGTCGTTGGCAGATGCCGGGCAAATCACCGATGCCGTCGTTGTTGCTGTCTTGGTAGGAGCGCGGGTAAATTTGGTAGATGATGCCTTTTTGCCACCAGAGTAATTTCTTGTTCATGGATTGGAGTTCCTTATAAAAAAATAGGCCGCGAATGACGCGAATTTCCACGAATTTTATTACAATTTCGCGCCAACTGGGAGGGGAAAGTGGGGGATTTTGCGTAGTTTGGCGATGGGCAGGTGGCTGGGAACGGCCGTTTCCATTTCACATAGCAAATCCTCAAACGCAGGTACAGTTTCTACGTTCCGAAACCCACGCAAAAACGGTTTCAGTGCCAGGCCAGAGAGATATTTTTTCAGGTGGCGGTTCATATTTTGCAAGCCAACGGTAGTGCCGTAGTAGGTGAGGGCCTCGTAGAGATGTTGGCGGAGAACGGCCGTAATCTCCCCAAATGTCAACTGCTCCCGCTCAATGCGCCCTAGCAGCCAGGGGTTGCCCAACGCCGCCCGGCCAATCATCACCCCGTCACAGTGTGTGTATGCTTTCAGGCGGTCGATGTCCGCCACGGTGCGCACATCCCCATTGCCCAGCACAGGCACGTTTACCGCTTGTTTTAGCTTGGCAATGGCGTCCCAATCAGCCTGCCCGCGATACTTTTGGCTGCGCGTACGGCCGTGCAAAGCCACCAAGGCTGCTCCGTTGTCTGCCATTATTTTGGCAATCTCCAGGTAATTTTGGTTCGCCTCGTCCCAGCCCAGCCGCAGCTTGCCAGTTACCGGCACGTTTAGGTGCCTGGAGAGCAGGCGAAACGTTTCTGCCACCAACTTCGGTTGCCGCATCATGCCCACGCCAGCTCCCTTTTTGCTAATTTGCGGCGCAGAGCAGCCCATGTTGATGTCGATGATATCAGCTCCCCAATCCACAATGCGCTGGGCAGCACGCAATATGGTGTGGGCATCATTGCCAAAAATCTGGAACACCATTGGCTGCTCGCCCGCCGGATGCACGTCCAGCCGCCGCCAAAGCGGATTTGGTTTGCACAGTAACGCCTCTGTTGGCACAAATTCAGTGTAATTCATAGCCGCGCCAAACTGGCGGCAAATCGCCCGGAATGGCACGTCGGAATACGCTGCCATGGGCGAGAGGATGGTGTCGCCGTAGATGGGTAGGTCACGGACGTGGAAGTTAGGTGTGGGCATGAGGGAATTTTACCGGTAATTGGTAAACGGTAATCGGTGTTTAACCGTTCTCTGAATACCGATTACGGATCGTCATCCTCCCAGCCTTCGCTGCCGATGAGGGGGACGAAGCGAACGGGAGTGAGGGTTTTCTGGCTAAACTTGCCATTTGCTTTGCGGGTAACCAATATTAACTTTTGCTTTTTGTAGGACCCAACGGGCATGACGAGACGGCCGTTTATCCCTAACTGATCCCGCAGCGAAACAGGCACAACCGGGCCGCCCGCCGCAATCACGATTGCGTCGTAGGGAGCGGCTTCTGGCCAGCCCAACGTGCCATCCCCAAAGTGGACAAAAATATTCGCATAGCCAAGCTGGCCCAGCCGCGATTCCGCATAGGCCACTAACTTTTCTTGCCGCTCAACAGTGTGAACCTGCCGCACAATGTGCCCCAGCAAGGCGGCGGCATAGCCAGAGCCAGTGCCAATCTCCAGCACGTTAAATTGCGGCTGCAACTGCAATGCGGAGAGCATGAGGGCAACTACATATGGTTGAGAGATCGTTTGCTGGGCGGGCAAGGGGAGGGCGCCATTGTAGTAGGCATATTCCAAATGATCTTCTTGCACGAATGCTTCACGGGGGACGGTGTTCATTGCTTGCAGAACGGCCGTATCCTTAATCCCTCGTTTGCGTAAATCAGCCACCATTTCGGCGCGCAGCTTGGCAAAATCCATCTTGACACTTCGCTTATTTCCACGCGTTTCGTGGAATCCGTAAGAATGTGTGAAGTATAGACGATGTTTTAGCCACCGCCGAGGGCTGTTAAAAAGACAATAAAGAGGCACATCCCCAACAAGCTGAGGACAAGGCCAGCAACGGCCGTATTCCGCCCACCGCCGCCAAACAAACCCGTGACACCCAGCCCTGCACCAAGTAATCCCAAAAAAGCACTGCTAAAACCACATACCAGTAGCGGGACGCCCAATAAAGCCACCCAACCTTGATTTGCACCCACCAAGGCGCAAAAACCGATGCCAAATACCAATGCCGCTGACGCAACGCCCAACGCCAAACTCGCGTTCCCCAACATATTTGGCTGCTGCCCTGAATTGTCACTCATGATTTATCTCCATTGGTCACACTAAAAAGTTCCGGTTACCTGCTTATCTAAATGATACAGCTTATGCCAATAAAAGTTGCGAATCGCTCAAATGAGCTATAATTGGCACATGGCGTATACACCTCCCGAAAACGTACAAAAAATCTTAAAAAAACTACCCACTAGGTCTGGTGTTTACCTGCACAAAGACAAATTTGGCAAGATTATTTACGTGGGCAAAGCAATCAACCTGCGTAATCGCGTGCGTTCTTACTTCCACAAAAACGTTGATTCTGTCAAAACCCAACGCCTCCGGCGCGAAATTACCGACATCGAAATTATTACCACCGAGTCCGAGCTGGAAGCATTGCTGCTGGAAAACACCCTCATCAAAAAGCACCGACCCAAATACAACGTTCGTCTCAAAGATGATAAGCGGTACCCATACATCAAAGTTCATTGGAAAGAGCCATATCCCAAAGTGACCGTCACTCGCCGCATGGAGCGAGACGGCTCGCGCTACTTTGGCCCCTACACCTCCGTCTGGGCAGTCCACCAGACGCTGGACATGCTACGTAAAATCTTCCCCTACCTCACCTGCGACCGCGTGATTGACGGCAACGATGAACGTGCTTGCCTGTATTACGATATTAAGCTGTGCAATGGGCCTTGCATTGGGGCCGTAAACCAGCAGCAGTACCGCGACATGATTCAGTCGCTCATGGATTTTCTTAGCGGCAAATCAGAGCATATTGTCAAGGGCGTAAAGGCCAAAATGGAAAAAGCGGCCGAAGAACTCAACTTTGAAAAAGCGGCCGAATACCGGGATCAGCTTAAAGCCATCAATCTGGTCGTTTCCAAGCAGAAAGTGATTTCCGCTGCCAATGCTGACCAGGACGTGATTGCCTTTGCCCGTGAACAGGGGGACGCGTGCGTACAAATCTTCTTCATTCGCTACGGCAAGCTCATCGGGCGGGAATATTTCATGCTGGAAGGCACCGAAGGCGAAAGTGATGAAGACGTGCTGAGCGAATTTATCACCCAATTTTACGATGACGCCGCCCACATCCCCCGCGAGGTGCTGTTGCCCAACCAAGTATCTGAAGCAATGGTGATTGAAGAATGGCTGCGGCGCAAGCGCAGCACCAAGGTGACCATTCAGGTGCCCAGCCGGGGCAAAAAGAAAGAGCTGGTGCAAATGGTAAAAACCAACGCCCAGGATACGCTGGCAACCATTCGGCAACAGTGGGCGGCCGACCGCTCCAAACACGTCACGGCGATGGCAGAACTGCATGAAGCACTCGATTTGCCTGCGCCGCCGTCTCGCATTGAATGTTACGACATCAGCCACACGCAAGGGGCCCAAACGGTGGCTTCGATGGTGGTGTTTGTGCAGGGTGCGCCGCGCAAAAGCGATTATCGCCGCTTTAACGTGGTAACTGTGGGCAATGATGATTACGGTGCCATGAAAGAGGTGCTTACCCGCCGCTTTGCCCGCTACAAAGATTCGCTAGCTGGCGAACTGCACGATCCTAATCAGATTGGCAAACCGAAAAAAGAGACAGCTTGGTCGCTGCTGCCGGATTTGCTCATTGTAGATGGGGGCAAGGGGCAGTTGGCGATGGCGATGGACGTTTTGCGTGAATTTGGGCTGGAAAAAGAGGTGCCGGTAGCTGGGTTGGCCAAGCAAGAAGAGGAACTGTTTGTGCGCGGCAAGGCGGCCTCCATTTTGCTGCCGCGCCGCTCGGAAGGGCTGTATTTGGTGCAGCGGGTGCGGGACGAGGCGCATCGCTTTGCCAATACGGGGCACCGCAAGCGGCGAGCCAAGGCAGGTGTGGCTTCCATTTTAGACAGCGTGCCGGGGGTTGGCCCCAAGCGGCGCAAGCTGCTGCTTACCCATTTTGGTTCGCTGGATGGTCTACGCAAGGCAACGATGGAGGAAATTGCCTCTGTACCGGGTGTTCCGGTAGAGGTAGCGGAGGCGGTGAAGGCGCATTTAGCTTAGTTTTTTGACGCAAAGGGGCAAAGTTTTTGAAGGGGCAAAGAATTTTTCAAAAATTCTTTGCCCCTTTTGTTTCTTTGCGTTCTTTGCGTCGATTTTTTTACTGTTTAGTCACGAGCGGTAGGTAGATTTTTTGTTCAGGTAGGGCGATCTGGATAGTGTGGGTTTGGCTGACGGGGGTGCCAGTTTGGTTTACGGCCGTTTCCTCCCAGCGTTACTTAAAATCTAGAGATTGGCCGACTCATCGACACCCCAACAATAATGCCGATGATGAGCGCGATCAGCGCAATAATGATGATGGTCGAAAGTTGTATAGCGATCATGTTGCACCTCCATAGATTCACGCATTTACAGTTCAACTTTGTTCGCTATTAGTTTAACACGCTAGCCCCAAGTGCGGGTTGCAAAAACCTAATGCCAGCCTGACAAAGCTACCACAAAACTGATAGCCTCACTCCCCTCCTAGCGATATTAGTGGCGGACCAACTTGTGAATGAAGCCTATTGGTTCTTGAAACTGTTACTTAGTTAACCCCTCTCGCCCTCAGTAATCTCTATACTGTCTTTACGATTCAGCATCTAATTTCCATGCACATACAACGCTACATTGCTCCCGCCTCCTGGTATTGAACAACCATGTTACCGCCAATAAATTAGCTTTGAAGGTAAAAAGGTTAAACATGCAGCAGCGCGAAATAGTGGATCATCCATTGCGTAAATGGCAAGAGACAATCTGGTTGTTGCTGGCGTTCCTGACTCCCTTATTTGTCAATTTATGGGTGGAGCAGCAATTTGAAGCCTCAAAAATTTGGCTGCTGCGGACGTTGATTTGGCTATTAGTTTTGCTGTGGTTCGCTGGCTGGATGACCAACCTCCGGCCAAAATCCCTTCCGACCCCTTTAAAAACCCTCATTGTTATTCTGATACTAATTCTTGCTCTTTCGACTGCCTTCAGTACAAATCATTTTATCGCTATCTTTGGCACGCTTGACCGGGCTAATGGCGTTTTGACGCAAATAAGCTACTTCTTGCTTTTTATATGCGTGGCCACGCATATAGATGCTACCAGTAGTCGGCGATTGTTACAGGTTGCTATTGTAACGGCCGTTCCCATTACTCTCTTCGGCCTGGCACAAGCAGCTGGTTGGCAGCCACTCCCCGTTATCACCGATGCCCGCAGCGACATCATAACAACACTTGGCCGTGCCAACTTCACCGGAGCCTACCTGGCTTTGCTGCTGCCGCTGACGTTTGCGGCTGCTCAATCGACCACAAACAAGTTGCAGCAATTTGGCTATGGATCACTGATCCTGCTTGAACTTATTGTCATTGCTTTCACTCAAGCACGGGCAGCCTGGATTGCTGCCATTGTGGGAATTGGCCTGCTTTGGTGGTTTCAAGTGGCCCCCCGTTGGCCTGCAAAGGCTCGATGGCTAAGCGCATTGGCTGGCATCGCCACGCTTGGCACGACCTTACTGCTTATTTTGCAGCGCGGCATTGCCAATGGCGGCTCCATTGCTGCCCGCTGGACTATTTGGCAGGCTTCGCTCCGACTACTCTGGCCACGTTTATGGCTTGGCTATGGGGCAGACACGCTGGAACTACACTTCCCGTCAGTTTATCCACCGCAGCTTGTTTATTATCAGGGGCGTGGCGTGGTTGTTGACCGGGCGCACAACTGGCTGCTCGACTGGTTACTCAACTATGGCATTGTGGCCACGCTCTTTTTTATCATCCTCATTTTTCTTGTTTTGCGGCTGGGTTGGCGACAATTGGCAGAGCCAAAAGATGGAATTTCTCAACAGCTTGAAGTTTTGCCCAATCGCTGGGTGGCGGCTTGTATGGCAGCCGCTTGCGCTCAGCTTGTTGGTAATCTGTTTTTGTTTGAGGTGGCGGCAACGGCCGTTCTCTTTTGGCTGTTGCTAGGCATTATCACGGCAACCTCCTTGTCGCCTGACTTGCAAACAGTTCCCTTTGCGCTGCCGCACCGTGCCAGACAGGTTGCTGTTGTGCTAGGGTGCTTACTTTTTAGTTGGGCGGTTTGGCAAAGCAATCTGCGCCCGTTGCTGGCCGATAGTTATAGTTGGCGAGGCACACAGGCCTTGTCTCAGGGAAATCCTTCGGCCGCATTGATAGCTTATGAAACGGCCGTTCACCATCAACCGCACCGCGCTCCTTATCATGTGGCGGCGGCCTTGACTGCCGCGCAAGTTGGTAATTTTGTGCAAGCTGAAGCGGCGATGGCTGAAGCAATCGCCCTACGCCCGACCGATCCTGTTTTGTACACCCAACTTGCTGCCATTTATGCCCAGGAAGCAACAGTTGCGCCAGAAAAAACCGATCTGGCCTATGGGGCTTATGAACAGGCGATTGCTCTTGCCCCAACAATTGGCCTGACACATCAGCAATTTGCCGATCTGGCACTGCGAATCGGTGATGAAGCAACTGCACCGCAGCAAGCCCAGCAGGCAGTTGATCTGGATGCAACGGATGGCATGGCCTATGGCATTCTGGGCTGGGCACATTCACAAAGTGGCGATCTTGCCGCGGCGCAAACCGCCTTTGAGCAAGCCGTGAAATGGCAGCCAAATTTGGCCGATTTTCACCTGGGCCTGGCCACCGTTTATGCCCAACAAGGTGATTTTGCAGCGGCGCGTGAGGCGTTACAGCACAGCCTTGCGCTTGACGCTGCCTATGCGCCTGCTTTGGCCTTGCAGCTGCAAATGCAGGAAAAATAGGTTAGCCCGCGTTTATCGTTAATGGGTGACCTGTATTGTTATGTTCGCTTTTCGTAATGGACTGTAGAACATTTCTACAAGGAGATAACATGAAACCTCAACGCTTATTCCCTCAAATTTTCGTCGTTGCTATCGGACTATTGTTGCTGGGCGGTCTAGGTGCCTATTGGCCGACTTTGGTTGGTGCCAAGTCGCCTGAAGCCCCGCTGGCACCAGCGGCAACAGTAGGCGATGGCATCACTTACCAGGGCTACCTGACCGATGAAAATGGCGTGCCGTTGAATGGCACAATTACCATGCGCTTTGTCATTTTCAATGATGCTGTTGCCGGTTCTACTTTATGGGACAGCGGCGATATGAATGTGACCGTGAATGATGGTTTGTTTGACACATATCTTTCAATCGACACAGATATTTTCAATGGCGAAGAGCTTTGGGTATCTCAAATTGTTGATGGCGAAACGTTAACGCCACGTCAGGAGATAGCACCAGTGCCGATGGCACATACCTTACGTCCGGGAGCTGTTGTGAAAGGCACTGCTAATGCCCTGCCAAATAATTACATGCTCGAAGTACATATGAACAATGATGCGTTTGCGTTTAATCGCGGGGCTATTACCGGGCAATCGACCACAGGGAATGCAATTTATGGTTTGGCCGATAACGGCCGTGCCATTTATGGCCAAACCCGAGATGGCTATGCAGTTTATGGCTTTGATGGCGGCAGCAATGCCAACCAAGGCTATGCTGGCTATTTCTACAGCACGAATGGTGTTGGCGTTTATGGCTACAGCAACGGCAATCGGGCGCATCCCAATATTTATGCCCCCGGCGTTTATGGGCAAAGTAATCAGGGCGTGGGGGTATACGGCCGTGGCGACACCTCAAACAGCTTCACCTTTTATAACCAGGGCGGCTATTTTGTCGGGGGCAAAGGTCTTTACGCCTTGGGAACTGACTCAGCCGGTGAAGCGGGTTATGGCGCACAGATTTATGGCAGCAACTACCGTGGCATGTATGTGCAAAGCTTTAGCGGCCATTACGATGCCTATTTTGGTGGCACTGGGGGAATCTTTGTAAATGGTGCTGTTGTTAATAGTGTGGCAAACAGCACCTCGCTGGCGGTTAATTTGGGCGAGACCACGATCGCAGCAGGGGATTTAGTGGCTATGGTTGGTGTAGCACCGTCTCCCAATGGAGATATGATGATGTTGGCCGTTGCCAAAGCTGATGTAACAAATCAGAGCGCAGTTATTGGTGTGGCAGTAGAGGCGTATTCGACCGAGGCCATTATCCATGACGACGGCTCGCAAACAATCGGTTTTTCCTCAACAAGCGGGGCAATCACTCCCAACAGTTACCTCACCATTATCACAGAGGGGTTGGCACCAACCGTGAATGTGACTAGCCTGGCTCTTGTGACAAACGGAGAGATTGGTGACAAAGTTTCTCTTGCACCCGCAGTAAATGGGGAGATGACACTATCTCTTAGCGAAAATGCTGGGATTATAGTGGGCAGGATGGCTGGCCCAATTGATGAGGAAAGTGGCACAGTTCCCATGTTTATCGACATTGATTAGGAGGCCAACCATGAAGATACAGCGTAGGCTATTGCTCTTGTCTCTCGTACTTGTATTATTCTCTGTGGGAATGGTGGTGGCACAGTCGTCAACAAATTATCGTGTGCCGCGCTCGGTTATATCGAGCGGTGGGACAGCCGATTCTGCCAATTACACAGTCTCGTCTGCCATCGGCCAACCCGTTGCTGGGCAGGTGAACAGCTCAAGCTACCAGGGATCGATTGGTTTCCTGTTGCCATCTTATAATCTTATTTCTCCTCCGGGCGGCTCTAAACATCTGGTTTATCTCCCTATAGTAGTCAGGTAAGAAAGTGGCTATCAGCAGGGCTGAGTTTCTTGCGTTGGCTGCGGATAACGAGAATGATGCACAGAATAACGGCCGTTCTGCTCAATAACTTTTGGGCGGACGGCCGTTCGCAAAACAGACCTAATTAAGCCGAAATATGTCTTGCGTATTTTGTTCGGGCCGGTCTCAGACTGTGTCCGCTGGTGGCGCGGTCAGGACACTGGCCACAGCTACGCAAGATTTTCTGCGCGTTAATTAGCGACCACAGAATCGCCCCTCTTGGGCTGGGCGTACGAAAAATGATGAGATTGCTCAACTGATAGCGACGCACTCCCATTCTTCTCTTCCTTGACAACTTAAAGCGTTGCTCCCCAAACAATGACTCTCAAAACTAGCGAACTGTTTTGTAAATAGGTCAATAGAAACAGGTTTCAGAGGGCTGCCACCGCTTGTCAGGCATCGGCTTAGCTTTTACAATGTGACCACGATGCGACAATCTAAGCTGCTGGCAACCCAACTACAAAAACGCGATCCCAACGCCTGGACAGCCTTGCTCCGCGAGCAAATGGAGGCAAAAGAGCTGGTCGTAACGGCCGTTTCTGCCAAACCAATTCGCCCCAGAAACAAAAACAGTCGCCGCACCACGCGCTATCTACTCTCACTGGCTGGCCATTCGGACCCGATTTCCCTGATTGGCCGGCATATCAACCCGACAGAGGCACTGTTTTACAGCCAATATGCGCTGCGCCTCACCAGATTGGCCCCACAATGTTTCTTCTTGCATCAGGCAGAACCTGGCAGCGATGGCTGGGCTGTATTGGACGACCTGCCCAATGACATCCACGCAAGCCGCTGGTCTGTAGATGATGTGAATAACATTGTGGAGAAGATGGCGTACCAACACGCTGCTTTTAGCGATCAGGCTGACGATCTGATAAATGCAGGTTTTTCTCTTCTGCTGGATCGTAAAGCGTACCGCTGGGAGCGATTGGCTACCGAGCAAGCCGTTTATTTCGAGGAAGGGCCTGCCGCTATATTGTCTGAGCACGCACTCACACAGTCAGGGCAGTTGGCCCCTCACTTTTTGCAGGCGGCAAATGGTCTGGTGGTAATGCGCGACTTGGGTGGTTGGCCGGGCATATTGGGAGAATCTCATCTGACGGCCGTTTCTGATTTGCTAGATGACCCCGTGCCATTGCTGGAACCGTTGCGCCAGCTTCCAGCCACGCTGCTGCATGGCGATCCCAGTAATTACAATTGGCACGTTACGGTGTTTGAAGACCAGCGTCTGGCAGCGTGGCAATCTGCTGCCATTGGGCCAGGTATTTGCGATCTGGTTAGCTTTATTGAGCAGTTTAGCCTGCTGGAAGATAAAGAAACCGGGATGATCACAACACGGCCGTTGTGGCCCGTCAACGAAGAGACAATAATCGACACCTATATGTTAGCTCTGTCGCAGCGATTGGGCTCCCGCGTGAATACCAGAGCGATGCGTCAGGCAATACCAGCTGCACGCTGTCTGTACGTCCTCACCAACTGGTTCCCTCATTTTGCCACCTGGTTTGAAGAGATGCCGAATAAATTCACCTGGCAAAAAGTCAACCGGATGGCCCTCAGCAAATTTGCCGACACGCCACTGCACGGATTTATGCAGTTACGGCCGTACCTTTCTGGCGTCTTTGAGCGGTTTCTGCTGGCGTACCGATCCCTCTAATTTCTGCGACGATTCTACATTCTCTGCGTACAGTTCACGGATATTCATTGCATTTCGGAGGCATTGTGGCCCAATTGTTTGAAGCATTTTCAACTGGATTTGTTATATTCTTACTCTTACTGAGCCTCGTCGGCACCTTGATTCCCATCATCCCCGGTGTGCTGCTGATGTGGGTAGTTGTCTTTCTGTATGCGCTGGTGGATGGATTTACGGCCGTTTCCGCTGCCTCCATCATCGTCATTAGCCTCATTGCCCTCTTTACTGGCACGTCAGATATCTGGTTAACCCTGTTTGGTGCCAAAAAAGGCGGCGCATCAATCAAGTCCATGCTTGTTGGTACTCTCGGTGCCATTGCTGGCTCATTTCTATTTCCCATTGTTGGCACCATTGCCGGGTACATTGCCGGGTTGCTGCTGGGCGAATATTGGCAGCACGGCGACTGGGAAATTGCGAAAAAAGCTGGCTTTGGCGGCTTAACTGGATGGGGCATTGCCACCATCATTCAGTTTATCGGTGGCATATTTATCTTTGTAATCTTTTTGTGGCAGGTAATTTTTTAGAAAGCAATGGATTTAGCAGAATTTTTACGTAACTTTGGCATTACGCTACTCACCCTGATGGGTGTGTCGCTTATCTTAGCATTACTGTTGTTGGCAATTGTCTGGCGGCAGGTAAAGCGCATTGAGATTCCCCCCGACGCCACCTTTGGCGAAACATTGTTGCTCACACCATTCCTGGTGGTGCTGATGATCGATCTGCTTGATTTTGCGCTGGACTTTTTGGCAGCCCCCATCGCCTGGATTCTGCTGGATAGATTGGGTCTAAAAGCATTGCGAGGTGTTTCGGTTGTAGAAACCCTGATTCCTCTCACCCAGGCTATTCCCACCATGACCATCGCCTGGATTTGGGTGCGTCTCTTCCCCGGCACCATTCAATAAAAAAGCTGGTAATCTCTGCTGAGATTACCAGCTTTTTAACCCATGCTGGAAAATACGGTAGATTTTCTTTTTACGGAAACTTTTGGTAAATGTCCTTGCGGTGTAATATCCTAACAAAAACAACAGTTTGACCTTCAACTTCTATGCCTATCCGATAATCACCAAGACGAAGACGAAAATAAGAATCGTACCCCTGCAATTTTTTCAAGTTTGAGATGTCGCTTAGGCTATTAGCAACCTTTACGTGCTCCAGGATATTTTGCACACGTTTCAGTAACTGCTTATCTTTGACTCGCTTCAAATCTTTGGCAAAGCTGGCTTCAAATAGGACATCCACTCTTTCAACCTTCTAAGATGGAGAGAATCTCATCTTCTCCAACAAACTGGTTTTTACGACCTTCTCTAATTGCTTCAGCTAAACCAGTCTCTTCAATAGCTTCAGCAACAATTTCAAAGAAAAGCTCCTGTCGTTCGTTCATAAGTTCAAGAAGAACTTCTTTAAGCAGCTTTTTAGCATGAAGTTCATCAATTGTTAATTCCATTGCTCACCATTCCTTATACAAACTGTAGTTTCTCAGATAGTATAGCATAGCCTGATCACACTTTTTCTTACAGTTCGATTGGCTTGGCTAGAATTTCAACGAGGAGCTTGACGGAGTTTTCTACGTCATCTGCGTGGACGGTTTCGCTTTGGGTGTGGACGTAGCGGCAGGGGATGGAGATGCAGCCTGCGGCCGCGCCGCCGTTGGCAATTTGGATGGAGCGAGCGTCGGTGGAACCGCCCGTGAGCACCTCTAGCTGGTATGGAATCTTGGCTTCTTCGGCGCGTTGTTTCATGACGCGCACCAGGCCGGTGTGGGCAATCATGCCGCTGTCTTTTACCTTGATGGCGGTGCCTTTGCCTAAATCTATGGCAATGGGAGTTGGTTCTGGTGTGTCGCCAGCCAGGGTCACGTCCAATGCAATGCCCACGTCAGGGTCGAGCATGTTGGCGGCAGCCTGGGCACCGCGCGTGCCTACTTCTTCCTGCACGCTAAACACAAAGTAGACATCGTGGGGTGTCTCTTTGAGCCGCTTCATCGCTTCAATGGCGACGACGCAGCCAATGCGGTCATCCATGCTTTTGGCACTGAGCAGTTTGCCCTGGGCCAAAAACTCACGTACAAATCCTACAGCATCTCCCACTTTTACCGGACAATCTTCCTTGCTGCTGGCACCCACGTCGATGTAATGTTTTTCCAGGCCATGCACCTTGCCGCGGTCCTTGATGCGGTCGCTGGCAATGATACCGATACGGCCGTCTGCAAACTGCACGCGGCTGCCCAACAACGTATGCGGGTAAATGCCGCCGATATTGGTGAAGCGGCAAAAGCCATCGTCGGTGATGTGCGAAACCATCAGGCCAATTTCATCCATATGGGCGGCAACCATCACTTTAAGACCGTCTCCAGTTCCTTTTTTATGAGCGATTAGGTTACCCATCGCATCTACCGAAATGTCGTCGGCATATTTCTCAATTTCCGGACGAATAATCTCGCGCATTTGGTCTTCAAAGCCCGACGGGCCGTACGCTTCTACCAGTTTTTTAATTAAATCGTTCATCATTCCTCGATTAACGATCTACGATTTTAGATTTACGATTGTCGTCAACTGAATCGTAAATCGTTAATCGTAAATCCAAAATTGATTAGTTTCGCTTCACAATATCTTCTGTTAAATTCAACAACGTCGCTTTGGCCAGCTTGACCACATTCGCATAATCATCCAGGTTGATCATCATGGTGGGTGTGTGGGCATAGCGGCCTGGGGTGGCAATGGTGGCGGCGGGAACGGCCCCACGCACGCGCTGAATGACGGCCGTATTTGTGCCACCACCGCCTGGACGACGAATCTGGAAGGGGATGTTGTTGTCTGCGGCCGTTTGGCTAATGAGGCTAACCAGGCGGGGGTCTTGCACCGTGCCGCTGTCCATTACGTAAATAGATGGCCCTTGGCCCAAAGCCACGTTGGGACTCACATCATTTTTATTGGGCAGATCGTAAGCGGGGGTGCATTCCAAAATCAGGCCGACATCCGGCTTTACGTCGTAAGCGGCCGTGCGTGCCCCGCGTAGCCCTACCTCTTCCTGCACGGTGAAGGTGGCGATGAGGTCAAAGGGATACGGCCGTTCCCGCAATAGCTCAATCAAGGCCGCGCAGCCGGCTCGATTATCAAACGATTTGCCGATGGCGGTTGGCCCTAGTTCCTCGTATTCGGTGACGAAGGCCGCGCGTTCACCAATGCTGACCTTGCTTTTGGCCGCATCCTTGTCTTTGGCACCAATGTCGATGCGCATGTCGCTCATCTTCACCACGCTGTTGCGCTGGCTGGCGTTTAGCAGATGAACCGGGCGGGCACCAATGACCCCTGTGAGCTTTTTGGGGCCAACCTGCACCACCTTGCCCAATAGGGCGCGATCATCAAAGCCGCCCACGCCGCTGAATTTTAGCGTACCATTGCTGTCGTAATCGGTGATGATAAGACCAACCTCATCCATATGGGCATCCACCATCACGCGCAAATCAATCTCCCCAGTGCCTCTTTTGAGCGCAATTAGGTTGCCCATCGTGTCTACGTGCCATTCATCTACGTGGTCGGCGATGAGGTCACGAATGAGCAACCGCACTTCCTTTTCCTCACCAGACACGCCGACGGCTTCTGTTAGATTTTTAAGTAGTTCGTTCATTAATTGCTCCGCAATTTGGAGATTCGAGACCGGAGATTAGAGATTTGCGATTGAATCGTTTTTAATCTCCAGCCTCTAATCTCTAATCTCCATTTTCGTCCATCATGCCTGCGGCCAAGCCATCCAAAAAGTCGTCGCCAAGTTGGGCAATAAACTCACCCATCAAACGGCCGCATCGCTCTACATCTTTAAGGGCGACAGATTCCACCATTGTGTGCATATAGCGTAGCGGAATGGAGATGAGACCGGTGGGGATGCCGCTGCGGGCGACCTGTACGCCAAAGGCGTCGGTGCCGCTGGCGCGGCCGTGGGTGCCAGTGCTGACGGATAGTTCTAGCGATTCGGCCGTTTTCTTGAGGGCTTTGTACATGCCGGTGTGTACATTGGGTCCCAAATCTAGCGAGGGGCCGCTGCCTAGCTCAAACGTGCCGGCGTCGTTGGCACCTGGCCCTTTGCCAAAGGTTACATCTATAGCAATGGCGGCATCTGGCTCTTGCGAATGGGCACTGGTGAACGCGCCCAGCAGGCGTGTTTCTTCTTGCACGGTGGCCACGGCTATCACGTCCCAGCTATGGTGCCGTTGGCTCAAATAGTCCAGGCAAATGGTGACGGCGGCAACAGAGGCGCGATTATCGAGTGCTTTGCCAACGATACGGCCGTTTAGTAACTTGCGCAGCGGCTGGCGAAAGCTCACAAAATCGCCAACAGAAATTTCAGCTTCAACGTCAGCCAAAGGTAGCCCAACGTCTACCACCAGTTCTTCATAACCAAACGGTTTGTTTCTCCTGTCTGGGGGCAGCATTGCCCCTGGTAAACTGCCAATGACGCCGGAGAAATTTTTGTTTTGCCCGTGTACCACTACAAGCTGCCCATACAATTGGCGGACATCTACGCCACCGACGTTGGTGACGCGCAAAAAGCCGTTGCCATTGTGTTCCACAATTTGGTGTACCATCAGGGCAATCTCGTCCATGTGAGCAGCTAGTAGAATAGTGCGTCGTGGTGCGTCACCACTGCCTTCTTTAATTGCCATCAAGTTACCCACGTGGTCGCTGACAAAGCGGGTGGCATATGGTTCCCACCATTCCCGCACCACATTGGCAATCGCTTTTTCGTTGCCGGAGGGGCCAGGCGTTTCGGTTAAGGTTTGTATGAGTTTGAATGTATCCATAAGCTCTCTTTTTTATTGTAAGCGTCAGACTTTTGAAGTTTCCCCTTTTGGAATTTTGCGATTGAAATCAAAAACTTCAAAAGTCTCCGATTGAAAATGCCGTTACGGTTCAGGTGTTGCAGATGGTACCAATGTTGCTGTGTTGGTCGGCGTTGGCAGTGGCGTATCCGTTGCGCCACTGGTGGCAGAGGCCGTAGGGGCCGTTGTGGCAGTGTTCGTGGGTGTTGCGCCACTGGTTGCCGACGCCGTTGGGCTGCTGGTATTGGTAGCAGTTGGTGGCGTCTGGGTAGCAGAGGCTGTAGGCGTAGCGGTACTGGTCATGACGGCCGTACTCGTTGCTGTGGCGGTGCCCGTGACGGTGCTGGTTGCGGTTGCTGTGCTGGTACCAGTTGCAGTAGCCGTGGGTGTATTGGTAGCGGTCGGTAAGATGATAGGTGTTTGGAACTGACCGGGCGTAGGCGGCAGCGTTGCCGTGGGTGGCGAATCGGTGCTGGTTGGCACGGCCGTTAACGCTTCTGGCGGGGCTGCTTCGGTGGCAACGGCCGTAGTGCTGGGGGTAGGCGAAACAACTACTGGCAACGTGGGTGGTAGCTCAGAAACTGGGGCATCCGGTGCAATGACCAATAGGATGGCACCCGCAATGTAGCACGGAATGGTTAACACAATAACGCCAATCAAAATGAGGTATGTACGACGACGCGAATTCATTGGCGAGATGATAGATGACAACGAAGCAAATGACAAACCAGGAATGGGTTCATGGTTTTTTTGGCATAAACATATGACTATCGACTAAAAATCTGGTTCCACTCTGGATTGCGATGCCCATAGGCGCATGTTATAATCAGCAAGATATATTGTTATTGTAAAGTAAATATGAGTGTAGCATCAGCAACGAGGAGTGTTCCGTTAGCTAAATAAGAGGGCAAAGCCCTCTGCGTAAAGAGAACAACCGTATGCCAGTAACTCTGTGGGGTGTAAGTAGGGAAGTGTCGCTTAACCTGCCGAACCGTGCGGTGGGTTACCTACTTTTGTTTGTTTGCCTCGCCCTTTTTGTCTACCTGATATTCCATTTTCGTTCTAACCTTCGCAAATTCTCCCCCCAACAACGGATTTGGCTCATTGCCCTTTCTGTGGCAGGTTTTGTAGCCAGCCAACTGCTTCCCCTACGATTTGAATTTTTATCGCCACCCGTCGCCAATTTACCAGCGAGTGCAGCCATGTTGCTGGGAGCTATTTCGCCGCTGTTGGCCGGTGTGGTGCTGGGACCAGCCGGAGCATTACTTGTTGGTGCTGCCACCGGGCTTGGGGTGATGTTGGGGCAAACACATCAGTTATTCGCGCCGTTCTGGTGGGCATTTACGGCCGTTGCCTTGGCTTACTTGCTGCAACAACATTACTCTGGGCGGGTGTTCTACTGGCTGCGGCAGCCGTGGGTGGCAGGATTATTGGGCGGATTGGTGCTTACTGTTTTGAGCGGCATTGGTACGTATGTGTCCGTCGCATCCACTGGGCTTGCGGCCTTGGATCAGGCGTTGGTGGTGGCCAATGGCAACTTTTGGCCACGCTTGCTAGAAGGTGCCGTCGCGGGTGGCGTGGTTACCTATGTGCTACGCAACCTGCCAGATTTACGGCCGTACAATCCCATCGTCCCCTCACCAGCCAGGCGCAGCCTGCAAAAGCGGCTTCAGCTAAACTATTTTGCCTTTGCCGCCTTACTGATCCTGCTCTCCATTACCGTTGTTTACAATTTGGCAGTTTCTGTCTCCACCCGGTTGGTGGTGCGGCAGATGGCCCACAATGCCACGGTGGTTGCCACAGAGATTCCTGAATTTGTCAATCAATGGGATACTGAGCGCGCTTTATTTGAGGCGGATTCGGCAGCGTTGCTAAGCAGCAATACGGCCGTTGCCCAAGAAGCACTCGCCGAACTGTACAACCGCAACGCCCAATACCAACAGTTGCTGCTGGTAGATGCCAGTCGTGAAATTACGGCCGTTTTCCCCAATGACGAGGCCTCAATAGAGCTATCCGATGACGAACGAACGGCCGTTGCTCAAGCGTTTGCCCCGAACCCCAAAAATGTCTTTTCGGCCAACATGCCCACGCCAGAGCAGGTACTCAGCTTGGTCGTGCCCGTCACCACGCCAGACGGTGACACGGGTGCAGTGCTTATCGGGCGGCTGGCCGACTTTAGTTTGGATGATTTGCTGGCCGGTCTGCGCGGCACAATGGGTGAAGGCACGGGCTTTTTGGTAAATGAACAGGCGCAAATTATCGCCCACCCTGAAAATATGTATCGACGTGCCGACTGGCCCGACGAGGATGATGAACTTCGACGATTACGCTTTGTCGGTGTGGATAACGGGCAAGCGTATCGCGGCTGGTTGCAAGGTGGCGAAACCCGCGCCCTTGTGTATACACAAACGGTGGCAGACCCCGCTTGGACGGTGGTTACGGCCGTTCCCTACGAAATTGTGCTGGGCCAAGCCTTGCAGATGGGCTGGCCACTGCTGCTGGTACTTGTTTTAGGCACAGCCCTCTTTTACACCAACATCACCCTCCTGGGGCGAGACATCACCCAGCCGATCAATAAAATTGTGTCCGCCAGCAAAACGATGGCTGCCGGAGGTAGCTGGGCGGCTACTGAACTGGAACAGCGTGAGGATGAAATTGGTGAGCTAAACCAGGCTTTCATCCAGATGCAGCGGGCCACGCGCAAGCAGCTCAACGATCTGTCGCTTTTGCTGGGCACCAGTCACGATGTTTCTACCAGCATCGACCTTAATCAGGGCATTCCGGCCATTTTGCGAGGTGCACTGCGGGGTACAGGTGCCGCAGGGGCGCGTGCGGTGGTGCTCAATCCCAGCGGCGGCACGCCCCTATCTTTTGGTGAAGGGCCAGCGGCGGAAGGGATGAAATTGCTCGATAGGGCCATCATGACCCGCCTGCGCCATATGCAAGAACTCATGCTGGCGACCCCCAACCAGATTCGTGCTGCCCTGGAATTAGATAAAGACACTGAACCACCTGTGCCTGCGCTGGTTGCTATTCCGCTTTACTCTCACGATCGCTTTCAGGGCATCCTCTGGCTGGGCTATCGGCAGGCCCACAGCTACGATATTTCTGAGCGTAATTTATTGGTGACTCTGGCCACGCAAACGGCCGTACTCGTAGAAAACGCCCGCCTCTTTGCTACGGCCGAAGGGGGGCGTCGCCGACTGGCCGCCGTGCTGGCCAGCACCACAGATGCCGTCATTGTCACCGACCAAACCGAACGCATTTTGCTCATTAACCGCGCCGCCGAGCGTATCTTCAACCTCAGTGCCAGCAAAGTGACAGGCCGTCCCGTTGCCAAAGTGATTGAGCCAATTCCATTGGTGAAGGCACTCACTGGCGCAGATGAACATACGCGCAATTTAGAGGTGCCAATGGCCGATGGCAAAACGTATTATGCCAGTGCTTCCACCATCATCAGCAACGAGGGGCAAGTATTTGGCCGCGTGGCCGTGCTGCGAGACATCACCCATCTTAAAGAGATCGACGAGATGAAGTCCGACTTCGTGGCCACCGTGTCCCACGATTTACGCAGCCCACTCACCTACATGCGCGGCTATGCCACGATGGTGCCGATGGTGGATGAGCTTTCCCCCAAGCAGCATGAATATTTGGACAAAATTCTGACGGGCATTGACCAAATGTCCCAGCTAGTAGACGACTTGCTCGACCTGGGCCGCATTGAAGCGGGCGTAGATTTAGCCAAAGAGCGCATTGAGGTGAAGTCGCTGCTAGAAGATATTGCTCAGGAATATTGGCAACATGCGCATCTGGCTGGCATCAAGCTGCATGTGGACGTGCCAGATGATATTCCGCCGATTACCGGCGATGGTTCGCTGCTGCGTCAGGCAATCACCAATTTGTTGGGCAATGGCATTAAATATGCCCCCAACAGTGGCCCGATGTGGCTTCGTGCTGAACAAAAGAATGGTGAACTGGTGCTAAGCGTACAGGATAGTGGCCCCGGTATCCCCAAGCAAGACCAGATGCGCCTTTTTGAGAAATTTTACCGCGTAAAGCAGCGCGGTACTGAAAAGGTGAAAGGCTCTGGATTAGGATTGGCCATTGTGCGCTCTATTGCCGAGCGGCACGGTGGTCGTGCCTGGTGCAACAGCCAGCAGGGGGAAGGCTGTACGTTCTCGCTCTCTGTGCCAATTAGCCAAAATGGGTATCGGCCGTCTAGCCAGAATGGATTGAGCAGCTAGTCAGTAAGCAGTTTTTAGTAATCGGTTTTGAGGTGGTGGCTTAGGCCGCCACTTTTTGTTTCCTCATGTAAAAAATTGGTAGAGTCCGCATCCTCAAATGCTCTTCTGCGCGATGATGACGAAACCACCAGCAACGTAGCGCATTTCGTGATCCCAACTACCTGGGGTGGCTTGGTTAAGAATGTGGGTTTGTTGGGCATACGGGGATTCGTGTACGCGTTGGATAGAGAAGCCGTTATCTAGCAAGCCGTTGACGATGTTATCCATGTGATGGCGGAACTCGATGGCACCGTCGCTGCGATGTTGGATTGTTTCGGCGTAGGGGGCGGCGATTTCATAGGCGGTACCGTTCCAGGCGATCCGGTGGACGGCGGGTTGGCTGTGCTTGACGCGATAAAGTCCGCCAGTGCGCAGCACCTGGCTAACTTGCGCATACACTTCTCCCACATCAGGTACATACGCCAGCGAATCTGCCTGAAAGACGAGGTCGTAGGCGTGGCGGGGCAGGGTGGAAAGGTCGCGCATGTCGGCCTGGATGGTGGTGATGGGGTAGCCGTAGTGGGCAGCGGCCGTTTCGTCTCCGTCTAGTTGCCCCTGTGTTAAATCGGCGACGGTGATGTGTGCACCGAGGAGGCCAAAAACGGCCGATTGCTGTCCACCTCCCGCTGCCAGGCAAAGCACCTTTTTGCCCGCCGCGTTTTGCATGAAGCTGGCTGGGTACAGTTCGTAAAGCGGGTAGGGAATGGAGTGGAGACGGCCGTTCAGCCAATCATTTAGCAGCTCCCGATCCAAATCTAGCCAGGGCTGTGTGTAACCACCTTTTTTGGCGACTTCATTTTCCCACAAAGTCTGGTTTGCTTGAGCAATATCGTCTATTGGTTCCATTCGCTATTCCAAGGTATTGTAAATATTGACCATTGCTTGCTGGATAGTTTGACGCGGGCAGCCGATGGTCATGCGGGCAAAACCAGCTCCTTCACGACCGTACCAGTAACCAGGGCTCAGCGCCACGCCTGCTTCCTGCGACAATTTCTTTTCTAACACCTTCACATCTAATCCCAGGTCTCTAAAATCAAGCCAAACCAGAAATGTACCTTCTGGTTCGATGAGGGATACCTTCATCTGGTTGATTTGCAAAAATTCGCGGATGAAGGCCACGTTGCCTTGCAGGTAGTCAAGCAGGGCGTCTAGCCAGGCGGCACCCTCCTGAAAAGAAGCAGTGACGGCGGCAGTGGAAAAAACATTGGTTTTGTTGATTTGGTAGCGATGGGCAAAGTTTAGAAACCGTTGACGGTAGGCGTCGTTGGGGATGACGGCAAAGGCATCTACCATGCCAGAAATGTTGAACGTTTTGGCAGGAGAAATGCAGGCGGCTCCGTTTTGTGCGGCCGTTTCGGAAACGGTGAGGTATGGCGTGTATTTGTGGGGCGGGAAGGCGAAGTCGCCGTGAATCTCATCAGAGATGACAAATACATCATTTTTAGCGCAAATGGCGGCGATCTTCGTTAGTTCGTCTTTGGTCCAGACGCGGCCAACGGGGTTGTGCGGGTTGCACAAAATGAGGATTTTATTTTGGGTAACGGCCGCTTTTTGTGCCAAATCTTCAAAGTCCATCTGGTAACGGCCGTTTACCAACTTCAGCGGATTTTTCACCAGGCGACGACCGCTGCTTTTAATGACCATGCGAAACTCAAAGAAGACGGGGGATTGCAATATCACGCCGTCTCCTTCGTTTGAATGTTGGTCAAGCAATATGGCAATGGCGCTGGTGATAGAAGGGCATTGCTCCAGATGGTTGCGCTGAATTGCCCAGCCATGCCGCAATTGGTACCAGGCTTCCAATGCAGAAAAGAGGCTGTCTGGCCGGAACTCGTAGCCATACACACCATGCGCCGCCCGCTTTTGTAACTGCTCGATCACCGCAGGCGGCGACTGAAAATCCATATCCGCTACCGACATGGGAATGGCAGCGGGATTGCCAAAATGCTCTTCTAAAAAGGCGCGGCTCCACTTCATCGTGGGGAACTGATTGCGGTCAATTGGCTCGTCAAAATTCATAAGGCACCTGACAGAGTTGTTATCAAAGATTTCGCAGATTGGAAAGATTAAAAACTTGCCTACTTTGACAATGTTAGATTCACGGGCCACGAGCCTTTCTAAGCCGTGACTTTCGTGAGCGAGTACGATTATCCAAGTGTTTGACAACCAATTCAGCCGCCTGGCGTGACGACAACTGCGGCAACGGCAACGCGGCTCGTAGCAAGGTACGAACGTTAACAATCGATAAATTGGGCAAAGTATCCGTTTCGTAGGCAGCCAACAAAGCCGGGTCACGAGGATATGCCTCCGTCCACTCGAGCAAGGTTTCGGTGATGAAGGCACTGGCCATGATGGTCAAGGCGAGATGGTGAACCCAGGCAGGGTACTTCTGGGCCTGAAATTCATCCCACCCCAACTCCGATTTGGCGTCCTGATGGGCCCGTTCGATGAAGTAGCGATGCGACTTGTGCCGGGCCATTGTCTCCAGAGGAATATCAGCCGGGGCATTGCTCAGTGAATAAGTAACTTTACCGTTGGCGCGGCGGATCAGCAGCCATTCCTGGCGGCAACTTCCCTCTTCACTGACGGTCCACACCCGTTGCCGGGCAAATTGGGCAGTGAGATGGCCCCGTTCATGTGGACGAAGGGTGATGGCGGTGAATGAGAACGCCGATGCCAGTTGTTCAGGTGTGGTCTGACTGCCTAACACAGTAATTTGGACATGCTTGCGCTTTGGTTCCCGGATGACCTGAGGTTTCTCCAGATAAAGCGACAAGTTGCAGGGAATATCGGCAAAGTATTGGATGGACAGCTGGTCTAATTCAGCCCGCAACCAGTGGCTGCGGCCATACAAGCTGTCGCAGTCAAAGGCGTCAAAGGCGACGCCATTGGCCAGGACCCGCTTGACCATGACCAGTACCAGTTCGATCTTGGTCTGAAATTCCCGGTCAGCGGGGATGGCTAGCTTGTTGCGTCGCCGCGCATAGGCCGGGGTGAACCATTTTTCTGGCAAGTACAGTTCGCCATCAATCCAGGTGCGGTAGCCATCTTTGGCCAAGGCCAAAAACACACCCACCTGACTCATGTCAACTTTTCCCAGGCGACCATTGTGCTGCCGACTGCTGCCGGCGCTGCCATCACCGGCCTTCTCCTCTGCACTTTCATCAGCAATGAGGACACTGCCTTGCTGGTAGTGGGGCAAACTGCTGATATCTTGTTGCAGGACGGCGATCAAATCGTTCCCGGCCCAAGGTGAATCGGCGATGAATTGTTGCAGATTTTGTTCGGGGATTCCCGCTACACGGGCAATCCCGCTGATATGCCGGTTGCTCTCCATTCGTAACAAGCCACTCAGGTAATGATAGCCATATTCACTGGTATCGCGTGTCTTGGTTTTCATCCAATAACGATAACGTTCATGATACTGGTCAAGCCGCTCACCCAATTTATCGATAGCTGCTTCATTTAGCCCCCACTGGGCTAACCGTGAAGTTTTTTCTTTTCCATTTTCAAATTTTACTGATATTGGCTCTCACGAGCCTAATTTAACATTGTCAAACTACTCAGCTAATTTTTGCAGTACGGCGTCTAATTCAGGGGGGAGTTCGGCGTGGAAGGTGAGTTCTTCGCTGTCAGACGGCCGTTTCATCCGCAACACCGCCGCATGAAGAAAATGTCGCTTGAGCCGAATGCTTGGCTTGCGACGGCCGTATACCTTGTCACCCACAATTGGGTAGCCAATGTAGGCCAAATGCACCCGAATTTGATGGGTGCGCCCTGTGTGTAGCTCACATTGCAGCAGCGTGTGGTCGTCGTAGGCGGTGACGGTATCGTACTGGGTTTGGGCGGGGCGGCTGCGGCTAGAACGGCCGTACGGAATCACCGCCATCTTTTTGCGCTGCTGTGGGTCACGGCCAATTGGTGCATCAATCAGGGCCGATGGTGGTTGCACCTGACCATCGACCAACGCTAAATATTGCTTGCCTACCGTGCGTTCCTTGAACTGTGTTTGCAAATGGCGCAGCGCAGATTCGTTTTTGGCAATAGCGATCAATCCCGAAGTCTCTTTATCTAACCGATGCACGATGCCGGGGCGAATTTCGCCACCAATGCCCGGCAGGTCTGGGCAGTGGAACAGCACCGCGTTGACCAAGGTGCCGCTGGCGTGCCCCACGGCTGGATGTACCACCATGCCCGCTGGTTTGTTGACGACCAGCATGTCGTCATCTTCATACCGAATGTCTAGCGGCATATTTTCGGGGATGAGTTCGGTTGCTTCCGGCTCTGGCAGCGTAACGGTAACTTCTTCGCCTCCTTCCAACTTGAGGTTGGCTTTGGCGGGACGGCCGTTTACCAATATCTGTCCCTCTTTCAACAATCGCTGAATTTGGGTGCGCGACAGGTCTGGTAACTGCGCCGTCAACACTTTATCAAGCCGCTGGCCCGGCGCGTCCAGTTGCAGCGTTTGGGTGCTGCTATTCATGAGTAGGGTCGGGTTGGGGTTGGGCAGATGGTGGATTGGTAACGACGGCCGTTTCCTGCACGTCAACTTCTTTGGCTGCCTGTTGCTGAGCCTTTAGCTCGCGCGATTCTTGCCACACCATAATGCCCAAAATCACTGCACCAGACACGACCGCCAAATCTGCCAGATTGAAAATGTACCACGGGCCAATGTCAATAAAATCGGTGACGTGGCCAATGCGGAAGCGGTCGATCATGTTGCCCAGTGCGCCGCCCATTTGCATACCGAGTGCCAGCCGCAGCAGCCGCTGTTTGCCGGGCAGAATAAAGTTGTAATAAATAATCCCCAGGCTTACGAAGATAGCCAGGTAGCGGAAGATGTCACCACCGCCGGGGAAAAGGCCAAAGGTTGCGCCTGTATTCGGGATATGGAAGATGCGAAAGACAGCCTCCAGGCTTGGGATGGGCGCATACACTTCAAACAGGGCTAGATTGCTCTCAACAAGAAATTTGGTGTATTGGTCGAGGCCAAGAATAATGATGGCAACAATGAACAAAATGAGCCGCTCACTGACAGTAGCGGATCGTTGTTTTTCGGATTGCTCAGGGGCGGAAACGGCCGTTTCCCGTTCATCTTCTGGCATTAATTCAGAATCATTCATATCTGCATTTTACCAATCCCCGATCAAGTTTGCGAGTTGGGTGACGCTTTTGTGGCTACAAAAATGGTGGCTACGCTCCGCTTTAGCTGCACGTGCTCAATGTGAACCTGAAAACCTGCCGCCTCAAACCGCTGGCGAAACGGCTCCCACAATGTAGGATGTGGCCAATTTTGCGCTTCGTCTACCTCAAACGCGCCGTCCCGCTGGCCCGTAATGCGAAACAGCCAATCAATCAAGCGGTGCAGCAGCCCACGCCCGGTTAGATGCCCTTCAGGAACGACGATGAGACGGCCGTTTTCCACCAGCAGTTCATGTACGGCCGTTAACGTTTCAGAATCAACAATGTAATCAGTAGGAAAGGTTGAGAGAACCGTATGAAAATAGTCTGGCTTGAACGGCAGCCGCTGCGCTTTTGCCCGCACCAGGTTGGCGGGGAGCTGGTGCTTTCGTAAGCGACGTTGGGCTTGCCGCCCCATCTGCGGCGACAAATCAACGCCAAAGACTGCGTGTCCGTTTTCTTGTAACGTTACCAGCAAATGCCCCGGCCCATGCCCAATTTCTAAAATAGATGGCCCCTGCACAAAAGGCAAGGCTGCCGCTTGCCACCGCTGCCATTCGCCGAGCGACACCAGCCAGCTAACCAAATCATACGTCCAAGCCAATTCATAATACAGTAGGCGGAAGCCAAACCGCACCAGTTTAATCCATACTTTACGCATCATAGTTACTTTTGCGCTTCCGGAGTTCACGAACAAGTTGTCATAAAATTGACATAAAAACCTCATGGTAAGGCGCAAAGTCACAGGGCGTACTTTTTACCTTTGCGACTTTGCGTAAGGCTCTCTGACAAGTTATTCGTACACTCGTGTCTCCCACTGATGGATGTCAGAAGCGGAGACCGATTGTATACTTAACTTTGTCTTTACCGTAACCAAGAAGGAACTTGTATGGAATTCAAGCGAATTGCAATTAACACAGGCGGCGGCGATGCGCCTGGTTTAAACGCCGTGATTCGGGCGATTGTTTTGGCCGCCACGCAGCGCGGCTGGGAATGTGTGGGCATTCGGGATGGGTACAATGGGCTGCTTTCGCCCGAAAAATACCCAGAAGGTGGCTTGATGCCCCTCACGCCCGATGTCGTGCGCGGCATTACCCATCTGGGCGGCACCATTTTGGGCACCACCAACCGGGGCAACCCTTTGGCTTACCCGGTTTTGGGCGAGGATGACCAATATTATGAGATTGATCGCTCGGATGAGCTGCTAAACGCCTTTGCTGAGAATAATCTGGATGCGCTAATCGCGATTGGTGGGGATGGTTCCTTGGCCATTGCGGGCGCGTTGGCAGCCAAGGGGTTGCGCGTGGTTGGCGTGCCCAAAACCATTGACAATGATTTGGATAAGACGGTGGCAACCTTTGGTTTTAATACGGCCGTTTACTTTGCCACCGAATGTATAGACCGCTTGCACACAACGGCCGCTTCGCACCAGCGTATTATGGTAGTGGAAGTAATGGGCCGCTACGCCGGTTGGATTGGCCTAAACGCAGGCGTGGCCGGCACTGCCGACGCCATTTTGCTGCCAGAAATTCCCTACGACATCAACAAAGTTGCTGAGAAAATCCAGAAAAGATCGGCCAGGGGGCGCGATTTTTCCATTGTGGTTGTGGCCGAGGGCGCAAAACCTGTTGGTGGCGATGTGACCATCATTGGCAAGTCGGTAGGGCAAGCAGAGCGGCTGGGCGGCGTTGGCCATAAGGTGGGGGCTGCGCTGGAGGCGCTCACGGGTAAAGAAACCCGCGTGGTGGTGCTGGGTCATTTGCTGCGCGGCGGCAAGCCCACCGCTTACGACCGCTTGCTCTCGCTGCGCTTTGGGGCTGCGGCCGTACGCTCGTTGGTAGAAGGGCAATCTGGCGTGATGGTAGCCCTTGATCCACCAACTGTGAATTATGTGCCGCTGGCAGACGTGGCTGGCCGCATGAAACAAGTGCCGCTCGATTGCGATACGATGCTGACAGGTCGCGATTTGGGCATTAGCTTTGGGGATTAATTAGCAACGAATTAACACGAAAAATTAGCGTAAATTCGCGCCAATTCGCTGCAAAAAATGACCCGTTGCCAAGTCTGAAAGCTCTGATCTTATTTGTGAATTTTATATGGCTTTAACACAACAAAGACGCGCCATTTTTCATCTGCTGGATGAAACGAATCCGGCAGATGGGATGGCAAGCTATTTTGCATTTCATCATTCGGATAAGCGCACTATTTTACGGCCGTATCCCTACGCCGCCATTCGTGCCGAAGGGTACGTGGCTCTCTCTCGCACCGGAATGGATTTATTTCGGCCGTTTGTTACGATGCGCCTGCCCATCCACAACATGCAAACCAGTACCGATGTGATTTATGAAGCGATTGATGTGGGCATGGCGGTGATTTTGAATGCGCCTTCCCGCTATGCGCCGCTGCTGCATGCTTTGTTTAACGTTCAATCTGAGGAAGAGCTCAGTTTGTATCGGTTACGGCCGTCTCCCTTCGAGCCGATCATCAATGTGCTAGTGACGCAGGATACCGCGCCCAACGGCCTGCCCCGCTTCTTCATCCGTGACCGGGACAATGACGTGATTGGCGCGTCAGCCACACTCAACTGGCAGTCGCCAAACTTTGCCGAAATTGGCGTGACCACCAAACTGGGCTACCGACGGCGTGGCTGGGGGCGTAGTGTGGTTTCTTCGATGGCCAACTATTTGCTGGAAAACGGCCGTACCCCCCTCTACGTCGTTGCCCAGAACAATGCAGCTTCCATCCAGCTAGCTGAAAGCGTTGGCTTTGCTGACAGCGGTGCGCGGGAAATTATGCTCCAAGCGGTGCTAAATCCCCGGCCATAAATGACGGCCGTTTCCCCTGCTTTCCTCCCCAGAACAATTTCATCAGGTTTCACGTTCCGTTCATAGACATCCCTCCGCTGGAATGTTAATTTTTGTATCAGCATGAGCGGTACAGGAATTAAAGTAAGCGAAGTAATGTAATTTTTTTGCAAAGCGCCGTAACCCTTGCCGCTGGGGTTTGGTGCTTTTTGCGTCTCATACTCAACGCGGAGGTAACGGAATGAGTAAACAATCTGGTATGGTGAAATGGTTTAGTCGGTTGAAAGGATACGGGTTCATTAATCCCGACGATGGCGGGCAGGAAGTATTTGTCCACTACTCTGCCATCGAAGGTGATGGTTACCGGAATTTGTATGAAGGTGATCGGGTTGATTTTGAACTCGTTGACAAAGGGCGTGGCCCGCAAGCGCAAAGCGTCACCGCAAAGCGCAGCTTTGGTCCCACTGAGTAAGTAAACGCTCAGTTGCCGTTGGAAATAATCTTTATTTCCCTTCAAACGGGATTACCAACAGTAAATTTGATCCTCCTGGGAATAGGCCGAAAGGCACCAGGGGGATTTTTTATTGGTTGATTATAACCACCCCGTTGCCTCGGTCATCTTCGTTATCATCTTTTATGAGCAAGTTGATAATGCTGCTTACAATGCTGATGACGATTGCCCCCAGAAATGTGGCCCAAAAGCCAGTGGACGTGAGGCCCAGATCGAAGATGCCAGATAGCCAGACGGTTAGTGAAAGCATGATGGTATTTATCACTAAAACAAATAGCCCCAGGGTAAGAATGATGAAGGGGCAGGTGAGCAAGAGCAACAACGGCCGTACCAACGCATTCACCACACCAAAAACCAACGCCACCAGCAGCAAAGACGCTGTGCTGCCTTCATAAATGAGCCCTGGGACCAACTGCACGGCCGCCCAAATGGCTACGGCATTCACAACAAGTCGAATTAAAAAACGAAGCATGTTTCCTCCTTACAAGGTGCTCAATGGCCCTTACAGACTATTTACCATTTTGTGCCATTTTTCTACAATGCAGCTATGTCAACACATCCATTATCCAGCGAGCCAAAAATCTTAGTTGTTGATGATGAGCAGTCGCTAGTAAACCTTTGTTTGCTTATTTTAGAGCAGGCTGGCTACAAGGTGCGCGGTGCTTTTAGCGGTAAGCAGGCACTGCAAATGGTGGGGGATGAGATGCCTGATCTCATCTTGCTGGATGTGATGATGCCGGGCATGACCGGGATTGAAGTGTGTCGTCGGATTCGTGAATTAAGGCCAGAGCAACGGCCGTACATCCTCATGTACACCGCCGATGACCGCCAACTCACCAAAACCGAAAGTCTCAGTGCCGGAGCTACTGACTTTATTTCTAAAGATACCCCAATTTTTGATCTACCGAACAAAATCCAAAGCTACCTGACGCCTACAGCTTAGTTGCCTAAGTCGTCAGCTTAAGTGCCTCAAGCCTATAGCTTAGTCAAAAACGTCTGCGCAAGCTGACTATTCTCCTTCATGCGCCGCACCAAAAAGTCCACCAAAATGGGAAATCGCATAAACGTACGCTGCATAAAGTAAGAGTTTCGCATACTTTCCCACATCTGTTCGTGGCAAAGCTGTTCGTAAACCTGCATCTTGCCGCGCGACACGTCGTTAGCGCGTAATGCTTCATCCGCCACCTGTGCCGCCAGCTCCGCCGAAACGAGCGCATTGTGGATGCCCCCGCCCGTGAGGGGGTTGATAAAGCCAGCAGCGTCGCCCACCAAAATAGCCCCGTCAAACACATGCTGCATATCTTTTTGTGAGCCAAAATTGAGCTGCCATGTCGCTACATCGCGCAGTTGCCCACCGCGCAGCAGCCGCTTCTTAATGGCGGGCATTTCCAGAAAATCTTGCAGCATTTTTTCCAGGTTGTATTTTTTCTTGCGGAAGTGATCCAGGCGCATACCCAAACCAATGTTGGCGCGATTATTGCCAATCGGGAAAATCCAGGCGTAGCCGGGTAAAATATCCTTGTATAAGTAAAACTCTACCTCTTTAGGAATTTCTTCAATGTCTTCGATATAGGCACGGAGGGCAACGGCGCGATGCCCATCGTTGTGCTGCTCTTGTTTAGGACGAAGGTGACGGGAGACCACAGAGGTGACGCCATCGGCACCAATGATCAGACGGGCACGCATCTCCTTCACACTGCCGTTGACCTGAGCGCGAATGCCAACAACCTTGCCGTTTTCTACGATGGGTGCTTTGGCCTGTGCCTGACAAAATTGTGCACCAGAATCGACAGCATGTTCTTGAATGAGGGCATCAAAGTAAATGCGAGGGGCAACGTAGCTGTCGCTGCCTTCTTTGCCATGATTGAATTTAGCGTGTAGCTCATGGCCACGTGGGGAGACAAGCAGCATCCCTTCCAATGGATACAGCTCACCCCGTTCTACGGATTTTGCAATTTTTTCGCGCATTCCCAGCCGCCACAAAAGCTCAATGGCACCAGCCGGTACAGCATCGCCGCAGGTTTTGTCGCGGGGAAAATCGTGGCGATCTAGCAGTAAAACGTCGTAACCTTTTTGGGCCAAGGCGGCGGCTGTTGTTGCGCCTCCTGGCCCTGCCCCCACGATAATGACATCACGCTCGCTCATACTTGTCATTTTGCTCCTTTCTCCTTCATTATCATCTTCACGCAAGTTTGAACTGTGTGCAAATAAACCGCCCGCAGTTTTTTTCTTTAAATTTGGATGCGGATGTAACCTGCGGGAGGTTGCCTGTTGGTTATAACCCCTGTTGCTTGCGGATGGTTTCTAGCAAGCCTGTACAACCATCTTTTACAAGCTGGTATACGTACTCGAAATTGTTGGTGTAGTATGGGTCGGGGACGTCGGTTTCGCTGGTTTGGCTGGAGAATTCCAGCAGGCGATGCTGGTTAGGGTGCTGGCCAAACTGGCGGCGTAAGTTGTTGCCGTTGCTTTGGTCCATGGTGATGATGTATGAGTGGGAATTGGCCATATCTTGTGCGGTTATCAGGCGGGAACGGCCGTTATATGCTATCCCATGCTGTGCCAAAATACGCCGTGTACCGGGGTGGGCTTGTTCACCAACGTGCCAGTCACCCGTGCCAGCGGAATCAATATGAAACTTGTCTGTCAGGCCAGCTTCATCCACAAGCTGCTGAAAAATCGCCTCTGCCATAGGTGACCGGCAAATGTTGCCCAGGCATACAAAGAGGACGTTGATAGTCATAGGGGTCTCCTTTTCCGTGGTTGGTGAACGGTAATCAGTAATCGGTATAAGCGATTACTGACCACCGCTTACGGGTTACCGAGATGCCAAGTTGGCCTGTAAGCCGCATTCTGTGTCGTTTGCAAAGCAAACGCAGTGATCATCTATCTGGGAGCGTTATTGCTAACACCCTCTTGCAACCTACCCGGACGTCTGGCGGGACGAGCAGCCCCTTCGCCCTGCTTGGTCTTGCTCCTGGTGGGGTTTGCCTAGCCAGCGACATTGCTGCCGCTGCTGGTGGTCTCTTACACCACCGTTTCACCCTCGCGTGCAATTGCCGAAGCATTTGCCGCAATACGCCTCTCTGTGGCACTGTTCCGTCGGGTCACCCCGCCCGGCCGTTAGCCGGCACCATGCTCTATGGAGTGCGGACTTTCCTCAGCCAAATGCCTGTGGCACTCAGCCGCGATCACACAGCCAACTTGGCATTATGATCGTAGCATTGGGGCGTAGGGGGTGCAACTTTCGGGCAAGATAGCTGGGACTTTGCGGTCTTTAAAAACAATGAGGCGGATAAACGCTGATGACGCAGATAAAATGAAAGTCAGATTTTATTCGTGTTAATCAGCGTCCTAATTGAGTTGGTTTAGCGTGCGGCGGGTCAGGACAGCAGCCATCTCGGCGCGGTAGTGGGCATCGCCGCGAAAATCGCCAAGATGGGTATTGGCGGCAGCGGCGGAGGCGGCAGCTTCGATGCTTGATTGGGCGGCTTGTTCAGCGGTTGTCAGCCGAAACGGCCGTTCGCCCAAACCCGTTGCTGCCAATCGAACCAACCCGTCCGGCAGTCGCCAGCCAGTAATGGAGACGATGGGATAGTCGGCGGGGGTGCGGGCTACGCGGTGGCTGGTGCCGTTCCCGGCGGGCAGGGGGATGGAAAGGGTGGTGATGAGACCAGACGGCCGTTCCGCATCTGCTAAATAGTCAGACAAGGAAAGTGTGTTTTGGCTAGATAGCCCGCGCAGGGTGATAGTGGCGTTGAGGACCAGCAAAGCGGCCAGCAGTTCACTGTCTGGCAGGTGGCTGGCAATGGTGCCGCCCAAGGTGGCAGCGTTGCGGTACGTATTGGGGCCAGCTTGATGAATCGCTTTTTGCAGCAAGGCAGAGGCGACATTATCAGGCAGTTCAGATTGCAGAAATTGGTGAAGCCGAGTCAGCGTCAGCGTGGCACCGACAGCCAAAAAGTGCATATCGCTGGCAGAAAGTAGTTTTGCCTGGCTTAGTCCCAATGCTTGCAGATCGACAACGGCCGTTCCCGGCAAGCCGCTTTCCGTGGCTAGAAGTTTGGTGCCACCACCCAATGGTACGCTGTTTGGTTTGGCCAAAAGGGTCAGGGCTTCTTCAAGGGATTCTGGGCGGAAATAACTGTCTGGTTTCTGGGGCATGGCTAACTCCTTGTGCAATCAACTGTGGCTGATTACAATTGCGCGTAATGCTCGCTATTTTACCTGAAAGTTAGAATCTATCCGAAAAAGCCATCGAGAAATTTATTTGATTGAGCCAAGAGCAGTTGCTTCTGAAGGTAACCAAGATGATGTTCGCCGACGGCTAACGGTGCTGGGGATCGCGCTGCTGGTTTTGGTAGCGATGGGCTGGTATGCCATTACGGATGGGCAGCATTTGGATCACGACCCGGTTTTGGCAGGTGGAGATTATGTGGGCGCGGCGATTTGCCACCGTATTACCGAGCGGACGTTTACCATTAACGGCCGTCAGCTTCCGCTTTGTGCCCGCTGTACCGGCATTTATTTGGGAGAGGCATTTTCATTTGTGGCTTTAATGTTGGCGGGACGCACGCGCCGCACCGATTTGCCGTCGCTGCCAATCTTGCTGCTGCTCATTGGCTTCATTGGCGTGATGGGCTTCGATGGCTTGAACTCTTACTCTCACTTTTTCCCCAATTTTCCCCACCTGTATGAACCCCGAAACTGGCTGCGTTTGCTTACGGGCAGCGGGGCTGGCTTGGCGATGGGATTGCTCATTTTTCCAGCCCTGATGCAAACGCTATGGCGGCAGGCAAACGGCCGTTCCGTCATTGAGTCTGGGCGTGAGTTGCTGGGGATTATGATGTTGGTGGGAACGGCCGTTTTGCTGGTATTGAGCAACCAACCGCTCATTTTGTACGTAATGGCCCTTGTAAGCGTGGTTGGCGTTTTGTTGATTGTTACCTCGCTTAACGCAGTTTTTCTGCTGATGCTGTTGAAGCGGGATGGCCAAGCAATTCGTTGGCAAGAAACGGCCGTGCCGCTGCTCATTAGCTTTGGCCTGACGATTTTGGAATTAGGCATCATTGTTTGGCTGCGCTTAAGTCTCACCGGGACTCTCACCGGATTTCCTGGATTAGCTTGAGAATGTTGGAGATTAGAGATTGGAGATTTTGCGAGTTTAATTTCCAATGACCAATCTCCCAATTTCGGAGAGAAAATGCTCGATATTTTTAGTGCCTTTGGTTTGGCAGGCAGTGCTGGCCTGAATGCGTACATTCCTCTGCTGCTGGTAGCTTTGGCGGCTCGTTTTCCTCTGGACAACCCCTTGCTTAACCTGGCAGAGCCGTACAATGTGATGGGCAGTTGGTGGGCCATCGGCATCATCAGCGTGCTGCTGGTCATCGAGATGTTGGTAGATAAAGTGCCAGCCATCGACACGGTCAACGACGCTATTCAGACGTTTGTGCGCCCGGCGGCTGGGGCGGTTTTATTTGCGGCCAATGCCAATATCGTCAACGACATTCATCCAATCCTGGCGTTGGGGGCGGGTCTGATCGTGGCGGGTAGTGTTCATGCTGTTAAAGGCGTTGCGCGTCCTGTCGTTACGGCAACCACCGCCGGTACCGGCAACTGGCTGGTCAGTTTGGTGGAAGATGTCGTGGCTTCTTTCACCTCTATTTTGGCTATATTCCTGCCCGTTTTAGGCGCAATTTTGTTACTGATATTGCTGTATTTTGGATTCCGAATGTATCGGCGGCGCAGGCAGCGCACAGCATTTCGCTGAGCGTAATTGTTGCCCAGGGAGGTGGTTACGCAATAAAGATAATCTTTAGGTTTGCAACCAAATAAATTCCTATGTGTTTATTAGTATGAAGTTGGTGATTTATTACTTTTCGAACTTTGAAGGAGGCTTCGAATGAATAATCTTGATATGCAAAGTGTCTTGAAAGCTGGTGGTATTGGTGCTGGCGTTGCAATTTTGCTAGGCGTTTTGTCTTTAATCCCAGTTATTGGCCCATTTATTGCCATCCTATTTCTCTGTGGAGGGTTCTTTATTCCGGTTGCATCAGGTATGTTATATGGATACTTTGCTCCCGGTGAAGAAGATACATCGACCGCAGCGATTGGTGGGGCGTTGGCTGGTGGTGCTAGCGGTATTTTGCTCGCTATTTTTAATGCGATTTCTACAACAGTTGTTGGCGCAGCTTCAGAGGGTATCGGCACCGGACTGGCTGGTGGTGCGATGAGCGGCATTGTTGGAGCATTATGTTTTGGGATTATGGGATTTGTTCTGGGCGCGCTTGGTGGATTTATTTGGCCGTTTATCCAGAAGCAAATGGGTAGCTAGTTGAGCTATTTGTTTTAAGCAGAATTGAAAACGGCCGTTTCTATTCGGAAGCGGCCGTTTTTTGTTGCCTACGGCCGTCCGTGGCACCGCTTAAATTTTTTGCCGCTGCCGCAGGGGCAGGGATCGTTTCGGTTTGCTTGGGCAAACGTTTGCTGCTGCCGTTTTTCATTCTCAGCAACCATTAGAGGCATGATTTTGGCCGGAGAGCGACGCTGGCGCAGTAAATTGGCCATCATTTTCATGGGCCGATCCACATGATTGAAAAACGCTTTGTACCCGGCACAGAGATAATTCAGCCCAGCTTCGCCATTTGGCGTGTGGATGAACCGATTTTTGGGGCAGCCTCCGTGGCAGGCAAAATGGACCTCGCAGTCCAGGCAATATTGAGGCAAGCTATCTAATTTATGCTGCCCAAAGTGGCGTTGCTTTTCAGAAGCAACAAGCGTCAGTATAGAATCTGTTTGAATGTTGCCCAGCAAATAATCTGGCTCAACGTAATGGTCACAGCTAAACAGGTCGCCATTGTGCTCTAGAGCCAGGGCGTTGCCGCAGGTTGGGGCAAAGATGCACAAACCGCCTGGCTGCCCCAGCCAGGCCCCCAAGGTCACGTCAAATAGCTGCACGTACAGTTTCCCTACATCGTGCTGCACCCATTCATCAAAAATGGCGATCAGAAAATCACCGTATTTTTGGGCGTTTACTGACCGTTTGGTGACCAGATTGCCAGCTTGCGTGTATAACGGCTGTTCCCCACCATCCCGCTCGCTCCAACCAATATCGGCCAATGGCAAAATCTGCGTTGTTGCTCGCTCAATAATCGGAATGAACTGGATAAATTGCGTTTTTAGCTCGTCCCGAAAAAAGCGATACACATCCAGTGGATAATCCTGGTTGGCAGCATGTACCGTGCAAAGCACATTGAACTTGACTTCGTGATCAACCAGTAGCTGCCAGCCGCGCATCACCTGAGCAAAGCTGCCCGCGCCCCCTTTGTTGACCCGGTACGCATCGTGCAGTTCTTTTGGGCCATCAATACTGATGCCTACGAGGAAATTATGCTTCTTGAAGAATTGGCACCATGCCTCATCCAGCAGCGTGCCGTTGGTTTGCAGCGTGTTGTGGATGGTCATGCCCTGCTTGGCGTGCTTTTTCTGATAATGAATCACTCGCTCGAAAAAGCCCAGCCCCATCAGGGTGGGCTCGCCGCCTTGCCAGGCAAAAGTCACCTCTGGCACTTGCTGAGACGTGATATATTGATCTACAAACGTTTCTAGCAGCGCATCTGCCATGCGGAAGCGGCTGCCAGGGTACAGCATCTCTTTGGAGAGAAAGTAACAATATTTGCAATCCAGGTTGCAAATCGCCCCGCTGGGCTTGGTCATGATGTGAAAAGCAGGGGGAACGGCCGTTGCCAATAAGTCATCACGCATCATTATTCAATTATACAGGTCCGGTGGGGAAGGATAAAAACTGCTGGTTAGCCTTGTTTGAAGGTGGCTTCCTGAATGATTTGGAACACAGTTTCTACATGCGGGGGTTGCAAGATGCCAAAATGGTCAGTGGGGAGCGTATGGTAGGCGGAATCTTGGTGAGCTAACTGTAGCCACCGCCAACGAGGGTCATCTGGGGTGCGGTTATGGTGCAGAAAGAGGCGAACACGGCCGTTTATGGCCACAGCCCCATAATTATCCCACGACTTTCGACTGACAAAGTGCAAAAAGTAGGTGTCGCGCCATCTTACGGGT
This sequence comes from Candidatus Leptofilum sp., assembly GCF_965223285.1. GTDB lineage: Bacteria > Chloroflexota > Anaerolineae > Promineifilales > Promineifilaceae > Leptofilum. The sequence continues at coordinate 2,136,265 of NZ_OZ244997.1, read as the reverse complement.
ATTGGTTGGTTCAGCGTAAGCAGCAGGTTGACGGCCGTTACCTGCCATGAGCGTCGCCACCCTTTGGCATCGTTGCGCAGCTTGATGAACGGCCGTTTCATTGCCCACTTTAACCGGCCCAGGCGGGCTCTGAGCGAGTAAGATAACGTATCGTTGGCAGACAGCATTTGGCTGATAGGGGCTTCATAGGCCGTGAATGAAGGGGCGTTGTGCAAGGCTGGCGGCCCAGGCTCTATGAGTAAAACCTCATGCACCGTTTCACCCATCGCTTCCAACTGTCGTGCCATCTCCATCACAATCGAGCCACCAAAACAAAATCCGCCAATGACGTAAGGCCCGGTTGGCTGGACGTAGCGCATCTCTGCCAAATAGTCTGCCGCCATTGTAGCAATCTCCGGTGGATTCAAATGTCTGCCTTCCCAATCATTGGGCTGAAACGCATAAAAGGGGCGGTTGGGGCTAAATTGTGCTGCCAGCTTATCAAACAGGAAGATGTGGCCCGCTCCACCATGCACAAAGAAAAGCGGTTGAGCCTCTCCTTTGGGTTGCATGGCCACAAGCGTTTGCAACGTCTCGGGCTTTTCATCTTGGTCAATGCGTTCTGCTAGCTGCGCCACGGTAGGCAGTTGGAAAATAGTGCCGATTGGCAGGCGGACATCGAACCGCTTTTCAATATGAGCAAACAGCTTGATAGCAAGTAGCGAATGTCCACCAAGCTCAAAAAAGTTTTGATGCACACCTAAAAGATTGACCCCCAGCACTTTTTGCCAAACTTGCACCAATTCTTTTTCTGTTTCACTATTTGGCGGGTCATTTGTGGGCAGATTGTTTTGTGCTTCTTTTGGATGAGGCAATGCGGCCGTATCCAGCTTACCGTTGGCTGTTAATGGGAGTACTGGCAGAGGGATGATCGCCGCAGGCACCATATATTGCGGCAGATGATGGCCCAGGTAAGTACGAATATCCGCTGTTTGAATGCTGGTTTCATCCGGCGCGGTGACATACGCGATTAGCTGTCCGTCATTGGTTACTTCATTTGTGTGAAGATGCACGTATGCTTGGTGAATGCGCGGGTGCGCTGATAGCTGCTGCTCAATTTCAGAAAGCTCTATGCGGAACCCCCGAATTTTTATTTGGCGATCCTCTCTGCCAACAAAAGTGACGGTGCCATCTGGTAAATATCTGGCCAAGTCACCTGTGCGGTAAACGCGTTCGTCTGCTGTTTGGTGCAGAGGATTGGGTTGAAAACGGCCGTTATCTACCAGCCCCACATAGCCACGCGCCAAGTACCGCGTCCGCACATAAATTTCTGCCAGCTCCCCAATGCCAGCGAGACGGCCGTTGCGGTTCACAAGCAGCAGCTGAACATCATCAATCCCCCGCCCCAGAGGGATAGTTTTGGATTCTATTTCATTTTGCAAGCTGGCGAGTGGAATGACATGATGCCCCATCGCCTGAGGGGTTTCTGTAGCCCCATAAAAATTAACGCAGGTGGCAGCCGGGGCCAGCCGTTGAATGCTGGCAACATGCTGGTGAGTTAACGTCTCGCCGCCAAAAATGGCGTAGCGCAAGGCAGGCAGCTGCAGCGAACCGCCCACCCCCGTGGCAATCATTTGCGACATTGCCGGGGTGAGGTGGGTTACGGTGATGCCTTCCTGTACTAACCAGTGGGCAAGCTCGCCGGGCATCATCTGCTCAAGGTTGGGAATGTGCAGCGTGGCTCCCAAAACCAGCGGGGTAAAGATGTCTCGCAGCAGCGGGTCGTGGGCCAGCCCAGACAACAGGCTGAAATGATCGTTGGACTGGAGGCCAAAGCGATTTGTGTACCAATGGATGAAGTGGGACAACGGCCGTTTCGTCCCCATGATTGCTTTTGGCTGGCCCGTCGTGCCGGAGGTGAAAGCCAAATAGGCGAGGGCATCTGGCGCAAACGAAATTTGTGGGTCGGTGGGAGGGTGGTGGGCCAGCGGTGAATTTGGGCTGGCGGGGTGTGTGGGTAACGTGATCTTGCTGCGCAAATTCAAATCGGCCAAATAAGTTAACAATTGCTCGTCTGGCTGACCAGCGGCTTCCAGCTGAATCCACCCTTTGATATTGGCGATGTCCAGGTAGCGGAGCAGGCGTTGCGGCGGATATGCTGGGTCTAGCACGACAAAGGCTGAGCCTGCCCGCAAAATTCCCAAAATAGCCCACAGCAGGCTGGCACTGCGATGGCCGTAAATGGCCACAACGTCTTCTGCCTGCAAGCCATCACTGATCAGCTGATGAGCAAGCTGATTGACAGATGCCATGAGCTGCTGGTAGGAGGTACGGTCGTATGCATCCACCACCGCAGCTTTGCCAGAAAACTGCCGTGACCGGGTGGCAATTTGTGCCAACAGAGAGCCATGCCACTCAACTGGCAGTTCAGCTTGGGGATTGGGCAGTAAATCAACAGTTTCTGGTGTCACAAGTGAATAATCCCATAAGGATAGAGAAGGATTTGCCAGCACCTGCTCTAGCAGATATTGGTATTGGGCCAACATCGTTTGGATGCGTGCCCCGGTAAACAGTGCTTTGTTGTAAACGGCCGTTAACCGCAACGAATCAGCCAAAGTTTCCACGTAAAAGGTGAGGTCAAATTTAGAGCCGATTTCTGGCAAGGGCAGCATTTGTGTGGTGATGTTCGGTAACGATAGGCTCAATTCGCCCTCTGTGAGCATGTTGAACATCACCTGAAAAACGGGCGTCCGGCTTGTGTCCCGCTCCGGCTGTAGCTCTGCCAGCAGCAGCTCAAAAGGCACATCCTGATTGTCGTATGCGTCTAATGCGGCCTGGCGCACCTGTGCCAATAAATCGGTAAAGCACATAGCTTCAGTTGGGAGCTGCGTACGCAAGGCGAGCGTGTTCAAAAAGCAGCCAAATGTTCTCTCAATCCCCTGCTGGTTACGCCCAGCAATCGGTGCGCCGACAATCAAATCATCCTGGTTGGTTTGCCGATGAAGCCACAGCTTGAACACAGCTAGCAAAATCATAAACGGAGAAACTTGCTGTTGTTGGCTAAACTGCCGCAGCTGCGCGCTAATCTTGGTAGGTATATGAATGGCATTTCGCTGGCTGGCACTGCTTTGCACGTTGGGGCGAGCAAAATCTGTGGGTAAATCGAGCGGCGGTAGCGTACCTGCCAATTTTTGCCGCCAGTAGGCCAGTTGGGAAGCAAAGGTTGGATTTTCTAGCTGCTCCTGCTGCCAAATCGCATAATCAGCATATTGCAGGGGAAGCTCGGGGAAGTTAGGCTCTTGCTCGGCGGCAAAGGCGGCATACGCTTGAGATAGCTCCTGGCAAAAAATGTCCATCGACCAGCCGTCGGCAATGATGTGGTGGAACGTCAGCAGTAGCATATTTTCGTCTAGCTTTAGCTGGAGCAAGCGGAACCGCCACAGTGGCCCGGCGGCTAAATCGAAAGGGGTTAGTGAGATTTCATCTTGGTGATCAGTGACGGCCGTTTCCTGTTCATCCCCAGACAAACCACGCAAATCGACAACTGGCAGCAGCCCGGCAGCTTCTGGCACTGCCTCACTTACCTGCTGCAAAGGCTGCCCGTCCTCTACCAGAAAAGTTGTGCGCAATGCCTCATGCCGGGTAATGAGTGTAGTAAGGCTCTGACGCAGGGCCACGACGTTCAGCGGGCCATTCAATCGGAAGAAAGCGGGGATGTGGAAGGTGGCTGTGCCGGGATGCCACTGCTCCAAAAACCAGATGCGCTGCTGGGCATAAGATGCAGGCATGACAAAAATATCAAAATCAGATGAAGCAGCTTGCGTCATTTCGGAAACGGGCAATTCGGACGTCATTGTTTTATCCCTGACGGCGATACGCATCCCGTGAGGCGCGACGAATGGTGGGAGAGGGGGCTGCGGGTTGGGTTTGCTGCGCTTGAATAACTGCGCCAGCCAAAGCGGCCACGGTGGGGGCGTTGAACAAATTTTGCAGCGGCAGTACAACATCAAACGTTTGCTGCACGCGGGACATGAGCTGTGTGGCCAGTAAAGAGTGACCACCCGATTCAAAAAAGTTGTCATCACGCCCAACCTGCGCTTGTTCCAGCAGTTCAGCCCAAATGTTGGCGATGGTCATCTCTGTTTCGTTTTGGGGCGGGGTGTAAGCCGCCTGACTGGACGCTGCCAGGGATGAGTCGGGCAATGCCTGACGATCCAGCTTGCCGTTGGGCGTGCGGGGTAAGCTGTCTAGCGTGATGAAGTGGCTGGGTACCATGTAAGCGGGTAGCTGGGCTGCCAGATGCTGCCGGATGGTGTCGATATCTGGCGTGGCGTGCGACTGCCAAACGAGGTAGGCAATCAGCTGTTCGCCGCCAGTGCCAGATTTGTGAACGCGTACGGCCGTTTCCACCACAGTCGCATGGCTCTTTATGACCGATTCAATTTCCCCCAGCTCAATGCGAAAGCCGCGCAGCTTAATTTGCTGATCAACCCGGCCTAAAAATTGCAAATTGCCATCCGGTAGCCAACAAACTAAATCGCCCGTGCGGTAAAAGGTGTCGCTTGGGGTGCCTGGACACAGCGTCACAAATCGCTCTGCTGTGAGCTGGGGACGCTGCCAATAACCGGTAACAACACCCGCCCCCCCCACGTACAGCTCCCCAGGCACGCCAACGGGAACGGGCTGCTGGTGGGCATCCAGCACGCGCACGGCCGTATTCGGGATTGGTTTGCCGATGGGAACGCTGCTCCCCTGCCAATCCGGTTCAATTTGGTAAACCGTTGACCAAACGGTGCCTTCGGTGGGGCCATATTCGTTATAGAGCATGGTGTGCGGCAAACGGCCGTCATGTGCTTGCACAAGCTGGGGCGGGCACGATTCCCCGGCGACAATCACGTCGATTAGCGACTCTAGCTGGGCGGGGGCTGCACCCTCAAGCAGCAGCGTGTAAAGTGAAGGGAGTGCCAGCAGGTGGGTAATCTTGTTTTGCGCGATGATTTGGGCCAGTTGCTGCACGTTTTGCTCCTGCCCTGGCTGCGGCAGCACCAGATGCCCGCCCTGGCTTAACGCGCCAAAAATGCCCACAATCGAGCTATCGAAAGCGACAGAGGAAAGCAGCAAAAAGCGTTCTGGCTTGTGGGGGTAATAATGGTGTCGCGCTAATGTGGCGTGCCGCAGATTGCGGTGGTTCACCATCACCCCCTTGGGCTTCCCAGTAGAACCAGAGGTGTAAATAATGTAGGCGAGCGCGTCGGGGTTGGGCGGTACGGCCGTATCGTCGGCGGGCCGTTGGGAAATTTGTGGCCGCTCTGCTTCGATGTCTACTAGCGTCACGCGTCCGGCGAATTGATCAGCCATCGGTTTTTGGGTGAGCAGCAAAGTCGCCTGTGCATCTTCCAGCATCCAAGCCAGGCGTTCCGCCGGGTAGGATGGGTCCAGCGGTACGTAGGCACAGCCCGCTTTGTGGATGGCCAAGATGCTCACAATCATCTCTGGCGAGCGAGGCAAATAGAGGGCAATGCGGTCGCCTGGGTTGGTGCCTTTGGCTTGCAAATAATGGGCAAGCTGGTTGGCTTGTTCGTTGAGCTGGGCGTAGGTGAGCTGCTGATTGTGGCTAGAAACGGCCGTTGCCGTCGGCGTCTCTTGGGCGAATTTTTCAATCAGGCTGTAAATGGCGTCGGGGCGTGAGCCAAAATCAACGGGCGGTGGCTGTTGCCACGCGGCCAGAGTTGTTTTTTCGTTGGCAGTGAGTAAGGGTAGGTGGGCAACGGCCGTTTCTGGTGCAGCCACAATGCCTGTTAGCAAAACTTCAAAATGAGCCAGCATCCGGTCAACCGTTGCGGCTGTGAATAGGTCGGTGCGGTATTCGATGGCGGCGGTGAGCGTCCCATCTGCTTCGGTAACAAACAGCGTCAGGTCAAACTTGGAAACCCCGCCATCTACCGGCCGCCGGGTGAGGGTGGCGCCAGGCCAGTTTGCCAGCACCGGCTCCTCTTTTTGGTACACAAACATCACCTGGAAGAGTGGATTTGTGGCCGGGTTGCGCTGGGGTTGGATGGCCTGGACCAGTTGCTCAAAGGGCAGCTCTTGGTGGACAAACGCATCCAGCATCGTTTGGCGGGTTTGAGTGAGCAGGGTGGTAAACGGCCGTTCCGCCTCAATTTGGCCGCGGATGACCAGCGTGTTCAAAAATAGCCCGACTAAATGTTGGGTTTCAGGTTGGCTGCGGTTGGTAATGGGGGTGCCGATTAGAATATCTGCCTGCTGGCTGTAGCGGTGCAGCAACGTTTGGAACGCGGCCATTAAGGTCATGAATAGCGTGGTTTTATGCTGCTGAGACAGATGGCGCAACGCTGGCAGTAGCTTAACAGGTAGGGTTTGGCGGCGCATCCCGCCGTGGTCTGAGGCGGTGGCGGGGCGGGGGGAATCGGTTGGCAGCTGTAAGTGGGGCAGCTCCCCGGCAAGCTGGTTTTGCCAGTAGGTTAGGGCATCGTCGAAACGGCCGTTTGCCTGCTGGCTGCGCTGCCAATGGGCATAATCGGCGTAGGTGATGGGTAACTCTGGCAGGGAGGGCGTACTGCTTGCCAACGCGGCCTCATACGTTTGGCGCAGTTCACGCCACAGCTGTTCCAACGACCATTCATCCCCAACGATGTGGTGCATGGTCAGCAAGAAAATGTGCCGCTCCGGAGCGAGTTTGAGCAGGCTGCTTCGCAGCAGTGGGCCACTTTCCAGGTTAAACGGCCGTTGCGCTTCAGCAACCGCCAATTTTTCTACTTCGATCTCTTGTTCTTGCGGTGGTAGTGACTGCAAATCTTGAAAGGGTAATGGCAAAGTGAGTGACGGGACCACAACAGGCACAGGCCGCCCGTTTTGGTTGCGGAAGGCGGTTCGCAAGCTGGGATGCCGAGCCACTAGCTGGTTTAAGGAAGTTTGCAGTGCGGTGACGTTGAGCTGGCCTTGCCATTCAACCGCTTCGTGCATGTTGTAAGCAGTGCTGTTGGGGGTTAGCTGCTGCAAAAACCAAAGCCGCTCCTGGGCAAAGGAAAGCACGGCGGGTTCATCCTGTGGTTGGCGGGGGATGGTTGATGGTTGTTGGGTGGGAACGGCCGTTTGCTCCCCACGCAGCCGTTTTTCCAGCAGGGCACGCTTGGCTGGGGATAAATTTGCGAGTCGGTCAGACAGTGAAGAGCGATCAGCCACAATAGTTCCTCTAATTCAAGTTTGCCAGCAATGCAGCTGCTTCTTCGTCACTCATGGATTCAATTTCGGCCAGCATCTGATCCTCGACGGCGGCGGCCAGCTCGGCCACGGTGGGTGCGCCAAAGATTGTTTGCAGCGGCAGATTCACGCGGAAGGTGGTAGCGATTTTGGCTATGACCTGCACCGCCGCCACGGAAGCCCCACCAAGCTCAAAGAAATCATCGTGGATGCCAATGCGGCTCCGGTTGAGCGTTTGGGCCCAAATGCCAGCCAGCTTGGCTTCTGTTTGGGTTTGGGGTGGCGTGAACGTGCTGTTGAGAAGCGGCCGTTTTTCATCTGGATGGGGCAGGGCGCGACGGTCTATCTTGCCATTGACCGTCAGCGGCAAAGCGTCTAGCTGAATAAAGTAAGCAGGCATCATAAAGTCCGGCAGCCGTTCACTCAGAAATTGACGCAGTTCGGAGATAGATAGGGAGGATTCGGCCGTGAAGTAAACCGCCAGCCGATTTTCGGTACGATCCTGATGCCGGTAGCGCACTTGATACCCCACCTCGTCCAGCATTTGTTGAACCATCGGCAGGCGCATCTCATCGTTTAATTCGTGTAGTGCCTCGTCGCGTGTTTTATGCCCCAAGCGCACGTCCCAACTGTATGGGAGTGCATAATTGTGGTAACCCTGCTCCGCTTTGTGGACAAATATGCCCGCTTCGTTAATCAAGCAGTTGGTAGAGCGACCCGTGTCTTCTGGCTGAATCCAGGGCACTTTGTCTTCCAGAAAAGCGTACAGTTCATGCAGTTTCACGTCTGAGTAGCGGAAATAATCGACAAACTGGATTTCCTGAAAGACCCGGTCATCCTGAAAAATTTCCACGTCCAGTAGCTGTGCGACGGCATCATCGACCCGATGGTACAGCTTGCGGGCTTCGGTGATTGCGTGATCCATCTCGGCCACGTCAAAAATGCGGTTGCGGAACAGGCCATCGAGCCGGGTTTCAAACAGTTGCCCCCGCGACAGGCCAGTGACGATGGTGCCAATTCCTTTTTTGCGAGCCAAGTTCATGCTGAGGGTGTAGATGGTTTTGTAGCAGCCGTGGCAGACGTTGCTGTGACGCATCAGGCTGTCTTTGAAGATGGCGTTCATGTGGGGCGTCTGGCCAATGATGAGATCAACGCCCAGGTGGCTGGTGACGCGGCGCACGTTGGCCAGCGCATCCTCAGAAATAAAGCCATTGTCCAGCGAGAACGCCAGCACTTTGAGACCGCGATTGACCAGTTGGGCCAGCACATAGGTGCTGTCCTTGCCGCCACTGAGCAGCATCAGGCAGTCGTACTCGCCCGTGCGATTTGCTTTCATTTCAGCGACTAGCTGCTCAAATTCAGCCAGCGTCTTGAAATATTGGTTTACCTTGCCCGCAAACTGGTCGTAAGCCAGGCACATATTGCAGACGCCGGCATCATCGAAGCTGGTGTCTGGGTAAACAGAGGGCAGCCCACAGCGGAGGCAGTAGCTTAGTGCAACTGGTGCCGAGGGTTGCTCAAACTGCACCGCGTTCACCACCACATCGTTAATCTGCGGATGGGCAGTCAGGGCAGCTTCAACTTCACCTAGCTCAATGCGTGCGCCGCGAATTTTCACCTGGTCGTCTTGTCGCCCTAAAAATTGCAGCGTGCCATCTGGCAGCCAGCGGGCTAAGTCGCCGGTGCGGTAGAGGCGTCCATTGGGCACAAAGGGATTGTCGAGGAAGCGAACGGCCGTTAGCTCTGGCCGATTGAGGTAACCACGGGCAACGCCCCGCCCGCCAACATACATCTCGCCGATGACGCCGGTTGGCACTGGCTGGTGTGCTTCATCCAATAGGTAAATTTGGCTGTTGGCAATAGGGCTGCCGATGGGTACGGAAAGGGCTCGATCGGTGGCGGGATCGTACTGGTGCGTCATGCAGCCCACAACGGTTTCTGTGGGGCCGTATTCATTATAGATTTTGACGCCGTTGGCAAACTGCTGGGTCGCAGTCTGAGCCAAGTCTGTCTTGAAATCTTCGCCGCCCACAATCAGTTTTTGGATGCGCTGGGGCTGGCTGCCATTTTCCAACACCAGGGCCAAATGGGCTGGCGTGAGTTTGACAACATCCACCGCATCATCCTGAAAAACGTGTAGCACTTCCAAACCCGGCGCAGCCAAATCTTCAGGATAAATGCGTAGCTGCCCGCCGCTGATGAGGGGCAAATAGATGGAGGTAATGGTGAGATCAAACGCCAGGGATGAAAATAGCGGAAATGAATGCGGCTCCCCATGCAAATATGCTTCTTTCGCCCAAACCAGATAGTTGTGCAAGCCTTGGTGGGTGATTAGCGTGCCTTTGGGCGTGCCGGTGGAGCCGGAGGTGTAAATGACATAGGCTAAATCACTCTGCTGGGGCAGGGTGGTTGGTGGCGAGGTGGGTTGGGTGGCAACGGCCGTTTCCCACACCATTTCTAAATTAATGCAATTGTCCGCATTGGGGAGGTTGGCTTGAACGGCGGTTTCCGTCAAAGTGAGCCGCGCTTGTGAATCTTCCAGCAAAAAGCGGAGCCGCTCGGTGGGGTAGGCCGGGTCTATGGGCAGATACGCCCCGCCAGCTTTTAGCACCGCCAACATGGCCACAACCGCCCGCCAAGAGCGGCGCATACAAATCGCTACCAAATCTTCGGATTGAATGCCCTGCGCCCGCAAAAAATTTGCCAATTGATTGGATCGTTTGTGCAGCGCAGCAAACGTTAGCGTCGTATCGTCATCAACAAGGGCAATGCTTTCTGGGGTTTGCCGGGCCTGGGTTTGTAACAGATCGACAGCAGTTTGATTTGGTGGCAGGGAAACGGCCGTGTCGTTAAACGCTACCACCTTTTCAGCATATTCATTCGCAGACAGCAGCGATATTTGGCTCACGGGCTGCTGCAAATCGTCTAAGCAAGCGTCCTGGACGCGCAAAAAATGGTCAATCGCCTGTTGGCGATCCGCTTCCGGGAACACGGTGGTGTTGAAGTCAAAGTGGATTTCAAACGCGCCAGATTCATCAAAATCATGCACCTGTAGCCGCAGCGCATGGCTGCCATCCCCGTGGTCGGCATGAATCCACTCCGAGCGCATCGGCATGTCGGCAAAATCGCCATAAGAGACGTTGACGTAATTTAGGAGTACATCATACGCTTGATTGGAGACGGCACTGCTGCTGCCGGGCTGGGCGTAGCGCAGGCTCTCGTACACATCATCCATCACTTTTTCTACGAGCGTGAGGAAGCTGTCATCTGGCGTGATGGCTACCTGCAACGGACTTACCTCTATAAAAAGGCCGATAGTTTGCTTAAACGTGGGCGTGGGCCGGTTGTGAAACGGCGTGCCTAGCCGAAGCCTGTTTTCACCGCTGATGCGATATAGGTAAGCAAAAACCACGCTGGCAAAAAATGAAAAGCGGGAGAGGTCGCGGGAGATGGAGCGAATGCCATCTGCTTCGGCCGCTTGCCGAATACGTGCCGACCGCGCTTCTCCCAAAGGAACGGTGTAGCGGACCGTTTCGGTGCTGCGGGAGGTTTGCTGGCTGTAAAATGTTTGGGGGGCAACGGGCTTAGCCAATTTGTCATCCCAATAAGCCCGATCTGCCTGGAAGTCGTCGCTGTGGCGGTAATCGCGCTCATGCGCCACATAATCTTGATAATTGGGGAGGGGAGAGGCGGTATGCAAACGGCCGTCTCGCACTAGCGCATAATAACGGCTCATCGTCTGATATACCAAGGCCGTTGACCAGCCATCGGTGATGAGGTGGTGTTGGTTGAGATACCAAACAAACCGCTCATCTGCAAGCCGGATGAGGGCTATGTCAAAAAGCTGGTTGGCTAAATCCAAGGCCTTCCCCTTTCGTTTGGCCACCCAGTTTGCCAGCTCTTTTTCAGGGTCTGGCGTTCCGCGGAAATCCAGCAGTTCCAGCTCAAATTCGGCAAAATCCTTTACTCGGCTTTGGGGAACACTTTCCACTACGTCAATCACCGTGCGGAGGGCATCGCTGTGCGCCAGCAGTTGACGCCACGCTTGCTTGAAGTGGGCAACTTTAACTGCACCGTCGATGCGGAACAGCTTCACCATGTTGTACAGCGGGCTGGCAGGCGCAAGCTGCTGACCCAGCCACATCAAAAACTGGGCGTTGCTCAAGTTCGACTGCTGGCTAAATGCGGCCGTTGCTTCTTCGCCCAGCAGTTCTTTGTTATCAACGCTTGCTTGCTCCTGAAAATTGAACAAATTCACTTAAGTCGTTCCTCTAAGTCAACCGTTTTTCCAAATATTGTGTCATCGCGTCTACCGAGCGAAAATGCTCGATGATGATGTCTCGCGGCGGAATTTTGATTTGGAACGTTTTTTCCATGAACGCAGCAATCCGCAAGACACCATGTGAATCAACCAAACCACTAATGAGTAAATCAAAGTTTGCCGTTAAATCAACCGATTGCTCTGGACGGTTGTTCACAAACTTGGTGCGGATAAAACTTAATAGCTGATCTTGAAACTGATTTTTCTCTGGCAAACTTCCTGCTCTCCTATAATTCCAATTCTTTGGCAATGATGAGCCGCTGAATGTCTGAGGTGCCAGAGTAGATGACCCCGCCAAAGGCGTCGCGCACATCCCGCTCTACGCCAAACTCGCGCATGTAGCCATAGCCACCATGAATCCGCATAGCATCCAGGCTGTTTTGCAAGAACGATTCGCTGATGTGCAGCTTCGCCATTGCCGCCGCTAAAGTGGCATCTGCATCTATTTTTTTCAGCCAGGCAACTTTGTACAGTAGCATTCGGGACGTTTCCAGCCGTACCTGCATGTCAGCAATTCGGTTGGAGATGGCTTGGAATTTGCCAATGGATTGACCAAACTGCTGTCGCTCTTTGGCGTACTGAACGCACGTTTCGAGCTGACGTTCCATGGCGCCAAGCTGGCTGGCCAGAATGCCGCTCCGTTCCCATACCATGCAGCTGCTATGAATGGCAACCCCGGCTCCCTCAGGGCCTAAGCGATTCTCTTCAGGGACAAAGCAATCTTGCAAAATCAGTTCGCTCATGGGGGAAGTGCGTAGCCCCATTTTGTGGAGATCGTTGCCCACGCTAAACCCATCGGTTGTTTTGTCTACCAAAAAAGCGGTGACTCCCCAACGGCCGTAATCCGGGTTCACCGTCGCAAAAACCAGCACCATGTCGGCAACAGAGGCATTGGTGACAAACATTTTGGTGCCATTTAGTCGGTAACCACCGTCCACCTTGGTGGCCCCGGTGCGCAAGCTGTAAGCATCGGAACCTGAATCTGGCTCAGAAATGGCGTGCGCCCCAATGATTTGGCCGCTGGCCATGCCCGGCAAATACGCCTGTTTTTGCGCTTCTGACCCCATCGTGAGGATGGGTAACTGCACGGCCCACATTTGAGCATTTAAGGCAAAGGTTAAGCCATTGTCTTCACAGCCATACCCCAGCCCTTCCATCACCAACACGGTGGTGAGAATATCCGCCCCGCTGCCACCGTACGCTTCGGGCATTGGCAATCCCTGAATGCCAAATTCCGCACACTTTTCCCACTTGTCACGCGGGAAAATTCCGGCCTCATCCTGCGCCAAAATGTCGTGATTGAGCGTGCTTTGGGCAAACGCAATGACGGTTTGCTTGTAAGCTAATTGCTCTTCTTGCCAGGTAAAATCCATCGTTATTTATCCTCAGAACCTGACGAGAATTATTCGCTGTTGGGAACACAGCTTTCGCTAGCTGTGTCGCTGTAGAAACAATCGTAAACGGCTTCGGCAAAGTAGTTGTGTCCGGCCGGGGTGAAGTAGCTGTAGGCGTCGTCAAAATAAAGCGCACGAATGTCGGACGAGGTGAGATTTTCTGCCTGCATGTAGCTGCCCATTGGCAAAATGGGAATGCCTTCGGACTCCGCAAAGGTCACTAACGCTTGCTCTGCATAAAACAGGTCATACTCATCTACCACTGGCACCCAGTTGCCATCTGGAAATTGCTCATAAAAGGCGGGCGGAAAAGCTGGGATGGTTACAATGCGTAGGCGAGCCTCATTTTCTGCTACGAAATCATCTATGATTTGCAAAAGACGTTTGGTTGTTTCGATGCCGGACGCTTCGTCATTGCTTCCATCTTGGGTGAACGTAAAGCCTTGGCTAACGGCCGTTTCAAATACAATGTCCCAATCGCTGTTGTGAGTTGGCACCCAGGGGCGTGGCTTCCGCCAAACAACGCCTTCTAACTGACGATTGGTATATGGATTTTCTGCTTCTGGCGCAGCAAACACCGGGGTAGAAGCACCAAACAACCCCCGAACAACCGATGCGGTCAGATAGTTGCTTTTGAGACGGTGCCACAGATAAAAAGGCTCGTGGCTGCGAATGGAAAGATGCTGTGAATCATGCCATGCGTTATAGCTGGCAGATTCCAATCGTAAGGCGTCTTCGTCATCCACGTAGTAGAAAAAATATTCTTCTTGTGGCTTGGTGACGTTTTGAAAATCGTTGCCCAAATTGATAAAAACCACATATTCATCCGGCGCAAAATATTCAGCCGCATATTCGGTTAGCTCGCGATGGGTGCCGGGTCCAAACCCCGGCATTGCAAAGGCCATCACTTCATTTGGGCCATCTTCAGGCTCTCCTCCATTGAGCAATGAGTCGAGCGTAACGCCAAGATTCTGTTCCGGGTGTACCTGGAGTCCTTGAATGTAACTATCGCCTATGAGGGCAATGTTGTTCAAGGCGTCATCTTCACGGAAGTCGGTGTAATACCAGCCGTACCGATTGGTGGTAGTGTTGATGGTTTCCTGGTCTGTGTGGTAGATACGGCCGTACGGCACAAACAGCCCATTTTGATGTACCACAGACGAAGGTAAAAGATTGGCTACGGCTAATAGCTGAAACACAATTTCAACGGCCGTTAATGCGAACAGCGGATATGCAAAAATCTTGCGCCACCGCTGCTGTTTGCCAAAATCATCCCAATTAGCAAACAAAAGCACGAGCACTACCATACCTAGCATTGCCAAAACGCACATCTGAAACACTGAATATTTGGTAAAACGATCGTATTCAGAGGTGATGACAAAGGCCACAATGAAGAACAAAATAATTCCAGAGGCCAGAACTGGTTTTCGCTGAATGGCCGCAACCCAGCCCTTTAAACGTTCGATATTCTTTTGCAACAAAAAGAAAGGGAAAACGAAGAAGAGTAAAGCGTAAACTACCAAGAAGGCAAAGTAGCCAACAGAATATTTGCCCAAAATAGCCTGTGAAAATTCACTGGATTCGTTGATAAGATCAACAAAACCAAAAATCCAGAGCATCATGGTAATGATCACCATGAGAATCCACCCTGGATTATTGATTTCAATTTCTTGCTCAGGTTGTTTTGTGATCTCTTCAGCACTCATTTACGGTTTCCTGATTGGTGATAAAAATGCTAGTAACTCATGTTACGCAGCGTAGATTTCAAAAGTCTTGCTTCTCTCTGGTGATGAGCGAATTGTCTTGAAGACTTTTGAAATCTTTTCCAGAGTAAGTGCGTAACATCAGCTAGTAAGAAAGATCAGAGAATTCCGGTGATAATGAAAATACCTAGAATCGAGATGACGCCACCAGCTATTTGCAAGGTGCGTGTGCCGCGCTTGTTGCGAATAGCCATCATGCCTAGCAATGCCCCGATAACGTGCAGGCCAACGGTTGCCACCAGGAAACCAGTTACGTAAGCGATAGTTAAGCCCAGCGTATTTGTGATTTCTGGCAATTCTGTGCCGTGTGCGTGCCCATGAAACAGGCCAAACAACGCAACGATGGACATAGCCAACCCTATTGGCAGTCCTTTGTTTGCGGCGATAGCAATACCCAGAAGGATGACAGACCCAGCAATACCAATTTCAACTAGTGGCAGCGGCACGCCGACTAATCCCAGAATGCCACCTACAGCCATGATGCTGACAAATGTGGCCGGGACTGTCCAAATTGCTTTGCCACCTAGCTGCGCGCTAAGTAAGCCTACGGCAACCATTGCCAATAAATGGTCTAAACCCAAAATAGGGTGCAAAAAGCCAGATACAATACCCCCGCCACCGACTGTGTGCATAAAGATTGTTCCAAACAAGGTCATAATTTTCTCCAAAATGATGAGGATAATTCAAATATTTGAGTCTTTTCAGCGTGAGGAATCCTATTCCCTCACTCTTTATTACGATTGGATTTGTTTTTTGTACTTATTGTTTTTTGAATCACTTTTTGGGTTCTTCTATTTTGAAGGCAGAGTTGTCTGAGGTTTACAAAAAAAGAACTCACAAGATTGCTTGTGAGTTCATAATCATTTTGAGATTTATTGACTGTTTATCCTGTTGGCAGCCTTCCCATTTTGCCTAAGACCCATTTCATACATTTATGGAAGGGGTCAAAAAACATCATGGGGCATCCGCCATCAATGACAGTGATGCCATTCTCGCGGCAAACGGCCGTTCCTTCGTTAGAGACGCTGGAGGGCGCGAAGGTATTGTTGTGCATCCAGACGCGGGGCACGCTTGCTGCCACACAATCTTGGGCGATTTGGGCACTATGCTCTGGCTTGGTCACCAGCATGGCCCCGTCCACACCGCCGGGGATGGCCTGCATGTTGGGGAAGCAGGGATCGCCTTCTACTGTCTCTGCATTGGGATTGACGGCAAATACCTCATACCCTTTGTCGCGGAGGGTACGGTAAATGCCGTTGGCCGTTTCATTAGGATTCCGCGAAACACCAGCTACCGCAATCCGTTTTTGTGCTAAGAACTCTTTCGCTAACGCTTCAAATTGACTCACTTTTAGCTCCTTTGATCAGCATGTGACCACACATCAGAATCATGAAGCGTATTGCAGCGGTTGTCCAGTAAAAAGTGATCTGAAAAATGGTGATCTTTGTCATTTTTAGGCAGAACATCCCTCCATTGACGCCCCGAATCGCTATTGTATAATCAGGCGTACAATAAAATATTAACCTTCGGGGCAGGGTGAAGGCGTGTTTTAACAAACACGTTTAATTCCCGACCGGCGGTGAGGCCCGCGCAGGCCAAGCCCGCGAACCAGGTTTCGGTGTTCAGTAAACCGTTACCAGTAATCAGTAAAAAGTTGCCAAATTGATTACTGAATACGATTATTGATTATCGGACAAAGGTTGATCTGGTGAGATTCCAGAGCCGACAGTATAGTCTGGATGGGAGAAGGTAAACGAGACGTGCTGCGTTTCTGTTTGTCATGTTGCAAATTGATGCCCCACAAGACTGTGGGGCTTTTTCGTGGCATCGTGAATGAGAAACGGCCGTTTCCACTATGCAGTCGTTGGATATTATTGTCCAACCCTGCTGCCTCGTGCGCAGCTTCCCCTTGCCCCAACAATTTTGTGAGGAATTTATGACGTTGTTACGTCGGCAGCCTGTTTCTGTAACGGTGACTATCTCGTTTGTGCTGCTGCTACTGTTGTGGCAAAGCGTGGTTTTGGTAGGGGCTTATGACCGATTTATTTTGCCTGGCCCCGTCGATGTGGCTCGGCAATTTGGTAAGGTGGTGGCAGACGGCCGTTTGCTGCGCCACAGTCTTATTACGCTAAGTGAAGTGATACCCGGTTTGCTCATTGGAGCAGGGATTTCGCTGCCGCTAGGCTATTTGCTGGCCAAATCCCCTCTTGCCGAGCGTCTCATCTCTCCCTATCTCATCGCCTCTCAGGCAATTCCGGTGATAGCCATTGCCCCCCTGCTTACCATCTGGATCAGCTCCACTTTCTGGGCGCGCGTGCTGGTGGCGGTGCTGGTCGTCTTTTTTCCGGTACTCATCAACATCATTGCCGGTTTACGATCGGTGCCGCGTGAGCTGTACGAACTGATGCACGCGCTGCAAGCAACGCGCTGGCAAATTTTCCGCAAGCTGGAGTGGCCCGCTGCGCTGCCAATCGTGCTGGCTGGCCTCAAACTGGGTGCTACGCTCAGCGTGATTGGCGCGTTGGTGGGGGAGTTTGTGCAGCCCAAAACCGAGGGGCTGGGCTATTTGCTCATCACAGCTCGCTATCAATTTAAAACAGATTTGGTCTTCGTGGTGCTTTTTACGCTGGCAGCAATTGCGCTCACCCTTTATGGATTGGTGACGTTGGCAGAAAAGAGGCTGCTGCGCTGGCAAAAAAATCAATAGTAGGGAATGAACATGAAATCTAAATGCTTTCGCATAATCATTGTGTTGTTAACTTTATTTTTATGGCTCACAGCCTGTCAGGCAGATCAGCCGGTCGTTGATGAGCCATTTGCTGATGACCCGTCAGCAGAAGAAGTGATCAATATTCGGCTGCCGATGGGTTTTGTGGCCGATCCGCAATATGCGCCATTTTATGTGGCTCAGGAGCGTGGTTACTTTGCCAATGCCGGTTTTGTGGTGGAATTTGATTACAGTTTCGAGACAGATGGG